>CALGTK010000469.1 GCA_937904325.1 uncultured Planctomyces sp.
GCACTGAACTTCGCCCTCAACGACGTGCCAAAAACCTCATCGGTCGATGAAGCCAGTAAAGAGCCAGCAGTGACGATTAACCACAAGGCGGCGTAACATGCCACAGCGACGAACCGAGCTTCGTCAATTAAATATTCAATCAAACAATGAGCGCCAAGGCCGCAGGAGCAGTGTGATACTTCAGCTCTGGACGCTCATTGTTCGAATCTGGACATTCAGCTCGGCCCGCAAACCGCATTCAAGACGACAGCCTACACTGATGGCGGCACAGCCATTGGCAGGCTGAGAGATTCTTCCTCGGATTCAGGATGCAGATGACCGTTGACCATGTGCAGCACATCGCTGTCGTCGTTGAACCTGGCGGCGACGAGTGATTCAACATCGTCCGTCAGAAGTTTCAGCAGGTCCAGAGCCATACTAACCACGTCGTCGTTCAACTTGGCAACGCTTCGACGCAGGAGCTTCAGTCCGGCATCCAACGATCCGTTGGGAAGATCGTCAAACTGCGACAAAGCAACCGCGGCCTGCCCAGCGGTCGTCAAATGCGGATCGTTGATCAACTTCATGAGCGCTTCCAGAGCCAACTGCTCCTCTCCACATCCGGGACGCAGCGCGTAGGTCAAGGCACCTCGCACTGCCCCCTCGGAATCATCCATCAGGCGAAGCATTTCCAGGAACGTGTCAGACGTCAGCTTTGGCACGGAACTCAACGCAGCAGCAGCCTGTCGACGTACGCTGGTCTCACGTTGGCGAAGAAACGGTTCGATATCATTGGCCAGTTCCTCGGCTGCTTCGGAGTTACGAACGAGCTCGCGCAACGTCTCGAAGTGCTGAGTTTTCAACGGTGAATTCAAGATCGCTCTAAGGTCGCTGACCGACCGGTTTTCGAGGATCAATCCAAAATCATCTTTGTTAAAAACACAGTCCCCCGTTTTCGTCAGATACTTCAGACTGGGAGCCATCGTATGCCCGACTTCGCGACTGATCGATGTCGCCCACTCGGGCGTCTCTTCATCGCGAACCCAGGCAAGCAAAGCGAGAACGTGCCCGTAATTGGTCGGGGTAAGCACCCCCTTTGTCGAAGTTTCATCCGGCCCGCAACTACTGCAACCGCCTGTGCCGCAACCCGGTACTCCGCTACGACGGAGAGAATTTGCCGCAAAGACTCCCAGCCCGTAACAAGCCGGCACCAGATCGATGACCCACGAAACATCCTGGGACCGAGCGATGTCGGGAAACTTTCGCCGCACAACTTCATGCCCGATCAGATAAGCCGACGTCGCCAGCAGTCTGTCCGGATCCTGTGGCAGCGACTGAGCAAGAACAAGTCGAGGCCGCTCTTCCGGGGTCTGAGGACCGACATACGCACCAGACGCTCCGCCCAGGTTCGCATCCTCGGTCGTTTGCAACACAAAATCATCAATTGAAAGATCCATCCAGTAGCAGATCTGAGCAACAAACGCCGCCAGTTCCTGCTCACTACCCGAACCAATCTTCGGCACGTCAGCATCGCCCGGCGTCAGAATTTTTGTCTGCCGGATTCGCTCCCCACCGACACCGGCCGCCAAATCACGAAACCGCCGCTCGATCCATGCTTTAATCCCAATTTCAAGCGGACACTTCGGTGAAAACAAACCAAACATAAACAGCTCCAGAACCCGAGCGATCGGGAAACAGCTAAATGAACAGGTACGGCAGGCGGGGATAAGGAATCTCCAGCAGCCCTATAATACGTCAAGGTATGCGACTGCAAGATGACTCATCAACGTCGTACATTTCCGTGCATCTGCCCCTGAAGTTACAGCCGCCAACTTGCCGCCTCAATTCAACTTTCTCGCCAGTCATTTTCAATTTATGACCCAACTTTCGCACCACGACGGGTTCGCCCGAATAGCCAACCTCACACAGCATCTAAAAGCCGATCCAGATCACCGCCGCGCAGGATGAAACGAAACAAATCGTGGTCGCAATTAGCCCCGCAGCCATCCCTGAAGCTGCGATTGAGAATCCGTCACTTCCACCTCACTCGGAAACGGTTGCCGGAAATGCAGCGTTACTCCATCTCAGAGCCACGACGTTGACTGGCAACCTGAATACGGAAACTGCCGGGTTTCGCAAGCAGCTCGAACAGTATCGCAACTCGCCAGCCAAAGACTTCCCATTTGAAGACGCTCGAAAAGATGTCGCCGGGTTTGAAAATGCTCTTATTGAGCTGCGACTCGGTTCGCGGCGGCAGACATGCGAATGGCAATTTCCGATTGAGGAAAGCCGTACGCAAATTTAATCCGTGCTGCTTCCTGAAGTGTCGGTCCAAGGTGACCTGTCGATAGTCTTCGCTGTACGGATCCGAATCAAGATTCGAGACGGAATGTTCATCCAGTCGTTCCTGGATTCTGGCCAGGCCCAGGCCGGCTTCGACGCGTAGAGGACAAAGTACAGTCAGAAGCAGAAAGCGGGCAAAAGCTTCCCATTGGTCGCATTGCTGCTGCCGGGAATCAACCGCACCTGTGAGATGCGAGATCGACTGCAACCCAGAATCGCACAGCTTACGGACCATCGAGAGACTTCGAGCAGACGCGAAAGACGGAAAACTGCCGAACTCATTAAGCGACCTCAACATTCCGGTTTCCAACAATTCTGTCGACAGAAAATCGTTTGATTACGCTCTCAAAGCATAGACAAAGCGACGCTGCCAACCGACGACGAAAAGCGATTCCAGATTCAATACCAAATCTGAATTGACCGCTCAGAATTCGTTATTCGCTGACTTCAGAAATCCGTGTTAGCCTTCAGTGTCAGCTCTTTGATCCAGGTATTCCGATAGCGAACATCGTGACCTTCGCATTGCAGCTTCAGGCCGCCTGGGACGTCAGTGATTCCTTTGCCGCCGTCGTTCCCGCCATCGATACCGGAATTGGGTCCGCCCCAGACTTTGTAAATCCTGACGTTGTCGTGGACCTTCCGTCCGTTGAAATACATCGAGACCAACGCATTTTCCGTTAGTTTTCCGTTGGTGAATCGTGCCGCTCGGAACTTGATGTCGTACGAATTCCATTTTCCGACACCGTTGTAAGCAAAGTAAGGCGACTCGGTTTCGTTGATGACGGCCCCCATGCCATGTTTCGATTTGTCGCCGTCGAGCACCTGGATTTCGTACCGGTTCTGCAGGTAGACGCCGCTGTTGCCGCCGGATTTCATAATCAGAAATTCGACGTGCAGCCTGAAATCACGATACTTCTTCTTCGTGACAATGTCAGCGGTCCCGTATTTGCCACCGGCAGCAACGGGATCATCGGTCATCACGACTGACCCTTTATCAACCGGGTCGTTGACAATTTTCCATTTGATCGGCAGCGACGATGCAAAGCGAGGCCCTTCCCAATAGGTCCATCTGTCGTCAAGTCGTTTGCGCGAGCCGTCAATCAAAATCTCAGCGCCTTTAATTGGAGCCGCACCAACGCCGATGTGTCCCTGCCCAGCCGACTTTGGCACGTCTAACTTCACCTTAGAAGCTTTCTCTTCAGCCTGAACGACTCCGACACACAGTAATCCGACACACAGCTGAATCGTGAGTACATGGCAAACGTGTTTCATCGGATGTTTCCTGAAATAGTGACATCTGGGAACGAAGTTACTCAAGGTTAACGGGCGATCGACCTGTTGCGTAGACATCGGACTCACTTCTCCAGACGACTGAATCCTCGCGGGAGGTATTTCTCGGTAATTGAAATATTTCAACACGGGGAATCACCGAACCGGACGCCATACGTCAGGCAAAAGCTATGTTTCGAAGTATCCACCCTTAGCATAAATTCGCCGCTCCGGGCGACACAGAGAGGTTGCGAGTGAATTTCTGACGCACGTCCTTCCGCAGGGGTGCCGCGTCCACATACCGAATGATTCTCATAGGTTTTCTTAAGGGCATCAGACATGAAGATCCTTCTCGTTGACGATTCGGGCACGATGCGAGCTATCCAGAAACGTTGCCTGCTAAAACTCGGAGTGTCTCCAGACGACGTTGTCGAGGCAGAAAATGGACAGGTCGCACTTGAAGCCTACCGCGCAGACACATTCGCCATCATTCTCACAGACCAGAACATGCCTGTGATGGATGGCCTGACATTTGTGAAAGAAGTTCGCACAACGAATAAAGACATTCCGATCGTCATGATCACGACTGAGTCAGAACGCTCCCGAGTCATCGTCGCCATCGAAGCTGGAGTTTCGGATTACCTCGTGAAACCGTTCACGGCGGACGACCTCAGCGCGAAACTGCGAAAGTGGATTCCGCTCAAAGTCTGATCCTGAATATTGGGCATCGCAAACGCGAGGACAGTCTGGTCATCGCATACGGTCAAGCGAAACGCTTCCCGTCTTTGATAGGCCGGCCAACAGAATCGCAAGCAGACAAGGCACGGCGGAGATACACCACACTCCCGACCAGCCTTGCAGCCAGCGTGCACTGTCAGGTGCATCAGCACTCGAAATGCCAATAAGCCCGGGCAGCTCATTAATTACAAAGCCGGGCGTTCCGGCCAGAATGTCATCCGCGATGACACCGCTGACCAGCATCCCGACAATTCCGCCAACGGAAACCAGCATCATCTGATAACGACACGCCGAGACTCCGTGGTGCAACTTCAGGATTACGCCAAGCGTCCCAAAGAACGCGGCAATCGCGACACCCTGCAGGATCTGTGCCCCAAACAAACTCGCCATTGCGACCTGTCCAGATGGCGACGACTGCGACAACCAGGCCAGCAGAATCGCTCGACCGAGCCAGGCTGTCGCTCCAACAATGAGCATCGTTCGCGTACCGAACCTCATCACACCCGTGCCAAGCAGAAACAGTCCGATCAACTCAAACACTTGATCAGACACCGTCAATCGATACACAAACTGACGTTCCACAGCGTGGGCATTCAGAATCGACTGGAAGAACGGCGCGTTCCAAAAGTAATGGCATCGTTGAACGACAACGACCATCAGCACAGCCGCCGCCAGAAACACGCCAAGCCGGATCGTTGATACATCGTCCGTCTCCGGACCTACTCCGGCATGCTGGACAGGCTCCAGTTCGATCTCCGGTAGAAGAATCGCCGCAAATGCCGTCGCCAGCCCCGCCCAACCGGCAACCGGAATCAGGATTTCGTGCGACTCGATCATGGGCATAAGGTTTGGAAAGCGGATCAGCCCTGACTCGCACAACCAGGCCGGAGCGATAAATCCAACTGTTCCCCAGACTCGCCACAGTCGAATCACCGAACGACCGGAAGACGTGGCCGCATCGCCCACGCGAGCAATCGATGACACTGATGGAGCGAGCAGCGAAAAATACAGAATCGTAAATCCGAAAACGTATCGCCAGTCACTGGTCGCATCCGCTGTTAGTTCTCCTCGAAAAGCTGCCGCCATCGCAACGCCAGCAGCCATCAGGTGACTCACAGCAAGTCCAAGCCGTACGTCGATTCCAAATCGACTCAGTGATCGCACGAAAATCTGAGCGATCAATAGTGAAAACGGAATCGCAGTGAGGATGACACCGCTTAACGTCCAGGAATACCCCAGAGTCCCCCTCAGATAGAGCGGCAACAACGGCAGTGCAGCCCCCAGCGTAAAGAAGTGCAGAAAGCCAACAAGTCCGGGCGCGACTCGCGCGAGACATGATGTTGTAGCTGGATGAGCAGTCGCATTCACAGGAATTCAGACTATTAGCTCTTGATGAAATTGGTTCTGGAGCCACCTTGTGAAATCGTGCGTCGGGCATACCAGCATCTTTTGCACAAAGTCGGTCTGTGATTCTTGTCAGGTTCACGCACCAGATCAAGGAGTCGGTTGCGTACGAATTCCTGCCAGGTTCAGTTACCCTTAAGAGTTCGATTGAGCTCATCCCATCTGAATCGAGACTCAATGGTCCTGTTGACGGGGCAAGCTGCAGGCATCTCGCAGAATCATGCCCTCACAAAGCTGCAGAAAAGGTCCACCTGAAATGCGTCCAATCCAACTGGCTTCCACTGTATTGTGCTGTCTGGCCATTGTTACCTGCGTATCCTGCGGTCCCGCCGCATCCCCCGAACCATCATCATTAACCGACCCTCAGGAAGAAACGACCGTGACCGACTTAATCGTTGAATCCATCGATGCAACGGAACCAGCCGAAGCGTCTGAGGAAGATCATTCCGGACAGGTCCTTCGCCACGCGGTCTTCTTCTCGTTCAAAGAAACAGCAACGGAAAATGACATCAAGGGGGTCATTGCCGCCTTTGCCGAATTGCCCTCAAAGATTGACTCAATCCTCAACTTCCAGTGGGGAACCAACAACAGCCCGGAAGACCACGACGACGGATTCACACACTGCTTCCTCCTGACGTTCAAAGACGAAGCTGGTCGGGCCAAATACCTGCCGCATCCCGATCACAAAGCTTTCGGCGACGTGCTGCAGCCTCACAAAGACAATGTCTTTGTCATCGACTACTGGGGAACTCCGCAGAAAACAATGGAGAATGAACTTAAGCACGCAGTCTTCTTCAAGTTCAAAGATGACGCGTCCCTTGAATCCGTCAAAAAAGTGGAAGAAGATTTCGCCGCCCTGCCATCAAAGATCGATACGATCAAAGCCTTCGAATGGGGTAAAAACAACAGTCCAGAAAGTCACAGCCACGAATTCACGCACTGCTTCATGGTGACGTTTGCAGACGCCGCCGGACGAGAGACATACCTTCCTCACGCAGACCACGAAGCATTCGTCGAAGTGCTGAAGCCGAGCCTCGACAAAGTCCGAGTTCTTGACTTCACTCCCGGAGAGTAGCCGTCCTGACCGACGCCGTTTATCTGCCATGTTTGAAGCTACAATGTCGGCGGCCTGTGATCCGAACCTAACTTCCAAATCCCACTGCCAATGAACGTTATTTTCCCGAGCGTTCATCCATAACGAGTTCCATCCTGCTGCGGAGCCCTCAATGCCCACCTCTTCTCACCTCGACACATCCGAAGCCGTTCGCCCACTCGACGAATCTGACGCATTTCAGCCTTCTCGAACATCGCAGATTCTCGTCGGAATCATTGTCGTCGCTCTGACAGTTTTTGGATTCGCAGTCGTCGGAACCAGCTTCGCCATCGGCGACGAGCAGCAGACCGAAAAAAAGAATGACGCTGCGAAGGCTCCCGACGAGACCACGTCGAAGAACACGGTCATCGGCCCGGATGGCAAGCCATTGGAGAATCCGTTTCCGAATCGGTTTCCAGCCCCCAGTCTCGATGGCGGAGAAGCATGGCTTAATACGTCAGGAGAAATATCACTCAAAGACCTGCGTGGTAAAGTCGTCCTGATCGACTTCTGGACTTACTGCTGTATCAACTGCATCCACGTTCTGCCGGACCTGAAGTATCTCGAGCAGAAGTATCCTGACGAACTAGTCGTCATCGGCTGCCACTCCGCAAAGTTCGACAACGAGAAAGACACTGAAGCAATCCGACGCGCGATTGTCAGGTACGAAATCGAGCATCCGGTCATTAACGATTCCGAGATGATCGTCTGGCGAAAAATGGGAGCCCGCTCGTGGCCGACACTCATTCTGATTGATCCGGAAGGAAACTACTGCGGATACGTTTCCGGCGAAGGCAATCGCGAACTGCTCGACGTGATCGTCGAAAAACTAATCGTCTGGCACAGTGCCAAGGGGACACTCGACAAAACGCCCGTGCGATTCGACCTCGAACGAGACCGTATGAAGTCCGGCCCGCTGAAGTTCCCGGGAAAACTCCTGGCTGACACAAATGGCGACAGACTTTTCATTTCCGACAGCAATCACAATCGCATCGTTGTTTCAACACTCGGCGGCAAGCTGATCGATGTTATCGGCAACGGGCAGATCGGAGCCAAAGACGGCGGCTATACCGAAGCATCATTCGACCATCCGCAAGGAATGGCCCTGGACGGCGAAACCCTCTACGTCGCCGACACAGAAAACCATCTTCTGCGAACTATCGATCTGAAGACTAAAAAAGTGTCGACCCTCGCCGGAACAGGAATGCAGGATAGACGACGAACTCAAGGCGGCACTCTTAAGTCAACGGCCTTAAACAGTCCGTGGGACCTGGAAATCGTAGACGGTACTTTATTCATCGCGATGGCTGGGCCTCACCAGTTGTGGTCTCACGAAATCGGTACAAACGATATCGGAGCTTTCGCTGGCACCGGACGCGAAGACATCATCGACGGACCACTTGACCAGTCAGCCCTTGCACAACCGTCAGGCATCTCCAGTGATGGCAAGTTCATCTACGTCGCTGACAGCGAAGGATCATCAATTCGCCAGGTTTCAGTCGACCCGAAAGGCAAGGTCACAACCATCGTCGGAGCCCACGACCTTCCCAACGGCCGCACTCTGTTTGAATTCGGCGATCGCGACGGCGTCGGTTCAGAAGCCCGACTGCAGCATCCGCTGGGGGTTCATTACTCAAACGGAAAGGTCTTTGTCGCTGACGCATACAATCATAAGATCAAAGTCATCGACGTCGCCAAGCGAGAAGTCACAACAATTTCAGGCACAGGTAAAACAGGAACCGACCTGGAACCGTTGCAACTTCACGAACCAGCTGGCATGACCATTTCAGGTGACACGCTTTATGTTGCCGACACAAACAACCATCGGCTCATTACCATCGACATGAAAACCCAGAAGGCGTCGAACTTCGAAATCGTCGGTCTTTCGGAACCGACCAGGTCAGTCCGAATATCAGTGGGCGATAAGCCAGACAAAGCTCAACTTCTACAGGTAACGCCACAAAAGATTGCCGCCGGCGAGACAGTAATTCTGGCCGTCGATCTACAGATTCCTGATGGCTACAAACTGAACAACCTAGCGCCGCTGCGTGCAAAACTTTTCGCCAAAGGGAAACAGCCCCTGATCGCAGAAGAACACCTCGGAAAGAGCATTAAGGGGAAAGTTGATGGCGAGACCGCTGTCTTTGCGATTCCGCTGGCTGCGTCTGAAGGTTCTGCCCAACTGCAACTGTCAGTGACTTACTCGTTCTGCCGCGGAGGTGTGGGTGGCCTTTGCAAGCTGCACACATCCCGATGGTTGCTACCGATTGCAATCACGACTGACGGTGCCGCGACGATTAATCTTCAAACAGACCTGCCGAAGTAGCGATGACGATTTCCGCCGACTTTACATCGCGGTGGTTTGACCTGGAACGTCTGCGCGAGGATTCGTTCATTAACGAAGTCGAATTCCGTCGCGAATGTGTCTCGACAAACGACCTTGCGCTCTCGCTGACGGCTGACAATCAGTCTTCGACGCTGGTGCTCACTGATTCGCAAACCGGCGGTCGCGGTCGCGGCAACAATCAATGGTGGGCTCGCGACGGATCCTTGACGTTTTCACTTCGACTGATGCCGGCAGATTTTTCAGTCGTCCACAAAAAATGGCCTCTCGTTTCGCTGACAACCGCCATCGCAGTTGCCGACATGCTGGCAGAATTCGCACCGCATCAAACGGTTGGCCTCAAATGGCCGAATGACGTTTTCATGAACGGTCGAAAAATCTGCGGCATCCTCGTAGAACCGCCGAAAGGCTCAACATCTGAACTAGTCATCGGAGTCGGCATCAATGTTGCCAATTCACTCAGCAAGGCACCGCAAGAAGTACGAAAAATCGCCACTTCAATCGTTGACGAAACTGACAATGAATTCAGCCCGTCTGACGTGCTGCTGAAGTTCCTCCAGCATTTCGAAACACTGATCCGTCACCTCGGCAGCGAGTCACTGAATCTCAGCGAGCGCTGGCAGCAGCAATGCACTTTGACCGGACATCAGATTTCGATCGAATCCGGCGACCGCCAGATCGCAGGCCTGTGTCGCGGAATTTCTGACACTGGCGCCATCAACGTCGAAACTGACGGCGTCATCCGACCCTGGTATGGCGGAATCGTCCGACGGATTGAATAAAGCCGCATCTGGATGAAATCGACCTTAGCAATCGGAAATAACAAACGTCTCCCGCCGCCTCTTAAAACTCACAGCGACTTCAGCCAGGCAGTCAGCAGCGCCGGATACGCAGCCAGGTCATCCTTATGCGCCATCTCTGTAATCGTATGGATATATTTTATCGGGCAGGCAAAGGCAACGGTTCGCACGCCTCGCCGAGTCCTCTGAATGGCAGCCCCGTCCTGGCCGCCTCGAGCAAGAATGCCCCGCTGAGTCTTAATGTTCTCGTCCCTGGCGACGGCTTCAATTTCCTCGATCAAGGCAATATCGCCGATCATCGATGAGTCCATGATGTGCAGGCACAGGCCATCGCCGGCGACAGTGACTCGCTCTTCGTCAGGAACGCCCGGAATCTTGCAACACAGGGTCGTGTCACAGGCAATCGCATAGTCTGGTTCAATCTCGTAGGCGGCTGGAAACGCTCCTCTCAAGCCGACTTCTTCCTGAACCGTCCACGCGGCGTAGATATCGCAGTTATGATGCTCAAGGGCCTCGATCGCTCGAATCTGCGCCCAGCAACCAACTCGATTATCCAGGCACTGCGAAACAACGCTGTTCCCAACTTCCGAGAACGGACCATCCAGCACCACCATGTCGCCAACCTGAACTTTTTCCTTCACGGTGTCACCGGGAAGGCTGAGGTCGATAAAGAATTCCGAAATCTCCGGCACCTTCTTCTTTTCAGATTCCGAAGCGATGTGAATTGGTTTCCCTCCGGGATTCATCACACCGGGCAGTTCACCACCAGCCGTGCAGATTCGAACCCGTCGAGCGAAAAGGTTACGAGTGTCAAAACCACCGACCGGAATCACTCGGACAAAACCGTCGTCGCTGATATGCCGAACGAGAAAGCCGATCTGGTCCATGTGAGCTGCCAGCATAACTCGCGGCGGCTTGTCGGGAGCATCTTCGCTGTCCTTTGGTCGAGCTTTCCGAACACCAATCAGCGAGCCCATTGCGTCAGTCGTCAGCTCGTCGAAAAGCTGCTTATCTTCAACATATGATTTGATGACTTCACGAATGCGGGCCTCGCGACCAGGAACAGAAGGCGTCTGAGTCAATTGTTCAAGCAACTGCATCGTGATGCTCCTTCATCTGCATTGAGGATATTTCATCGGTTGAAAGCAAACACTGCTCTCATCATACGACGAGAGCAGCAGTTTAAGCGTGACCCGTCATTCGCGTCATCACGCATCATCTTCGCCGGTGATTCCGTGATTCTTCAACTTCTGCCGGAGAGTTGCTCGATGCAGACCGAGCAGCCTCGCCGCCGCTGCCCGATTATTCCGGCAATGAGCGAGCACCGCGTTCAACAACGGCGGCTCGACCAATTGCAGCACGTCTTCGTAAAGAGCGGCCTCGGAATCGGCACCGTCCAACGGCTGAAGTTGCTCGGATGCCCACCGGACAATCTCACGCTGCAGCACATCACTGCTCGATGCCGACCGCGTCGTTGTCGAGTCGGCGGGCGGAAGATGAGAAGCCTCAATCGTACCGCCACGCGACATGATGGCCGCATGCTCGACCGCGTTCCGAAGCTCACGCACATTGCCCGGCCAGGGTCGACCACTAAGTTCCAGCAACGCCGACGACGACAGCGTGCCGTCCGTCGATTTTCCTGCCATGAGGCTCAAAAAATGCCGAGCAAGATCGGGGATATCTTCGGGACGTTCACGCAGCGGTGGTAACTCGATCTTCACTACGCCCAATCGGAAGTAGAGGTCTTCTCGAAACAGCCCTTCTTCGATCAACCTCCCGAGGTCACGGTTCGTTGCGGCCACGACTCGAAATCCACACTGTCGAGGCTCTGCAGACCCAACTGGGACGATCTCCTGATGTTCAATCGTCCGAAGAAGTTTGAGCTGCACGGCGGTGGGCACATCGCCAATCTCATCAAGCAGGATCGTCCCACTTCCGGCGATCTCCAGAATCCCTTTCCGCTCGCCGGTCGCGCCGAGAAACGCACCTTTGACATGGCCGAACAACTCACTCTCCACCGATGCCTCATTCATCGCCGCGAGACTGACCGGCATAAATGGCTCGGAACTTCGAGGGCTGTGTCGATGAATGGCCCGCGCGACAAGTTCCTTCCCCGTTCCACTTTCACCTGTAATAAGAACTGGAGCGTCCGACTGAGCGACAAACGCAATCTGTTTGAACACGGCCTGCATCGCAGGTGAAGAACCAACAATCGTTTCTGCCAGTGCAGCGTCATCGGAATCGCCCTCGGGACTGGCAGTCCTCGTCGCGTGACGATGCTCCAGCGCCCGACGAACGACATCGTTGGCGTCCGACAACTCGAACGGTTTCGTGAGATAGTCAAACGCGCCTTCCTCGACCGCTCGAACAGCCGTTTCCAGGTTGCCAAACGCGGTCATCACCACGACCGGAGCATCGTTAGATTTCGCTTTAAGCTGCTTCAAAGCAGACAGTCCATCCATGCCAGGCAAACGAACATCCAGAACAATCGTGTCAGGCAAACACTTCGGAGCGACCTTCAGAGCCTCTTCGGCCGACGAAGCGATCGTCACCTCGTGACCTTCCCCACGAAGCAATTCGCGAAATCCCCAGCAGATCGCAGGTTCGTCATCGACGACCAGAACATGGCTCATGACTTACGAAACCTCTCGGCTGGAAAGTTCTAATTCAGCCGCAACACGCTGAGCCGGCACAGAAAACCGAAACACCGTCAATCCGTCGCGACGTTCCCACGACAATTTACCACCGGCGGTCTCCGCCGCGCTCTTCGCTAACGCCAAGCCAAGTCCAACACCTTCCGGTTTCGACGTTACAAACGGCTCGAACAGCGAATCGCTGATCTCAGACGCGGGGCCGTCACCTGAATCTCTGACTTCAACGGCAATCGCCCGCTGATACAAACGGTTGTCCGATGCGGACTCAGCCGGAAGCTCGTCCTCGTTGGATTCACGCTCAGGCAAAACGACGATCTCGACTCGACCACCTTCGCCCGCCGCTTCCAGTGCATTGAGTGAAAGATTCAAAACCGCGGTGCGAAATCCATCAGCATCCGCAATCTCCCGTGCAGCACCTTCCGGAACATCGACCAGAAGTGTCACTCGAAAATGCTCACACTGCACGGAGATCAATCGCTCAATTTCTCGAACGGCGTCGGTCAGCTTCGTCGATTGAACAGGCTCGACTTCCTGCCGGCTTAGCGACAGCAGGCCTCGAATTTGTTCTTCCGTCAGCGAGAGCTGATGCAGCGCAACGTTCAACGTGTCGTCGCTCTTCGCTTCTGCAGCGCCGGTTGCGACATCCGAACTAAGCAGACATCGCTTCTGATGAAGCTGCACTGCCATGCGTGCGCCGGCCACGGCGTTCCGCAACTGATGAGCAAGACCGCCGGCCAATTGAGCCAGCAAACGAACTCGTTCGGTGTGCTGGATTGTGTGCCGTAGTTCTTTGAGTTGCTCCGAAAGGCTGCCTGCTGAAGCAATCAGATCGTCGACCTCATCCAGCCGCTCACACTCGTCGGCCCCAACGTCCGGTTTGTCAGGAAAACGGCCAGCGGCAACTTCTTCCAGCAACGCTCGCACGCCGTTGATCCGACGAGAAATCCGATCCGCCAGCCAGGCAGAAATGCACGCCATCACGATCACCGTCCCGCTCCCCACAACCAGCGGCGGCCAGATGGCCGTCCAGCGAGCTTCCTTCCAACTGGCTTCGGGATAAAGCACAAGCAACGTTGTCACCGGCCCGGCTCGTTCCGCTGCAACGCGAGCCGCAAAACACGCCCCCAACTCGGTATCAACCCGAGGAAGCTGGGTCATCGAACTCTCTGAAGAGATCACAGGCGCAGATCTCGCAGCCTGTGCAATCTCCTCCGGACCGCCTAATGTCGACGCCACTGGTCGGTCGTCACGATCGAGTGCCAGGAACTCCGCCCCGGACAACCCGCTCATTTTTTCCAGAATCGCGTCTGTGTATGTCAGCCTGAAATCAGACAACGTCTCGACGACATTCTGAATCCTCAGCAGCGTCTGCTCTTCCGTCCGACGCACCGCCAACCAGGCCGAGGTCATCGCGATAATCGCAACGGCCGCAACCATCGTCGCCGAAAACGGCAGCAGAATCTGAATTCGAATAGGACGCCGCAATGGATTCGACTTTCAAAGGTTTCTGGCGGACAAATGTCGAGCGCATCAGACTTCACTAAATAATCGTCGGATGAGACCGAAACGCAGCTGAATCAGCATCCGAATTGCGAAACAGCTTAACGGCACTTCCAGACGGTTTCCCCACACAAGCCACAAATCCAATGCCAAGAACCTGCACAAAATGTTGAAAGGCAGTCAGTATTCGGCCCTTCCAACTCTGGAATGGGCGATGCTCATCGTGTGGGGCAGGCGTTTCTATCGGCGCGAGGATTGAAGATCTTGACCGCCCTGCCCCTACTTCCAAAGAGATCATTGACTTCCTTCGGCACATGGATGATCTCAACACGCTTCGAAAATCCCACGGGCTAACGATGCAATTGGGGGCACTTTTTCTCTTCGCGCACATGCTCTTCGGAATCGGAATGGGCAGTGGATTCATCGAGCCACACTTTGGAGTAATCTCCTGGGTCGTGATGACAATTCTGCTCGTCACAATTGGCAACAAAGAATTCGAAACACGATGTCCGCAATGCAATCAACCATTCGCATACAGGACTGTACTCGGCTTCCGATTTCCATCTCGGGTCGCCGATCGTTGTGCTCACTGTGGTTTGCGAGCTCTCTCTCAGGACGATATTCGGCGTGCAACCGAAGGCGAACGAGCGTGGGAACCACGTGATTCTGAGGTAGACGATTCCGCATAACGGATTAGAGATTCGGGTCGAAATCGATTGCCTCGAATGAGGAGCCATTCTGCCCGAACCCTGCTACGATCCTGCATATCACAACTTTTTGAACTACCACAGGAGAAGACAAACAGATGATTACCGTTGGAATGAACTACCACGTCATCGAGGGAAAACAGCAGGACTTCGAAGACAAGTTTGCTGGCGTCATTGACGCTTTGAACGCTGCCGAAGGGCACACCGAATCCACCCTGTGGAAAGACGTCAAAGACAGCGCGTCTTACCTGATCACCAGCGAGTGGTCGGACGAAGCCGCTTTCTCTGCCTTCATCCAGAGCGACGCTTTCCGAGCAGTGACGAACTGGGGCAAGGAACAAATCCTCTCCGACCGTCCTCGTCACAAGATTTACAAGACATAGTGGATGCGATGGGCCATGCGGAGATCGCCTGAGCCTGTCAGGCTGACTTTTGAACGCAGAGATCGCAGAGGCAAAACACGCAGAGGAATGGGAGACATTTTCGTTTCCTCTGCGGGGCCTCAGCGATCTCTGCGTTGGTCTTGTCATTCGGCCGAGAATAGCTCGTCGGCACGTTCCAGAACTGCTCGGTACGACACGCTTTCGAATACGCCGAACAGTGGGTTCTTTGTCAGCTTTGCGCGGGTCAGTTTCGGCGAGCCGATGCCGCAGAGAAATCGAGTGAGACGCGACGGCGAGCCGAGAGCATCCCGATTCTGGTCTCGAACCTCCTCGGCGTTTTGCCAGAGTGATTCCGACATCTCCGGCTGCGGACGTGAGACATCTTCCGTAACGGGCGCATCGGCAAGGCACTGCGAGCAGTGGCCGCAGTCGTGTTCCAGCGGTTCGCCGAAGTAGGCACCGAGTCTCGACACCTGACAGCCTGTGGCCGTTGCCTGGTCGATCACGTCGCCCAGTCGTTCCAGATCCCGTTTTTCTCGACGCTTCATCCGATCGCAAAGATCGTCGATCACCGGGGCGGGATTGTCCGTTTGTTTCAACCGTCGGTAGCGATGCATCAGGCCGCTCGGCTTCAGCTCGATCATGCCCTGCTCAGCTAGATAATCAAACGCCTTGACGACTCGCATTCGGTCGGAGCCGGCCTCTCTCGCCGCCTGATCGATATCGACAGTGCACCATTTTCTTGACTTCGTAACCTGCTTGAAAACGGTCGTCAGGAACTGTCGACGCTGGTCATCAAAGTTGGACAGAATCTGCTCAGACGTCTGTAACGGAATGAACTGGTACTGCGAATAAATTGGCGTCGTTTCTTCGATCCAGCCATCGAGTTCCAGGTAGGTGATCAGCGTGCGCATCACCAAAGGTCGCATGTCGATCGAATTCGAGAGTGCATACTGACTAACCGCGATTTCGTCATCGGACTCCAGCATTTTCCCAATAAGTCCAGCCACGCTTTCCCGTTCCGGAGTGTCTCCAAAAATGAAATTTTCCAGCGTGTTTAGATCAGCCGGGCAGAAGAGCAGTTCACAAATGGACGTTTCACCGTCCCGTCCTGCTCTGCCAATTTCCTGAGAATAGTTTTCGAGACTCTTTGGCAGGTTGTAGTGGTAAACATAACGTATATCTGATTTGTCGATTCCCATTCCAAACGCGATCGTCGCAACGATGATCGAATCGTCTGAAGACATGAACCAGTCCTGTCGAGCAACGCGTTCGTCATCCTTCATGCCTGCGTGATAGGCTTTTGCCGAGAAACCTGCTTCCGCAAGCCTCACCGCCACTTCTTCGGCCGTCCGTTGCAGCGTGACGTAAACAATGGTCGGTCCTGCGTGCCTGACTTTCAGTTTTGAAATGAGAAGTCGATCGCGGTCGACTTCTTCGACAACCTCACTGAGCAACGTAAGATTCGAACGGTAGAACGGAATTCGTACGGCACATTCAGATTCGATCGTGAAGAACTTACAAATATCCGTCAGGACCTGCGGCGTTGCGGTCGCCGTGAGAGCCAGCACGGCATCGGCGTTGCACTCGTCCGCGAACTTCGCCAGCTTGAGATAGTCCGGTCGAAAGTTGTGCCCCCACTCTGAAATGCAATGTGCCTCGTCGACCGCAAACAGAGACACATTAACTTGCGATAGAAGTCCGCGGAATCGCTCGTTTGTAAAACGCTCCGGCGCAACGTACAGCAGTTTCAATTCACCGCTGCGCAGTCGCCGCGTCACGACTCGATACTCGTCAACGCTCAGCGTCGAATCCAGCCGCGCCGCTGAGATGTTTCGAGCCAGTAACGCGTCAATCTGATCCTTCATCAGAGCGATCAGCGGCGAGACAACAAGCGTCACGCCCGGCAGCAACAACGCCGGCAATTGATAGCAAAGCGACTTGCCACCACCAGTCGGAAAGACCGCGGCCGACGACCGCCCGGCAACCAGATTCTCGATGATCTGCAATTGCCCCGGCCGAAACTCAGCAAACCCGAATTGCTCAAGCAGAGTACTCTGAATCTGATCGCTCATGTTTTCTACCCAGCCACCCAATGAAAACATCAGTTTACACTGCTGGGCTGCCGGTGTCACTCGACTACCATTATCAGCGACATCAACAGACCTATAAACGGTTTCGTCGGTGACTCAGGATCGACCGGATTCCGATCGTCGTGGCCGATGCTCAAATCTTCCTGCGGATGATTCTTCAGCAGGCCCGGCGACTTTGCTTTCGCCGTCTCACCCGCGTTGACAGCCAGACTCAGCGTGCCGTCTTTGCTCAGCCCGGCACGAATACTCATCGAGCCACCTTTGCCAACTGGTACTGCGACTCGGCTGACAGTGTCATTACCCTGCCGCGTGGCGAACACAACGAAATTGTCTTTCACGTAAAGCGAATACCCAATTGCCGAGCCTCCGTGTGCGACGATGACACCCTCGCCGGCTTTTCCATCCACAGGCACTACTGAGCAACTAATCGTGAATGCTTTCCGAGCGATCGCCGGCGCGGAACCGGATGAGTACACATCACCGAGTTTGACCTTGCTCCAATCGAGCGACTTGCCTGCCGCTTTCTTTGTCGGTCGCCCTCTTGGCTTCCGCGGTTGAGTTGGGTACAGCGTGACTGGATTTTCGACCTGTCCAGCAGGACGAACTCCGGGGCCGGGTTTTCCACTGCCAATGTCGGCGACCATTCCGTCGATCAGTTTCTGCAGACGGGCCACAACTTCCGGATGCTTGTCAGCCAGATTGCTGATCTCACCGATTTCCTCATCAAGGTTGTAAAGGCGAGGTTCTCGCGAATTCAGGTCTGCAGGTCGATCTTTCATCCCCATCCCGATGGACTGCGGAGTGACCGCCAGCTTCCACGGACCGGACCGAACGGCCTGAAGCGTCGTTCCCTGATAGTAGAACCAGGCTTCGTGCGGTGAGTCTTTTGTCTTACCCAGTAGAATTGGCGAGATATCCTTTCCGTCGATCTTCACCCCCGGCACTGGCTTGCCACTGTCCGAGCCCCCCAGCTTGACGAATGTCGGCAAAACGTCCGTCGTGCCGCAAACGGCGTCGCAACTGCTGCCCGCTGCAACCGTGCCTGGCCACCAGGCGATGGTTGGCTCGCGAACGCCGCCTTCCAGCGTGCAGCCTTTGCTGCCTCGCAGCGGACCGGCCACTCCACCTGCCGCCCCCTTCGATGCCCACGGCCCGTTGTCGCTTGTAAAGATGACGAGGGTATTTTCAAAGATCTTCTTTCGTCGCAGAACGTCCAGAATCTGGCCGACGCTCCAATCGACTTCTTCGACCCAATCGCCGTACGTGCCGTTCTTCGACTTGCCGGCAAAGTCTTCGTGCGGAAACAGCGGGACGTGCATCGCCGTGTGAGGCAGATAAAGGAAGAACGGCTTGTCGGATGTCGCTTCGATGAAGTTCACCGCTTCTTCGGTGTACTCACGAGTCACGCGACGCTGCCCATCATCTTCGAGCAACTCGGCGACCTTGTCATCGCGCAACAGCGGCGTGACGCGACGACCATCTTCCAGCGAGTTCCGCTGCATGTCGTTTGAGTAGGGAATTCCGAAATAATGATCGAATCCCTGGTTCGTCGGCAGGAATTCCGGCTGATCACCCAGGTGCCACTTGCCAATGCACGTCGTCGAGTAGCCAAGTTCTTTCAGATACTCAGCGACAGTCCGCTCCCGAGGACTCAACCCTTTCGGCCCGGCCGGGAAGAAGACACCCGGCACTGAAACTCGAGGTGCGTAGCAACCGGTCAACAACTGAGCCCGTGACGCCGAACAAACCGGCGCCGCATAAAAGCTGGTCAGTTTCATCCCTTCGGCAGCCATCCGATCAAGATTCGGCGTCCGATTCAACTTTGAGCCATACGGACCGATGTCTCCGTACCCCATATCGTCGATGTAGATCAGCACAAAATTCGGTTTCGCAGATACGGCTTCCGCCTGCAAACAATTGGTCGCGGCGAAAACTCCAACGATAATAAAGCCAATCAGGTATCTCATACGTGCAATTCCCCATTAAATTCTGGTCAATCAATTCAGTATTCTTTCGACAATCTCTGGCCGGGTCAAAGAACGTGGGTTCTCACATCGTAATGCCCCTGGATGCCGCGACCGGGTTTGCCCGCTCCTCGCCCTTCGATATCATTCCCGCGTCGTGTGACAAATTATCGTGGAGCGTTTCAACACGGAGTTTCTCTGATGGATGCCAATCTGAACACAATCCAGTTGGGCGACTGTGTTCAGGCTATGAATGCTCTTGCTGAGGGCTCCGTCGACCTGGCCTTCGCCGACCCGCCTTTCAACATCGGCTACGAGTACGACGTCTACGACGACAAACTGGAAAAGCAGCAGTACCTCGAATGGTCCGAGCAATGGATCAAAGCCGTTTCGCGAGTCCTGAAGCCCGACGGAACATTCTGGCTGGCAATCGGCGATGAATACGCGGCGGAGTTGAAGCTCATCAGTCAGGAAATCGGCTTTCACTGCCGAAGCTGGGTCATCTGGTACTACACATTCGGAGTGAATTGCTCGCACAAATTCACACGATCGCACGCGCACTTGTTTCACTTCGTGAAGGATCCGGAAAACTTCACCTTCCTCAGCGACAACCTCGACAACCGAGTCCCATCCGCACGAGAACTCGTTTACAACGACAAACGTGCCAACCCAAACGGTCGGCTGCCCGATGACACATGGATCATCCGCCCGGCTGACATCGTTGCCGAACTGGTCAGCGACGATGATGGAACGTGGAGCCCCGATCAACTCACCCCGCCAGCCGATATCAACAACACGTTCACCCTGCGGCCTCAGGACATCGCACAAAGTTTTCAAAAGGACGAAGATACCTGGTACTTTCCGCGTGTCGCAGGAACCTTCAAGGAACGTGCCGGCTTTCACGGATGCCAGATGCCCGAACAACTTCTCGGACGCATCGTTCGGACATGCTCCAACGCCAGCGATCTTGTGATCGATCCATTCTCGGGCAGTGCGACAACTCTCGCGGTCGCTAAAAAGCTCGGGCGGAGCTATCTCGGCTTCGAGATTTCACAAGACTATGCCGACTACGGTCTGCGCAGGCTCGACTCGATCATGGTCGGTGACCGACTGGACGGCTCTGCCGAACCTTTGAAAAGCGCCCCCAAAACGGCAAGGAAGGCTGCGACCAAAGGACGTTCAAAGAAAAGCAGGCAGGAGCAGGATCGCCTGATCAAAGAAGAACGTTACGACCAGATTCAACTTGAACTGACGCTGCACGGCGTTGCCCAGGCTTATGCCGCAAGTAGTGATGGATACTCTGTAGATCGAGTCGTGATTGATCCGGAATTGAATAGTGAATTCACCAGGCTCTGTGAGCGATTCAGTCTCGTCGGCGACACTCGCACGTGGAACACGCTTCTGTTCCGGCTTCGTAAGGCAGGAAAACTATCACACACACCTGCCACTCGTCGGACCAGCTTTTCCTGGGCAGACTGCGACGAATTCATGTTTGCCAGCGAAGTCGCGTGGCAAAGCCTGCTGAATGAAAATGCCGCAACCAGCCTGGACGAAATCCTCTGTAATCCGTCACTGGCTCGAGAGCTTGACCGTCGAGCGGCTGATCTGGCTCCGGGCCGCACGCCTCTGGAATACCGCTGGGCCGCATTGAAGCTTCGCAAGGAAGCCCGGTTCGCACGAGGGCGAGCGGCAGTTCTGCGTCCCCCGCACATGATCGAAAAACCGACACCGCTGTCCAGAACAACCAGCGACAATCTTAATAATATGCCCGGGCTCTACATCCTCAGCGACGATTCTCAGCAGGAGTTTTACGTCGGAGAAACACTCGACCTGAATCGACAACTCAGCCAGATACGTGAACATTCCGAACAATGGGCCACCCACTGCCAGCCAATTCACGTCCAAACCCTACCGATGGATCATGCGAGCGCAGGCCGGCTTGCCTGGAAGAGTTGCCTGATCAGTAAGCTGCTTCAACAATGCCCTCGGCTGAATTACTTCGAACTATGCGAACGTTCCAACGCGAGCCAACCGGCCATGTTCAGCGGGAAGAAGTAAAGTAGACCGACTCAATCGCGTCGTATTCCAGGGAGACTGTGACCTGCCGGGCCTTGCGATGCGAGAAAGAAACTGGAAACTGCTGTACGAGCACAATTGGAACGACGCCAGGCTCTTCGATCTCTCAGCCGATCCATCCAGAACAAAGAACATCGCGAACGATCATGCGGCGGTTGTTTATCGATTGACACAAGAGGTCGTCGCCTTGCACAAATCCATGCCACAAGACAACGAAGCAACATCCAAAGAGAAACGTCGAAAGTAAATGATTAACTCCTGCAGGCCTTAATCATCTCCGACTTCGACAAAGACCTCAGTCGACGTAGAGAAACTCGTTCAGGTTGAAGACTGCCAGACAAAGGTCGACCAGCGCGGCGTGGTGACCGCCTGATGCTGAACATAGAAACTCGTCGGCCAACTCTAACTCAACTGCCGAAGGGCGACGGGACAGACATCTAAGATAAACCTGCTCGATCTGCTCCTGGTTTCCCGATGGAGAACTGTCGTCGACCAGGGCTTCGACAAGTTCTGCCAGAGCTTTCGCCGCATCGAGCGACAGCTTCGAATTAAGCAGCATCAAAGCCTGCGGCGCAATCGTTGACCGGTTGCGACGTGGACAACTGAAGTTGGTGTCAGGTTTGTCGAAGGCTTCAAAAAGCGGGTATCGCAGGTTTCTGCGAACAAACAGATAGATGCTCCGGCGTGTGTAGTCGGCTGGGTCTTTCGAAACCGGCCATTGGTTCTTCAGCAATGTGTGAACCAGTTCGCCCGGCAACGGTGGACGAATTCCCGGCCCTCCGCATCGATCTGAAAGTTGGCCGGCCGCGAGCAGCATGGCATCACGAATAGCTTCTCCTTCGAGCCGTCGCCGCGACATTCGTGACCACAGACGATTCTTCCCATCTGACTGCAATGATTGCTGCCATGCTGCCACCACTGCGGGCGAAGCATCGGCTGGCAACCGACTGGCCTGTCGATAAGTCGCCGACGTAACCATAAGTCGGTGCATACGCTTAAAACTGAATCCCTGGCGAGGAAACTCCGTCGCCAGCCAGTCGAGCAGTTCGTCATATTCGGGAGTATCACCCATCACTCCGAAATCACTGGGAGAATTGCTCAGACCTTCGCCGAAATGATGCTGCCACAGTCGATTCGCGATAGTTCTCATACTCAGAGGATTCTCTGAACTCGTCAGCCAGAGCGAAAACTGCGTTCTTAGGTCGCTACGATTCTTTGCCACGTTGAGAACGAAGTCAGACAAATTGGCGATGCGGGGAAAAGATGCCTCGACCCTGTCGCCAACTCGCCGAAAATCTCCTCGAACCATAAGATGACTAACGGTCTTAACGTCGTTGCCATCGGGCAAGTTGGCTAGTTTGTTTTTCCTGAATTGGAACGCAGGATCAAAAAAAGCTCGCAGTCGGTAAAAGTCGAGTTGGCTAATCGGGTCGTACTTGTGGTCGTGACACTGGGCACAACCGATCTGTAAACCGAGAAACACTGATCCAACCGTCGACGTCATTTCATTCATGAAACTGTGACGTCGCTCTTCCTGCAGATTTATATCTGGCATGTCCTGACCGCACGTCAGAAATCCGGTTGCAACCCGATTTTCAGGTCCCGCCTCGTCGCCAGCAAGTTGCAGCCTGACAAACTTGTCGTAAGGCATGTCGTCATTAAACGCGTTGATCACCCAATCGCGATACTTCCAGGCATCAGGACGCAGTTTGTCGTGTTCGAATCCGTCGGTTTCGGCAAATCTTGCCAGATCCAGCCAATGCTGCGCCCAGCGTTCGCCGTACGCGCGGGATTCCAGAAGCCGATCTACCAACTTTCCATAAGCGTCTGACGAATCGTCTTTCAAAAACTCGTCGATCTGCTCAGGAGTTGGCGGCAAGCCAGTCAGATCAAAGCAAAGTCGGCGAAGCAGCACGACTCGCGTAGTATCCGGAGCTGGTGACAAGCCTGCATCGGTCAGCTTCCTTAGAACGAATGCGTCAATCGAATTCCGCGGCCACTCATTGGTATTTTCCGGAATGTTTGGCTGGATGAGAGGCGTGAAAGACCAGTACTCGCGATCTTCCTCAGTGATCTTTGGCTCGGACTCTCCAAACGCTGACGGCGGCAGGACCAGCAGCGCAAGACAGGAAATAATCTTCCCGAGTGCCGTCACGCTGCGTGAAACGATCGATGAATGAATCATGCAAGAATCTCGTGGACGACCTTTCCTGCGACATCAGTCAGTCTCTCGTCGCGGCCGTTGTGAAAGTAGGTCAGTTCTTCGTGGTTGATGCCAAGCATATGCAAAATGGTAGCGTGCAGGTCGTGGATGTGGACTGGCTTTTCGACGGCTCGTAGTCCAACCGGATCCGTCGCTCCGTATGCAAATCCTCCTTTGACGCCGGCCCCGGCGAACCAGACGGAGTATCCCCAGGGATTGTGATCCCTGCCTTTGCCCTGCTCGCTCATCGGCATCCGGCCAAACTCTCCGCCCCAGATGACCAGCGTGTCGTCAAGCAAGCCGCGTTCGCAAAGATCCTGCAGCAGGCCGGCGACTGGCAGGTCGGTGCGGCGGCAATACAAATCGTGGTTTGTCGTCACGTCTTTGTGAGCATCCCAGCCGCCGGTGTCGCCGGAGTAAAGCTGCACGAAGCGAACGCCACGTTCGACCATGCGTCGAGCCAGCAGGCAACGTCTGCCGAATTCGTCGGTGTCCTTGCCGCCGATACCGTACATCTTGTGAGTCGCCGCCGACTCCTGAGAAATGGCGACGACCTCGGGAGCTGTTGTCTGCATGCGGAAAGCAAGTTCGTAAGAATTCACTCGAGCCAGCAGCTCTTCGTCGAAATCACGTTGCTGAGCATGCTGATGGTTTAAATACCGAATCAGCGAAAAAGCTTTATGCTGCCGATCAGACGTCACTTCGGGCTGAGGGTTTAGATGAAGGATGGGATTCTTCCCGGCACGCATCGTCGTTCCCTGAAACGTCGCCGGCAGAAATCCACTGCCCCACGCGGGGGGGCCACCTTTCACGCCGTTTCCCGGATCCGGCAGGACGACAAACGCTGGCATGTTGCCGTTTTCGGTGCCGAGACCATACGCCGACCAGCTACCAAGACTCGGCTTGCCCATCAAAATACTGCCGGTGTTCATCTGGTAGACCGACTGCGGATGATTGACGCTATCTCCGTGGCAACTTCTCAGGACACATAATTTATCAGCATGCTTCGCAGTGTGCGGCAGAAAGTCGCTGATCTCCAGGCCGGATTCACCCCGTGGCCGGAACGGACGAATCGGCCCTAAAAGTGGATTTCTCGCCACATTACGCCGTGTCATGACTGAACCAAAGCTGTCCGGCAGCGGCGTACCGTGAAGTCGAACCAGCTCCGGCTTTGGATCCAGCAGGTCGACGTGTGACGGTCCACCGTGCATGAACAGCCAGATTACCCGCCGGGCTCGTGGAGCAAAGTGCGTCTGACGTGGTGCCAGTGGATTATCAGCTACTCCACCTTTTGCAGACCGATCGCTGTGCAGAAGGCTGGAAAGGGCAATTGCCCCACAGCCCCCGCCAGCCTGTAAGAGAAACCGTCGTCGCGACGGCTGCAGATAATCAGTCACTTGATACGCTCCTGAACGATAAAAGCCCAAGACTGTTTCCAGCCCGGGCTTCAAATTGACCGATTGCGGGGCACTTCGTCAACCGCCAGTCACCGGAACCTATCCTCGGTCTTTTTCAGAGAGGACTTCTTCCACTACATCTACAACGAAGTTGTCAGCGTCTTTCTTATCAGAATCCGGGGCTTCAGTTCTGGCATTCATCCCGACTCCGGGATTCTCAATTAAGAATGGAAGCATGTTCCAAACGGCCGCCGAGTACATTCGGAACATCGGATACTGCAACTCCGGATGCTGCTCAAGGTACTTATTCATCTTTTCTTTGAGTGTCCGATGCGGCACTCGCGGATGTCGATGCCACTTCGTCCGGGTCCAGAACACCATCTGCTTTCGATTCCTGCATCAGGAGCCTCCTGCTCCTGATTCGTGAAGCTTGTAACCGACAGCGGCATGTGAACTCAGATTGTCGCCGCCCGTCAGCTCGGGACGGCACAACCAATCGTGAGGTCCTTTATGTCGGAGCGAGCCATGACCGCCATCGTTTCCCAACAAAAAACGACCTACCCCTTTTCTTTAAAAGACCTATCGGAGACTCAAAATGGAATTAGTTCAAATGCCTTACACAACGGCCCGCAAAGCAGAGGTGCTGCTGCGAGAAGTCGCCGCCGCACTCGATGAACTGGCTGCGGCCCAGACCGATGAAGAAGAAGCTGACCGCATCCTTGAAATGAGGTCGGAACTGAATGAGTTCCGGGAAGTAGTTCGGTACGGGTTGTAAAGAATAGGCTTCCGCCGAAATCGCCCACAAAAGTGATCATTTTTCCTTGGTTTCAGTGACCCTGCTGATTCTAAAAATGATCATAGATCGGGTAGCCAATATCCGAGGCCGTCCTGCCGGGCTAGCGTCATTTTCCCCTGCGATCCCAGCAATGGATAAGACCAATGACAAGACCGATGAAGGTCCCAATGGGAACTGTGACCCACGCGATGCCCAGGACAATTATGGACCTAAATGCCAATACATCGTCCAGGGGATATGTAGTCGATTGGTTCAGCCACGCTTCGAAGAACATCAACAAGCCAAGGCCCCCTGACAAGCCCACTCCACAGGCTGCCCCCCAAAATAGATACTTTCCAATCAGTTCCATCGTCGTGCTCCCCTTTTCATTGTGTGATTCTTCGCGCAGGTCAGCATGCACACAAGGCGGAAATAAAGAGCGAATATAACGAGCCAATGCGTTTCAGCCGGAACGAAGAAGGGGAGTCACTTGGGAGCAACAGCGATAACATGACATACGCGGCTCACGCGATGTAGCTAACAATATGGCATGTCCATGCTTTGACTCGGCCATGGTCTCCCGCTTGTTGCCCCCCACGGTAACTCTTCGACCTGCATCTCCTGTTCCGTGATAAATCGTGGAAAATCGTTCTGCAACATGACTGGGAATCCTTCATCAAGGTAGTCAGAAACACTCGCAGGTTACCTGGTAAAACATCAGAAATTCGACATCCACGGCAGCCGATCCAGATCGACATTGCCACCACTCAGAATCACTCCGACAGCGTCCCCACTGCATTCAGAATCGAACGTGTCGCAGAGTACGGCAGCCAGAGCGACCGCGGAACTCGGCTCGACCAGCAGCTTTGCACGCTCCCAGAGCAACCGCATAGCGGAAACAATTTCGTCATCGCGCACCGTAACAATCTGCTCAACATTGTGCTGAATGATGGACCAGTTTCGCTGGCCGAGACTGGTGAGCAGGCCGTCTGCGATTGTCTTTGGGTCAGTTTGCAGAATCAACTCGCCCGCTTGAAATGACCGAGCCGCATCGTCGGCTCCAGTCGGCTCACCAGCAAAGACTCGGATCGCAGAATCAAGGCCCCTGGCAGCGATGCACGTTCCACTAAGCAACCCACCGCCTCCGACCGGCGTGATTACAGCGTCGAGTTTTGTGCCCAGTTCGGCAGCCTGCTCGAACAGTTCAAGCATTGCGGTACCCTGACCGGCGATCACGTCGTCGTTGTCGTACGGATGAATGAACGTTGCGCCGGTGCGGGCCTGCACTTCGCTCGCCGTCGATTCCCGAGCGGCCAGTGTGGGCTCACAGACGATGACTTCCGCACCATAGCCTTCAACTGCCACCTTCTTCACAGCCGGAGCGGTCGACGGCATGACGATGCAGGCTGGCACGCCTCGCATCTTCGCGGCTAAAGCCAAAGCCTGCGCGTGGTTCCCGGAACTATGAGTCACCACTCCGGCCGCGGCGGCTTTGTCAGAAAGCAGACTGACAGCGTTGAAAGCTCCGCGGAACTTGAACGCTCCCACCTTCTGAAAATTCTCGCACTTAAAAAAGAGCCTCCGCCCGGCGATTCGGTCAAGAGCCGAACACGTCATCAGTGGCGTTCGATGCGCGACTCCGAAGATCGTTTTTGCAGCCCCCAACACCTTATCGAATGACACTTCGGCGACGTCCATTTCTTAATCCGTTTCCAGGCAACTAAGAACAATAGGATAATCACGGCGAAAGATAATCGACTGACGCGACCGGCCGAAGAATCCGAAGCTGGGGCAAAAATTGCAACGGATCGGCTAACACAAGCAACCAACAGTGTAGAACACTAAAAGAGCCGAAGTGACTCTCGGTCAGAGAATCAACTCGGCTCACACGATTTGGTTTACCGACTGCCAGAGTCAACGACGCTACTTCACCAGTTTCGGGCCATGATTTCCAATTCCGATCGTTCTGAAAACCTCGAGGAGATTCTCAGCATCTTCTCCACCGTCATCGACATGATGGTAATAGTTTACTCCGTCTTCATCGGTTGTCGCAGCATTGACCATCAGCGACGAATGGGCACTCGCCCCCAACGTCACAACATGAATTTTGATCCCCCTCGCCTTCGTTGTGTTTGCCCACTTCGTCACCGAAGTGCTGCTGCTGTACTTTGGATTTCCAGGATACGGGCCTGCCGGCAACGTTCCGGTCGGGCCGTCATCCGGAACGGGATACGGTTCCGGCTTATTTGTCTGCCCGTCAGTCATCAACACAATTATCTGCTCGGGCAACGGATCATCAGGCCCCAGGGGTGGACGCGGATCGGGATCAGCCAGCATCACGTCCAGTCCAGCTCGCAGGCCTCCGGCGACATTGGTTCCACTGGTGTAAAATCCGTCTTCCAGGTCATCGATGCGGTCGAGCGTGTCGGACTTGTCAAAGTCAAGATCGGTCTCCGGTCGACCAGTCTTCTGATAACGATTTCGTGAATTGTCGTACCATGAAAACACAGCCAGACCAATCCGATCTTCCGGAAGTAATTCGTCAACCATCGCCGTGGCGGCATCTTTCGTATTTTCCATCCGGGACTGACCATTCGACATACCCGCATCCATCGACGTCGAACAGTCGATCACGACAACAATGTCTCTCGGCACCATACTGGACAGAGTCGTCACAGCTTCCGCACTGACTGAGTATCCGTCTTCTCCGAACACGGGCCCAAAGAATGCTGAAATTCCGTTATCGACCACACTGATCCGGATTGCGTCGGCGGTGTTAAAAACCGAGCCCGCTGTGAAAACCCTGGTGTCAAGATCCCAGTTGCCATATTCGGTCGTGACAACAATATCAGAGCTAGTGGTGTCGTAGCCGTTGACAGAAAGTAGCTCCGTCACAGCCTGATGGACCGCGGCTTCGTCGTTGGCCAGCTCGTTAATTGCTGCCAGAGCTGCAGCATCAACGGCCGCTCGAAGGCGAGTTCCCGAAACCTGCATGTGGCCAAAATCAGCAGTAAAGGCCGCCATCCCAAGTACAAAGACAATTACTACCGCGGACAAAACCAGGATGGATCCACGCCGCATTTTTGAATGCTGGTTGATCAAGCTCATTTTGCACATCCTCGTCAAAGCGATGGAACGCGAAGACACCGACTGCACGGCGGCCGGGACATAAAGCGACACTCCAACTGTAGGTCGACGTTCCGGACTCGACGGAGGAATTTACCTGACGGCGGCCATTCAAATCGCTCTAAGACCGAATCTTTGCTGAAAGTAGAGGAAGGATCGAACTGTCACTAAACTGATCTGCTCAGATCAGACCGCATCCCGTTGCCGAGCATGGTCATGATGCCTTGCTTCAACACTCGATGTGACCATTACAAGCTGGACTGCATAGCAAACTGAATTCCGGTCGGGACCGCACATCAACATCAGGGTCACACGAATGTCCGATAAATCTTCAAACTTCTGGACTCGCGGATTACTGGCAGTCCTCGCCGGGATAACTGGCAGTACGCTGGTCGGATGTGGTAGTCAGGCTTACGAGCAACGACTCGCCGAAACGGCAAAATACTACGCCTACCGACAGCGGGTTGACTCTGCTCTCGAACTTCACGCGTGGCAGAAATACGGAATTCAAATGCGGCTACCAAAAGATTTCCAGGAAATTCCTGGCCCAGTCGAAGAAGACGAGCACGACGGACGCCAACCCGACTTTTTGTCACGGCCGCTGCCCGGCCTCATCGGAGCATGGCAGACTGAAGTCTATGTCGAAATCCCCGAACGGGAATCACCGTCCATGCCGGCATGGATCTTCCTCTGTACGAATCACGAGCGATTTCTGAATTTGCAGATAGATCCAACCGACACACCGGAACTTCTGCTCGAAGACTTGAGCAACGCTTTGGCAGCCGAACTTCGCTACGAACCAGACACGGCACTCAATCGTTGGACCTATGAAGAAACTCGAGCACCGGCTGGGACACCCTATGTCCCTAAAAAAACTTACGAATCGATCAAGCTCGAAGATGAGAATGAGCGGAACATCAACAAGGAACGAGTTCGTATGCAGTTCCGACTGATCCGTTACTACGTGGATCAGATTCAGTTCTGCCTGCTGACCGTAGTACCTCACGACGAGATTCTGGATCGTCGAGACTGGCGTAAGGTCTACAACGGTATCGATCTGATGATGGAGAATCTTGTAGTTTCTGGTGAAGTTCCTCGTAAGCAACTGTCAGGCCCAGCCACGAGCGGCGCCGGCATTTAAATTCTCCCACGAAGCACTTGCCCCTGAAGTCTGACGCAAATTGCGTAGGCAAATCCGTCTCTCCATCCTGCCACCTGAATTGTCACCGAGTCTCTCATGACGCGTCCGCTGGTTGTGATCAATGTCGTTGGCCTGACTCACGAGATGCTCGGACCAGACACACCGAATATATCCAGACTGGCCGCTGACGGATTCTCGCGGCCGATGGGAACGATCCTTCCCGCAGTCACATGCTCGGCACAGTCGACAATCCTGACCGGCACACTCCCACAAGAGCACGGAATTGTCGCCAACGGATGGTACTTCAGAGACGTTTCGGAAGTTGCGTTGTGGAAGCAATCAAACCGGCTCGTCCAAGGTGAACGAGTCTACGATGCCGCTCGAAAACGAGACAAGGATTACACCGTCGCGAAGATGTTCTGGTGGTACAACATGTACGCCGAAGTCAACTGGTCGGTCACTCCCAGACCGTGCTACCCCGCCGACGGACGTAAGCTGTTCGACTCATACAGCCAGCCGGTCGGATTGAAAGATGACCTGCAGAACAAGCTCGGAATCTTTCCACTGCTGAAGTTCTGGGGCCCGGGAGCGAACATCGAAAGCTCGCGTTGGATCGCTGACGCTTCGATCGAAGTCATGCGTCAACAGACCCCTTCGCTGACTCTCGTCTACCTGCCACACCTTGACTACAACCTGCAACGACTCGGCCCATCCGATCCAGCCATCTCCGACGACATCCGAGCCATCGATGTCGAAGCAGGAAAGCTGATCGTTGCGGCAAAAGCGAGCGGGGCGGACATCATTGTCCTTTCAGAATACGCCATCACCAACGTCGACCGACCAATCCACATTAATCGCATTCTGCGCGAACACGGTCTCGTCGACACGCGGATGGAAATCGGCGGCTGGGAAACACTCGACTTCGGTTCCTCGCGAGCGTTCGCTGTAGCGGATCACCAAGTGGCCCACATTTACATTCAACGTCCTGAAGACGTTCCGCACGTCGCCGAAATCCTGCAACGAGTCGACGGCGTCGAACACATCCTCGACCGTGACGCTCAGAAAGAATTCGGAATCGATCACGAACGCTCCGGCGAACTGGTCGTTGCCAGCGACCGCCGATCGTGGTTCACTTACTACTTCTGGCAGGACGACGCCGTCGCGCCGGATTACGCCCGCTGCGTCGACATTCACCGCAAACCTGGTTACGACCCAGCCGAACTGTTCGTCGATCCAACTCTGAAGTTTCCGAAACTGAAGGTCGCCCGGCAGCTTGCAAAAAAACTGCTCGGCTTCCGCTACTACATGGACGTCATCGGCCTGGACCCAGGCATCGTGAAAGGCAGCCACGGCCGCTTGCCCGATCCCGGCACCGAAGAACGCGACGGCGCCGTCTTCATCAGCTCGTCCAGGTCGATTGAGCAGGATTCGATCGCGATGACCGACGTCAAACAGTTAATGCTGAACCTGCAGTTCAGTACCTGAAATCAACTCCAGGTTGAGTAAACCGAAAGAAGCACGGCGCCGCTCAGGCATTCCAGAATTCAACCCAAACCAGTTTACATCGGAACAGCGTCGCTTCGCTTCCTCGGTCCGGCCTGATTACTGCACGTTGAATCTTTAAACATCGACCTGAGCAGCCAGCATCTGGATATCTTCCAACGGGACGAAGTTACCATTTCCAGCGCCAGGGCAACCTGGCTGGATACTTTTCCAGTCGGCCTCACTGGTCAGATTTGATTTCCAGAAAGGCCACGTTCGACATTGCCGGGGACGAGCCGTGTATATCGTGCATTCGCGTTTTTGGGGGTCAAAGTAAACGCAATCACCGTTAGCATACTCGGTCAGTGAGACCCGACCTCTGGCCGGCCGAGTATTCATTAAACGGATTTCTCCGATCGGCTTATCCAGAAAATCGGCGATGGTCTGGATCTCGTCCTCTTCGACCCAAACGTGCCCCGGTGAACCCGTACAGCAATTTCCGCACCCGGTACATTCGAAGTTGAGTCCGTTGCGGTACCACGGTCCACCATGAACCGCGTCGCCAGACGGTATACCATCCGGATTATCGCCCGGCGTCGTGCTCACTGGTTCTGCCCAATTTCAAAAACAGCTGCCGTGTCAAGCAGTAGATCGTTTACGGTGAATAGTTTCTTAACTGCGGCTTTATGAATTTTCATTTTCGTAACGCCGACTCCGATCGCTCCGTAGCAGAACACCCCGTCCTGCTCCACAGCCTTGTCGAAGACTTCAACTCCTTCGATGCCAACTGGCGGGACAGCATTCAAATCGATCGCCACTTTCAACGAGCCGATTCGCGACCGCTGCTCAGCCGAGAGAAGCTGAATCCCTGCGGCCCCAGTCGCAATAATCACTTCAACACTATCCGCAGCCGCAGCCAATACGTCGACTGTCCCCGTTTCGCAGGGCCAAATATTGGCACCTTCGACCTTCGACCGAACAGCCTCACACGTTGCTTCCGCTTTAGCCGCTGATCGAGTCCCGATCCGTACCGTCGCTCCCAGGCTCGTCAGAATCTGAGCGGCCCGTTGCCCAACCGGCCCAGTTCCACCGAGCAGTAACGCGGTTGTGCGCGAAAGATCAACGTGCTTCCCCGCAGCGAGCACCGCAGCAGCGGCCGTCGTGTTCGAGCCGTTTGAATCAATCAGAATCGAAACACGGACTGGTCCGAAAAACAAAGACTGCACTTTTTCAAGGAGAGCTTCACCAGCAGCGACATTGCTGCCTCCGATGAAGATCGCCGTATTATTCAGGCCGTCTCCGCCGCGAGTAAACATCGCACCATGAACCAGCCCCGTGACATTGTCAGGAGTGACTCCACCGTAGGAGAACAACTCGTCGACATCCGAATCGACAGCGACGATCCGATCAAAAGTGCTCGGATGCGCGTCGGTGTCGAGCTGAATCAATATTTTCTTCATGATGACTGAACTTGCCAGGTTAAGACCTGAAAATACTACGTCGGAGAGAATCCAACTGATGAACTCTGAGTATTGCCATGCAGACCGGATTCTTAGCAGGCTCTCAATCGATCTTGTAATTCCTGCCAGGCATCATCGATACGTCGTTGTTCGTTGACGTCTTCGCAGTAGCGTGGAAGGTTATCGCGGACGTGAGAAACAAGTTTCTCAACCCGATTACAAAAGTCTGCCGAAGGAAGCGGATCGGGTTCGGTGAATTGACTATTTATACAATGAGCAAGAATCCACATCGCTTCGACTTCAGAATCAAATTCACTTTCGGGAACGATTTGGGATTCATAGATGTAACGTTCAATGACCGGAAAGTAGTAGGAGAACGCAGCACTTCCCATAAACATGAAGTCTTCCTGATACATGTCAGGATCTTCACAGAATCTCGCAAAGGCTTCCGACAGGTCAAGGCCACCAAAATTCCCCCATGCCCAATCCGCATCCAGACAACAACCGGTTGGGTCAAAGTCATCTCGATTTGGAAGAGTTACGTCGGTTCCTGCCACTTGAACCCCTTCGGCAAGAATGTCGTCACACAAACGAAGAAACCCGGCTTCATTGTGAAACCGGGTTTCTGCTGAGCTTATCTATCCGGACAATTTAGCCAGCGTAGAATGGGTGCTTGGCTTCGTCCTTCTTGGCAACCATTTCGTCAACCGATGGCTCGTTCTTCATGGCGCGAGCGATCGAAAGCTTGGTGGCTTCCTTGTTGTATTCGTAGATTTTCTTGTCGTCTTCAGCGTCCCAGTGAATGAACACGCCGCAAACGATAACCAGGTTCTCGGCCTGATCCTTAGGGATGATTCCTTCAGCGACTGAATCAGCAACAGCGTCGGCGACCGCCTTCTGGGCTGGTCCGAACATCTGAACGGCCTGCTTGGCACCTTTGATGGTCACCTTGGTGATCATAACGGTAGCTGGCTTGACAGCCAGGTTCGGTTCAAGGACGGCCAGCAGGTTGCTGTGTCCAGCCTTTTGATCCGCCAATGAGTTGGCGAATGCGGTTCCGACAGGACCGTTCTTATCGCCGATCATCAGATCGATATGGGCAACTTCGTTTCCGTCTCCGACAAGCGCTTCACCGATACACAGCGACATACTCTTCTCCTGTTGTCTGACTCTGGTTCCTGTAAAGTTCTCCCGGCAATGCCTGCTGAAGCAGAACGACCGACAAGAACATGACGGCGGACATCGCCATCTGAAAGTTTGTATTGAGGACATAGCCCTGCTGGCCGCGAGTTCCCCGCTTAATGAGCGGTATCATTGAATCTGCCCCGTTCCCTGACAAGCCTCCCGCGAGTTTCGAATTCGAAATTTACAAAGACCGCCGTGAGTCCATTCCACCCAATCCTCCTGTCGAATCAGCCAGATGCTCGACCGTGAACCGTTAATTATTGTTGGATCGAGCGTCCGAGCCGCCGCTCAATCGGCACATCAAGCGGGTTTCGCCCCATGGTGCATCGACCAGTTTGCCGACCGAGATCTCGTGGAAGTCTCAAAGGAAGCGACGACGGTCGCCGACTGGCCCAACGGCATCGGGTCGGCATTCGAAACGACACCAGACGCCGCATGGCTCTACACCGGCGCCTTGGAGAACAGCCCGGCATTGATCGATCGTCTTGCCGAAATGCGTACGTTACTCGGTTGCGACAGCGAAACACTTATTCGCCTGAGAAATCCAGCCTGGCTCGCCCAAACACTCTCGAAAGCGTCGCTTCCGAACCTGCCAATATTCATGCCTAATTCATCTGACCAGTCGACGCTTCCTGTTTCCTCATCCGAAAACGGTCACCAGAATTTTGAGTGGATGGCGAAGCCGCTTGTAAGTGCCGGGGGGCTCGACGTTCGCGACTTTGACGGAACCGTGGCGAAATGGGACGATCGCGAAGGGAACTTTCTTCAGAAAAGGGTGTCAGGACGAGTTGTCTCTGGCCTCTATTTCGGTTCCGGGTCGTCTGCTCGACTGCTTGGAATGAGCGAACAACTGTGCCGCGGCAGCGAAGCAGGCGAATTCTCATACGTTTACTCCGGTTCGCTGGGTCCACTTTCGGCTGACGATATGCCAGCCACCACCTTCCAACAGGCTCAGAAAGTTGGCTCGGCAATTATCAAAGCGATCAACTCTGACGACCTTTCTATACGCGGCCTTTTTGGGATCGACTTTGTCCTCGACAACAAAACCGACGATCTTTGGACACTCGAAGTTAATCCTCGTTACACAGCATCCGCAGAACTCTACGAGCGCGAGTTCGGCTGGCCATTAGTTGCGTGGCACGTTGACGCGTGTAGACAAAACGGTATCCCGACGCGTGAGCAAAGGGGTGGTCCCTCGCTCACGCTTCGGGATACCAGCAGTCACGCAGTCGCAACCAAACCATCACACAAACACGGCAAGCTGATCGTTTATGCCAGGCAGAATTTCACGGCACCAGACATCGTTCATCTTGTTGAGCAGTTTAAGTCCCCCAGCGTGCTTTCTGACGCACCATCGAGCATCAAAATGCGTCAAGACGCACCCGGCGACAACTCCAGAATCACCGTCGCCGATATTCCGAGAATCGGCATGGCAATTGGAAAGGACGAGCCGGTCTGCACTCTACTGACTAAGCAACAAAGCAGCACCAACTGCCACTCGCAACTGACTACCGCCGCTGATGCCCTGCTGACTTTGATCGATCGAACTTCCTGGTAATTCAGCCTGTTAACGGCTAACGCCGATAATCAGTCCAACCATCCGTATTGATCCTTACCGATCTGCGGCTCAGCTATTTAACAACTTCGCCCAGCGCCTCTTCGTTGAAGCCTACGATCAATTTTCTGCCGACTCGCAGAACGGGAGCTCGCAGCGTTCCCGAGCGGCCAAGAATCATCCCCGCGACTTCGTCCTCGTCGTAGTCATTTTCCAGATTGAAATGGACGAGCTTCTTTCCTTTCCCTACATAAAGTTCCTTCATCCCGTCCAGCAGATTGAGCGCGTCATCGCGTTCGTAACTGACTTTGCGAGCGTTGATTTCCTCGACAGTGTCGATGTTGTTTTCCGCAAGAAACTCCTGCGTTTTTTTGCAGGACGTTCAGCCGGGTCGGTGATAGCTCCAGTCAATCTTCAGCATTTTCTTTCTCCTTGACAATCCCTCGATAACATTTATCGCAGTCATTTCTGTCGACCGCGACTTAACAAGAATCCTGATTCTGATTGGAAAATCTGGGTTCGTCTTTATGCACCAGCCAACAATCATTCCGTCGTACGTGAAGCCGCACTCTGTCGGCAAGGTTGAATCGTGAATCAGTCACATTCTGGCAGAACGTTCTCCACACGACTGACAATCCGTCCTTGCTCAAGATAAGTCAGCAGCAAATCGCCAGTTTCAACGTCATCCGCTTTCTGGATCAATGGGCCACGTTTAACGCTCGATGAATCATCGCCAATTCCACTGTCAGCCGAGCAACCATACGTGACCGAATAACCGCGTGCGAGGACTCCTAACGGACTCAGAGAATTAAGCGTTGCCGATAGTTGCGCAACGCCCTGCTTTGATCTCTCTACTCGACGACGAACGACGGCGTTTAATCGATCGCTCAAATCGTCGACACCTTCGACCAGTTGCCGAACTCGTTGAAGCGGATTTGTGAAAACTCTGCGCGACGCCAGCGACTCCAACTGCAAGCGTGCACTGACCGCTCGTTGAGTCAGTGATTTCTGTAATCGCTCGCGGAGTTCGTCCAACCCGGCCGCAAGTTCTGCTCGATGTGGCACGACCAGTTCGCCGGCTTCGCTGGGTGTCAATGCCCGTCGATCAGCAACGAGGTCCGCGATCGTGACGTCGATTTCGTGCCCAACGGCACTGATCACTGGTACCTTACAGCTTGCAATGGCTCGGGCGACCATCTCTTCGTTAAATGCCCAAAGGTCTTCCAGACTACCACCGCCACGTCCAGTAATCACAACGTCAACGCCAGGAATTAGATGTACGGCGTCGAGTGCATGCGCAATCTCGGGCGCCGCGTTCGGTCCCTGGACAGCGACCGGCACAACCACGATGTCAGCACTCGGCCAGCGGCGTGTGATGACCTGAATCATGTCTTTGACGGCGGCGCTGGTCGGGCTGGTCACTAAAGCAATGCGATTGGGAATCCGCGGAATCGGCCGTTTGCGATCCGGATCGAACAGCCCGGCCGCTTGCAGTTTTTCTTTGAGCTGTCGCAGAGCCAGTTCAAGCGCCCCCATGCCCTGTGGAAACGCCTTTTGAATGATCAGCTGATAACTGCCTCGAGCGGCGTAAACTTCCACTCTGCCGACAGCGACAATTTCCATTCCGTCGCGAAGCTCAAACCCAAGTCGAGCGGCCGTCGTTCGCCAGACCACAGCCGACATCTGAGCTTCGTCGTCTTTCAGCGTGAAGTAAACGTGCCCCGACCTCGCCGGGCGACAGTTCGACACTTCTCCGCCGACCCACTGAGTCCTCAGGTTTCCTTCAATCAGTTTCTTGACGTCGTGCGTGAGTTCAGAAACCGACTTCACATTCTGAGTCGTACCCATCGGAGCTGTATCACCGGAAGCAGCACCGGCGTTGCCAGCATATTCATCGGCACGGGGATCACCGTTTGACATGTCAGGTTACTCTCCAGAGGCAACAGTGCGGATGAATCGGATGGCTCGAGCCATATCGCTGACCTTTTCCTCACCAGACGATCGAGCCGCGACCAGCCAGCCACGGAACGAACCTTCTTCGAGCAATGACAGCAGTTCGTCCCACACGACTTCGCCTCGACCGAGCGGCACTTCGACTCCCTGTCCGTCAACATCCCGCAACCCGTCGCGAATCTGCACGGACAGGACACGGTCATAGAACGCGCGATAAGTTTCGACCGGATCGCAATCACTCATGATCAGTCCTGCCGGGTCGAGGTTCAGCCCGATCGGTCCATCGGTCACATGCTCAAACAGACGCCGCAACCCGTCGACCGAATCGTTCGTCGGAGTGATCGCAAACGTCGCTCCAACCTTGTTCGAATATCGGGCGATGTCGTTCATCACTTCGCACAACAGATGAAAAGTCGGCAGTTCGGGGTCATCTGGAATCCGGCCAACTCGGCCGACAACCACGGTCACGCCCATCGAATAGGCAAATTCCAGTGCTCCTTTCAGGCCGGCAACTCGAGCATCAAGCTGCGCCTTATCATGAAAGGCTCTCCGAGTCGGATACTCGAACGACGCCAGTTCCAGCCGTTGCTCACCAAGTTGCCGTTTCAAATGGCGGCGGCCCGTCTCGGAAAGTTCGGACAGTTTCAGCTCGTTGCGAACGTCAAACTGAACGCCAGTCGCTCCAATGGCGGCGGCAGTATCGATCGATTGCCGAATCGGCTGGCCAAAATAACGAGTGGCGGCGGCAAATCTAAGTGCAGGCATTTTGGGCGGATTATCCTTCGAAACGTGTGTCAGCGACTACTAACGCGTTGTTTATCGCTCTCGCAGAATGATTCAAGCCAGTTTCCCGCAAGGAACACTTCAGAACGCCCAGCCCCGGCACGGCAGCTCGACTTTTCCCCCTGGCAACAAGCTGGTAATTTGTAACAGTCTCGCCAGTCCACTCTGCCAGAATATTCAGAAACAACATTCCGAATTCCTTGTCATATCGGCTGAGAAACTCTCCATGTTAGACTTCAGCGACAGCTTCGAACTTAAATGGCACGGCAACACGGTCCTGATCACCCCGGCCAGCGACATCGAAGATCTCAAATGGGATCTCGTCGAGCAGGCCGCCGAAATCGTCATGAGCCCCATCCGTGAACAGGAAGTTCCAATGGTCATTTTCGACCTGAGCGAGGTCAGTTACTTCGGCTCAGTCTTCCTGGCGTTGCTGCTGCGCTGCCACAAACTTGTCAAGAGTCGGGGCGGCGAACTCGTACTATGCGGAGCCAGCGCCCTGGCCGTCGAACTTCTGAGAATCACGGCACTTGACACACTGTGGGCCATTTATGACTCACGGGAAGAAGCACTCGAAGCCGTCGGAGCGTAGGCCGAACCAGTGTAAAGATTCTGAAGTCGGACAACGTCAGGAATGACGAACAACGCCACATCTCCACTGGTTTCCTGATTTCTCTGCCAATCAACAAATTCAGCGATTAGCGAAGATCGGCGTTTGTAAGCGTTCCCGAATTTCTGACAACAAAAAATGAGTGAGATACTTCATGGACGAGCCAAACAAACAAACTGACTCAGATGAGCAGCCTTCACCTGCTGATAATAAACCTCGCAAAGGTCCAGTCACAAGAGATCGACTTCTTGACGATATGCGTCGCACGATCGACAAACTTGAGGACGACAAGGCCGCCAAGGGCGACCTCAAGATTCTTAGTCGGACGTTGCGCGAGCTTCGGTACTCGTTCCGGGTTTTCTCGAAGTATCGCAAACACCGAAAAGTGACAGTCTTCGGCTCCGCCAGAACAAAGCCCGAAGAAGGCGCCTACCAGCACTCCGTCAGTTTCGGAAAGATCATGGCTGAATCCGGCTGGTACGTGCTGACCGGAGCCGGCGGCGGGATCATGGAAGGTGCTCACGTCGGAGCTGGCCGTGAAATGTCGATGGGGGTCAACATTATCCTCCCGTTCGAACAAAGTGCGAACCACATCATCGAAGGCGACCGTAAGCTCGTTAACCTGAAATACTTCTTCACCCGAAAGCTGCTCTTCGTCAAAGAAGTCCACGCCATCGCTTTGTTTGCCGGCGGTTTCGGAACTCAGGACGAAGGCTTCGAAGCGTTGACACTCATCCAGACCGGCAAGCGAGACATGATGCCAATTGTGTGCATTGACGAACCAGGTGGCACTTACTGGAAAGAGTGGAAACAGTTCATCGAGCGTCAGCTACTGGACAACGGCCTGATCTCACCGGCTGACTTGTCACTGTTTCTGGTGACCGAGGACCTCGGAGAAGCGTACGACGAGATCATGAACTTCTACACGGTCTACGACAGCATGCGTTACATCCGCGACCGTCTGGTTCTGCGCATCCGAGTTGAACCGACTGACGAATATGTCGAGCAACTTAACGATGAGTTCTCGGACCTGCTGAGCGAAGGTAAGATCGAAAAATCAGCCGCCCACCTGTTCGAACAAGACGAGCGTCACATCCGACATCTGCCTCGCCTTAAAATGAGCTTCAACCGCCGAAGCATCGGTCGCCTGCGGCAGCTCATCAATAAGCTGAACAAGGATCTGGATCCGGGAGACGACTTCGCCGACGTGCCTGCTCACCCGAACCAGACCATTGGCCGGTAGGTAGATCCTGGTGCAGTCAGAAAGCTGGCCAGGAAAATGCCCGTTTTCGAATGACCAATGTCCACAGGAGAAGTCTTGCAAGTCTGACACTTCTCACCTGAACATTGAACAGCCAAAGCCACAGCGCTACCCGCAGGCAACCCGAAATCATTAAATGAAAACCGTCCAGACAATCGACGATCTCCGATCGCTGGTCCGATCCGCTCGCGCCGCTGAAAAAACCATCGGCTGCGTTCCGACGATGGGAGCGTTGCATGACGGGCACATTTCGCTCGTCGAAGCCGCACGAAAGGAAACCGACTTCGTCGTCGTCACGATCTTCGTTAACCCGACGCAGTTCGCTCCAAACGAAGACCTGTCAAAGTACCCAAGGCCGCTCGAAAACGATCTCCGCAGGTGCGAAGACGCTGGAGTCGATCTGGTCTTCAATCCCGATGCCGGGACCGTCTACCCGGCAAACGACGCGGTGTTTGTGGAAGTTCCTGCGTGCTCAACAACCCTGGAAGGTGCGCATCGCACGAGCCATTTCCGAGGCGTCGCGACGATCGTGCTGAAGCTGTTCAACATGGTCCTGCCGGACATCGCTTTCTTCGGGCAGAAGGACTACCAGCAGCAACTGCTGATTCGACACATGGTCGATGATCTGAACGTTCCGGTCGAAATCCGCACATGCCAGACCGTCCGGGAACCCGACGGCCTCGCGATGAGCAGCCGAAATACATACCTCAGCGACGCCGAACGCCAATCTGCCCTCGCTTTGCCGCAGTCGTTGAAAATCGCCCATGACGCGTGCACAGCCGGCGGCAAATCACCATCCGACGCCCGACAGGCAATGCTCGACCACCTTGTGCAATTCCCGGACGTAAAACTGGACTACGCCGTGATCGCCGACGCGAATACCCTTTCCAAAGTCGATGATGCCGTCCCGCAAATGGTCGCTCTGATAGCAGCCAAAGTCGGATCAACGCGGCTGATCGACAACATGCTGATCTCGCAATCCGAACCCTGAACCTGACGTGGAGCGCGTCCCGACGCACCCTGCGAAATCCGTATTCATCTGTGCCTCTCCGTGGCCCATTAGCTCATCGCTGGAGACCAACGTGCGACAAGTTCTTCTACGCATCCCAATTCGGGGCGACTGGTCACTTGGACCGCTCGGTGACGTTCCCGGTTTCGGGTTCGGCATAGTACTGCTGGCGTGGTGCCTCTTCGGAGCATTCTCGCTGCGGCGTCTGCTCAAATCCGAAGGCGGCTTCACCAGCGAATTGAAAGTCGCCGCCGGATACTGGACGGCGTTTGCGGTCGGCATTGTGCTCATTCCGTCGATCGTCCCGCCTCAAATCACTCATCTGCCGGTCTTTGGCTACGGAGCCATGCTCGTTGCTGGCGTCCTCGCCTGCGGATGGACCGCCGCCAGGCGAGCACCACTTGCCAGCGCCGATCCGACCTTTGCACGGGAAATAGCCGTGTGGATCGTGCTGTCCGGCGTTGTCGGGGCGAGGCTCTTTCACCTCGTTCAATATCGAGAACGCGTCTTCGCAGGCTGCGAATCAGTTGCGGACTACGTTAAAGCATCGGTCAATCTACCGGACGGCGGCCTGGTCCTGTACGGCGGAATCATCCTCGCAACCATCACGTACTTCGTCATGTGCCGCATGAACAAAGTCGACCCGCTGAAATTCGGCGACGCGATGATTCCGGCTGTCTTTGTCGGAATCGCGTTCGGTCGGCTCGGCTGCTTCCTCAACGGCTGCTGCTACGGAAACGCGTGTTCGCTTCCCTGGGCCGTTCAGTTTCCGAAAGACAGCGTGCCCTGGAACGCTCTTGTGCAGCGAGGATTCCTCATGCCGGACGCCCTTCAGACAATGTCACTGCACCCGACGCAAATCTACAGCTCGATTAACGGCGTGGTGCTGGCCGCGATCATGATCGCCTATTATCGGTACCGGAAAGGCGACGGTTCGGTGATCGCACTGGCGATGATGCTCTACCCGATTTCCCGCATCAGCCTGGAAATCCTGCGGAACGACGAACTCGGCCAGCTCGGCACTGGCCTGACGATATCTCAGTTGGTTAGTCTGGGAGTGCTCTTAGCGGGGATGCTTCTGTCATGGTGGAGTTGGACTCGCCCGTCGTCGCAATTATCATCAACGACGTCTCCTGGTGGTCAGGTTTCGCCAACCGTTTGATTCATCGTTCAGAGTAGCCCGCATCCGTTGACTTCCGAAGACGACCAGAAACTGATCCAGGCAACCCTCGCGGGCGATACGGACGCGTTCGGCCAACTCGTCGTGCGCTATCAGGATCGGCTGTACCACTCAATCATGCTGATGGTGAAGTCGCCGGAAGACGCCCGGGACCTCTCTCAGGAAGCCTTCATCCACGCCTTCCGCAAGCTGGATTCCTTCCGGGGCGACGCACAGTTCTATACGTGGCTGTTCCGCATCGCCGTCAACGCGACAATCAGCTTTCGCCGCAAAGCTACCCGACAGAAGACGACATCCGTCGAGACCGCCAGAGAAGCCGCCGGCATTGAACCCATCGATGAACGAGGCGGCGCTCACCCGTCCGGTCGCATGGAAGTCCAGGAAGAACAAGCTTTGATTCGACGAGCCTTAAGCGAACTCTCCGAAGAGTTCCGTCAGGCAATCGTCCTGACAGAAATCGAGGGGCTGTCCTACGAGGACGCTGCCGAAGCCGTCGGCTGCCCGATCGGCACAATCCGCAGCCGCATCCATCGAGCCCGCAACGAACTCCGCGAAAAGCTCCGCATCCTGCTCAAAGAACCGCAGGCGGACGGTGAGCCTGGTTAATCGACAAACCCCGGGGTGACACTGGTTCCTGCAACCTGATACGTACAGCGACTAGAGGCAATCATCAAGTCTGCAAATGACCCCTTGCGACTACTCAGGAAGTCGCTTCCGTTCGACACGTGGGACTGAGCCAGTGCAGGCCTTCATGAAATTGACGAGGTCTTTTTTATTCTGTTCGGTCAGCTTGAGTGGTCGCATTTTGTCGCTGAGCAATTCGTTCTTTGTCCCTCCCTTGTTGTAGTGCTCAACAACTTCTTCAAGCGTCTTGAGGCTTCCATCGTGCATGTATGGTGCCGTGGAAGCTACATTGCGGATTGTCGGTGTTTTGAACGCTCCCTTGTCTTTGGACTCTTCAGTAACGGCGAAACGCCCCAGATCAGGCTTCTTTGCCCCCATCCCGATGCCAAGATTATGGTACTTTTCGTCGGCAAGATTGGCGCCGACGTGGCATGCACTGCAGTTGACGGCTTTGCCGAAGAAAAGCTCCTGGCCACGTCGGGCGCTTTCAGTCATTGGATTGGCAGCGGCCGCTCGTTTCGATTCAAGATACCGAGCGAAGATTTCTGGATTGTCCTCTCTCAACCCTTCCAGGGTGTCATCATCGAGATTCGCGAATCGCTTGAACGCTTCGCTGTAATCGTACGCGGATGGCCCGGTCACAAGAACACGCTCGAACGCCGCAATCGCTTTTCCAACGTTGTCGATATTGACCTGGTCCTCGCCAAAGACGGTGTCAAACTGCAGAACGTATCCGGAAATATTTTTCAGAGTTGCAACAGCGTTGGCATGTGTGTTGCCCATCTCAATGGGATTAGCAATCGGACCGACCGCCTGTGCTTCGAGCGAGCCTGCACGACCATCCCAGAACTGCGCGCCACTGAGAATCCGATTGTAGCTGACC
>CALGTK010000470.1 GCA_937904325.1 uncultured Planctomyces sp.
GGGGGCAGTGTTGGATGACGGCACTCTGTTGACAGGTATCGACGCTCGAAAAATCGGCGGTGAAATTTCACCGACTCATCTCTTTCTGTTTTTCAGAATCTTTTTGCCAATTCACTGCAGTGCAAAAATTACCGTGTTTCTCGGGAGGCAACGCACTGTGTGACTTCCGTCACGTCTGTGAACCGCAATCAAGGCCCCCGATCGAGGCTATCTCCGCGAGAACTCTCGCAATTTGCGACCGCAAGCCTCTTATTCAGGACGGGTTACGAGTATCCAGCCTCAAATAATCGAGTATCTGCAACAACAGATTTGCAACCCGGCTAACGACTCAAGGAACTAATCGGCAAGGCGAGCGATCAGTTCAGTCTAAGGCGAACCGCGACTGACCCAGGACATTGATATCGTCATCTCACCTGACGTTGCCAAGCGACGAGTAAGTGACTTGGTGACTGAGCTTGCGTCATCGGATGTTCTTTCCACAGAGACTGCAGTACGCCAGACCGTCGAGTCTGACGACCGATTTCAGCTTCTCGATAAAACCGAAAGTTTGAAACTCGACATTAGCCAAGCGAGTTGACCCTTGGAGACATCCAGCGATCGACGCATTGATGGCTGATTGTTAGCGTCTGGTGAAACAGTCTGACGAGACGATCGCCAGGAGAATGTCACGCAGCCTGAAGTCCTTATCAGCGGACTGCTCGTAGAGCAAGTTAAGGTTTTCGCGATCGCGAAAAGTGAGCTGGCGTGCCATCGCATAGGACAGCATGTTCTCCACGAACGCTCGGGAAAACCTGTCTTTATCTTCCAGCAGGATTGTCTTCAGGCCTTGTGGCCCCTCGAAGACGCGGCCATCCATATGGACGGTACTCGTATCTACGGGAAAGCGTCCTGTATTATTGCCGGTGTTCTTGCGCGAGGCGGCATAGTTACTTACGTCAGTGTACTGGTCCCGCCAGCGGCCGATAACGTCAAAGTTCTCCAAAGCGATGCCGAGGGGATCCATCTTCCTGTGGCAGCTGTTGCAACTGGCATTCTCTCGATGCGCATCGATCGTCTGTTTGATCGTCTCCGTTTTCGTCGGTGGACTGAGTGCTGTGATTTCCAGGTCTGCCGGTGTCTCCAGATGATCACCGTAGAAGCTTCTCAGTACCCATGCGCCACGATAAAACGGATTGGTGTATTCCCCGTTGTTGGTCGTCATCAGCATGAAGCCGGCCTGTGTAAGAAGGCCTCCGCGATATCGATCGTTCTCGCCCAGCATCACTTTGGAGAATTCCGAAGTAATCTCTTTGGGCCTGTAATCGATCGGTGACACTTTACTTGCCCCAGGTCTCTTGCCCGGCTTTGCGACCGGGTGTCCTTCGATCTGGTAGATATAGTTGAGATCCGGCGTGATCATTACAAAATCGGAATCGATAAAGTTCAGCAGGCGCAGGTTGCTTGACAGCACTTCCTGGAAAAATTCAACCGGTTCTTCTTTGATCTGATCTCGGACAAGGTCAAATTCATCAACAGTAAAGATGCTTGCGTCCGGTTCGATGATCTTGAGCTTTTCAAGATCGAGCCACTGATAAACATAGTCGTTGGCAAACCGATCGGCTCTGGCATCCTGCAACATGCGAAGCGTCTGCTCGTATCGAACTTTCGGATCCTTCAGCTTTCCTTTTCTCGCTAGCTCGAAGAGCGTCTCGTCGGGAAGAGAATTCCACAGAAAATACGACATACGTGCAGCGATCGCGTGCTCATCCAGAGGTCCCGACACGCCTTCCTGCTTATAAAGGAAATTCGGGGAACATAACATTCCGCGAATGCCAGCCTGCAGACCGGAGTAAAGGCTTCGCCCCTGAGCATGCTCATGCTTTGCACGCGTAGAGACCTGCTGCATCTCAGCGTCGGAAACGGGACGGCGAAACAGTTGCTGTGCAAGCCGCTTCAATGTGGACTCGCATGCGTCATAGCCAGCGGACGCATCGATGTGACTGCAGTACGTTTCATAGAAGTAGGTCTTCGGTGGCCATGTCTCATACACTGGCCCCGTGATGGTCGCTTTCTCAATGCAGAACATCCGCTGAGGACTTCCCCCTTTGACCGAATTGCATCTCAGAACAATTGTGTCATCCGACGACAGCCTCGCCTCGAACCCTTCGCGAGGGTCGAAGTCCTGCCAAGCCGCATTTTTTGGAATCACAGTAACAATGCTTTGTCCGGCTCCAGCGTTCTTCCGCAGGAAGTAGCTCATCGAGTGGCCACCGGATAGCGAATCGTCGATATCGCTTTCTGATACGTCCTTGACGGCAGGCAATCTTTCTTCAGTGCGGCTGCCGGGAACAAACTGGGCCGTGATATAGAATCCTTGTGGAACAATCCGATAGACCCCGCTCGTTCTGACCGACGGATTGATCTTTATTTGGGTGGCAGGAGACGCAAAAACCAGCGGACGCGAATCCCGATCAAGGGACGGAGCAAACGCATTGGTATTGTCTTTGTGGCTGAGCGAATCAATGTCTGTATTTTTCGTTGCGTAGACAACGACGCGTGGAGCAGGTTTGTCGCTGACGACACTCTCGGCGATCCGGTTTGCAACGTTGAAATATGTCTCCATATCGACAACCGACATATGCAGGTTGTCGGCATTGTTATCAAAGCCAGCGTCGATGTTGTCGAGTGGCAACCGGTCGAGCAGAGAGAAGTCAGTGCCAAAAACATCGTTTACCGTGTTTTGATACTCGACTCGACTTAATCGTTTCAGCATTCCCGGTTTTTGCTTTTCCGCGAGCACGTGCAGTTGATTGCCTAAGACCTTCTGCAGTGTCTGGGACTGGCTGGGTTCTGGATGTTTCGTCGCCTCTTCCGGGGGCATCTCACCACTCTCGATCGCCGTATAAATATCATCCAGCAGGCTTGCGTCTTCCCATCGCTGCAAGTCAATCTGGTCCAGGCGAAGTCCGGCTTTCGGCGTTTCCTGTCCATGACAGGAAACACAAAAAGTGTCGAAGAACTGCTGTGATCGTTCACGATCATCCGCACTGCAACTCGAAGCGCAAGCTCCGGCAATCAGCGACAGCAAAACAACAATTTTCGTGATCTTGTAATTCAACATGATTTCACAACTGGATGATCTTCTTGCTATTGCCAAACTGCTCTCGCTGGATGCCGAATTTCTGAAGTATCGACAGATAGATATCGCAGGTCGTCTCGCCTTTGCGAATGATATGGCCACCGTGATTCGCGAACTGTCCGCCCGCGACGAACACAGGGATTTCGTTCCCGTTATGAGGCCCCATTTTCTGACTCACACTGTTGTTTCCTGTGGCGACGGTGACTGTTTCATCCATCAGCGTTCCGCCGGACTCGCCTTTTGTACTGGCGAGTTTATCGTAGAAGTTGGACAGCAGTGAAAAGAACGAGGAGTCATACTTCGTCAGGCTGGTGCGTGCATCCTCGGATTTTGGCACGTTGTGTGTCGTGATATGATGGTCATTGTCGAGTCCCGTCATATAGAAATTGACCACGCGCGTGATGTCGAACCTGAAGGCCTTGTAGATCATGTCGAATGCAATGCCGCGTTGAATCTGACGTGGGTTGTCCAGAAATCGGTTCTTGTCAACGTCGGTAGCAAGGAAGTTGTTCTCAAATTGAGGTGCGACCGGAAATTCAACATCCTGACGAGGATTACTGAGCCACTCGATCGATTTGTTGAGCTCCTGCTCCGATTCACGCAACGCAGCGAAGTACTCATCCAGTCGCTGGCGGTCTCGGCCCGACACGCGTGCCATCAGAGCTTTCGCTTCCTGGAGAGAACCGTCAAGGACACTTTTCTTGTGGGCCAGCAGTCGTTCCTGGGTTTTTCTGTCGGTCCTGGCAAAGAGAGTTTCAAAGAGCACCCTCGTCGATTGAATCGGCATGACGGGCAGCCTGTTCCGCCACGATGCAACGATGTGGTGATGAGCATGGCTGATGAAAGTGACGACGTTTCTGACTCGAGTTAAGTGCCCAACGTGATCCGCAACGATCTGGTCCAGTGAGTCCGGGTTCGTCGTGGTGCTGCCGACGAAGCACCTGTGGTCATGGACATGGCTCCCGCCGAACTTCATTTTTGAATAGAGCGTAAAATGGTCTCTATGCTTTTTCAAAGGCTCCATGTGTTCGCTGAATGCGTAGGCTGCACCATCGGTTTGCGGCAGCACGTCTGTAAAAAAACCGTAGCCCATGCTGACACAGAAAAGCCGCTTGACCTCAGCTTGTTCCGGGACGGAGCGATCCTGCCCAAAGCTCTCCAGCGTCGGCAGGAACAGCACACAGCCAGCTGACTTCAGAATCTCACGACGTTTCATAAAGGTCGACCTCTCAATGGTGTTGCAAAAGCACTGTTGAACCGCTGCTCCCAGGATAGCCGGAATTAGTTTCGTCGTTAGCGGATATTATGTCTTTCTGTACAAAAACGCATCAGACGAAACAATGGAAAGCAACAAAGCATTGAAGCTGCCACCACTTGCTTTATACCCCTGCACGCTTCCCTCGGAATTGGAGCGTCATCAGTCGTTTCATTTCGACCGCCCCAAAAGCGGAAGACATGTCTGACAAAGACTCGCTCGGCTCTTTCACTCCTGGCGAGTTTCTCGATCGTTTCAAAGACATCTTTTACAGGACCATTCAGGCTTGGGTCTCCACTTTCCACGATCGCCTCTGTACTGTCTACTGGGTTTGAGATGCGACTTTGGGGGCTGAAAGCCGTCGATATGGCCAAACGAAAAAATGCCCTGGGGCCTGATCTCGGCATTTGGACGTTAACTGTACGGTCGGTAGTTCCGTAGTTATTAAAAAAGCTCCCCGTGCTTGATGCACTTCAAACTTTTCTCCGCTCACCACCCCTCGATTTTCGGTTGCAACACCGGGTGTTTCAGGCAGAACTCAGTACCGCCTCTCTGGACGAGTCACTCATCGGGAATACGATTCAGCGTGTACCAGGCGTAAGGATGCAGAAGCGGTTCACCAGTCTGACTGCGGATGTGTGAGGCCACCAGTTCGTGAACGAAGAGTTCCCGCAGTCCGTCGATGTAAAGACGAACCGTCAGGGCATCGTCCGAAACGGTAACACGACGTGCTGTCAATTCCTGATTCTGAATCTCGTCACTACCGTAGGTCGAATGGTAAAGGTAAGTGTGGCTGCTCATTTCATATGACGAATTCGCCAGCGCAATTTCGCGATTGACCGGCTTTGTGAAAAGCAATTCGAAACCGTCGGACCTCGCTCGCATTTCCTTAATCTCAAACGGAACTTCACCCGTCCAGACGAGACGCTGCAATCCGTATGAAGCCGTGCCCAGACTGCTCCACCCTCGATTGGTCAATCCGACAAAAACGCTACCGTCGGTTCCCTGGGACATTCGCAGGACGGCTGACGCGAATCGAGATCTGAACGGGAAGCAAGCACCTTGATACTTGCCGTTGACTTTTTCCAGGAAGACTCGATTCATGGCCGCCTGGGTAAACTCGCCGACAAACAATTGTCCGGCAAACGGACCAAACTTGCCGTTGCTTTCGTCAAGCATGATGTCCGTCGCGGACTGCCCCGCCTTCTTATAAGGAAACCACACCGCCGGCGGCCGAAGCTGCGGAAACTGTTTCATGGCCTGTGGATATGGCAGTCCGCTAGTGACTTTCCTGACTCCGCTGATTGGTGACCCTTCTTCGCTCATCGAAGCCAGCGATTCGACGTGATGAAAGAACGCTCCTGTGCGCATGTGATGCAGCGAGTTTGTCGCAACCCAGTTCCCCTGCTGGTCGGTGTAGAACATGTCGCCGTCGGCGTTGGCCCCGATCCCGCTGGGAGATCTCATGCCGGCGCAGACTGGTATCAGATCACCGTCTTGAGAAACTTTCATGCCCCAGCCGCGCCAGCGGCCCTGTCGATAACCAAGGATGGGATCCTGAATCGTTCGATCCAACTGAGCACCTTTCAGCCCCATTCCGATATTCAAAGTAATCCAGAGATTTCCGTCGCGATCAAGTTTCGGCCCGTAGGCGTATTCGTGATACCCACCTGTGACTCCCCAGCCTTTTGCAACGGTCAAATACTCATCGGCCTCGCCATCCTTGTCTGTATCCCGAATTTGAGTCAGCTCGCTACGCTGAGCCGTGTAAAACGAGTCGCCGTGTTTGAGTAAACCAAGCGGTTCATGCAGCGCCGATGCGAACCTGCGAAATTTTACATTCGTTGGTGGTTCGTCGTAGACGCCTTCAAGAATCCAGACTTCCCCTTTTCGAATGGCGACCGCAACGCGGCGATCGTCGAGCACTGCCAAACCACTGACTTCCAGAGCAAGCCCATCGGGCGCAGGTTTCCAGTTCTTCGCTCGCGACGACGAGCTTGTCTCCGCAACTGCGACAGAGACGAGGCGATAGTAGTCGTTTTCTTCCGCAGTCCTCGCCGGCGCGACGAGCGACATCCAGCAAATCAGCACGGCCAGCAGCGTCGTTGGATTTACCATCGGTATCGCACCTCGATCGTTTTCTTCCGTTCTACCTTCACCGGGACAATCCAGTGAGTTCCATCAATCCGAGCTTCAACTTCGCCGGCGTGATTCAGTCCAGCTTGTATGGTCATCGAGACTCCGGCATCGTTCGTGTACGCGAATGGGCCGTCATATTTGAGAGACTCGCCAAAATGTCCTCGGAACCACAGTGCAGCCGCCGGCTTCCCGGGAGTTCGATCTCTAAGCGTCAACTGGCGAACCAGAGTTCTGTCAGCATCTGGCTTTATCCGGTCTTCGATGTCGAACCGACCGTGCCGGTAAAGAAACGCCGGCACTCCGGATTTGTCTAACCGATATCCCTGGAATCGATAGCCCGCTTTCTTTGCATCGAAATCCGGGGACGAAAGATCATCGTCTTCCCCCTGGGCTTCATTCAGCAGGACGAATGGCACGCCTGGCGGAAGTCGGATTGGTTCTTTGCCGAGCGGAGCGGCCGGCGGAGCAAACCTCACAAACCATGTCCCCTGCGCATCGAGAAATCGCCCCCGCCAGGCATGTGCCAGTCGGACCTGGTCAGCGTCAAACGTGAAATGAACTTGCTCGGGAAACCCAACGGCGATTGCATGAGTGCCGGCTTCCTGCATAAACGTCCTCAGAACAATCGGCCGGTCCTTCGGAATCAGCTCGTAGTTCTGCGATCTCGCTTTCTGAATCTTTGGTGGTAAATCAAGCTTGCCAGCGTTCCTGAGATACGCCCACATCGCAGAGATCTGCCGTTCGGTGTCTCCCTTCAGAATGGTCGCGTTGTGACTCTTTCCATTCGGGAAGAATGTCGGCATCCGAGTCCGGGGTTTCAACTTACCGGGATTCAACAAAAAGTCATGGAACCACTGCGGATGCACTCGACTGGTAATCCCGTCCAAATCGACACCAACGACTCCGGGAAGAGCGTCTCCGCGCAGAAGGTGGCACTGCACACAGCCCGTGTCGATCAGCAGGCGTCCGTCCTCTGCCAGCTTGCTGACATCACCAAAAACGTCTTTCTCTGATGCCGGCTTCTTCCAATCCTGATCCGATTGAGTCAGCCACGTCGCCAGTGACTTGACCTGATCTTCGGGAAATAACGGCATCCGAATTCGCATGTGCGGTCGGACGTCGCCCATTCCCTTCAGTACCCGAGTCAGCCAGCCCGATTGCAGCTTGCTCCCCACACCAGTCAGCGGAGGCGGCAGTCGCCCTTCGTCGCCAATATCAACATGCCCGACTGTTTCGAAATACGGCCGGCGATACCGACCGACTCCGCCCTTACCGTCCCGTTTATGACACGCCAGGCAATTCATTTTCAATATCTGAGAATCAAGCTGTTGCCGTGGCAACTCATTTGGTGGGACTGACCCGTCTGAGCGGGCAGCAGCCAAAGCCGCCTTCAACGTTTCAATCTGAAAGCTGTCCAACGGGAAATACGGAATGCCCGACCGAGGTGCACCAACGCAGCTTCGTGGCTCAGCAAAATTCAGTTCGGTCAGCGGTTTCGCCATCTTTGCTGGAGACGTGCCCTTAACCGAGTGACAGTTCGAGCATCCAAGTTCACTAAAAAGCCGACGTCCGGTTTCAATCGCATTCTCACCATATGCCTGAGTCTGCTCACTCGGAATTCTGATCGACTTACTATCCCGCAGAAGCCATGCCGCGATGTCAGCCGCCTCGACGACACCGAGTTTAAGATTTGGCATACGTCCACCAGTGCGGGTTTTGTGTGGATCAAGCAGAAAAAATGTCAGCGACTGCGGCGAGTATTTGGCGACGAGGTTGCCATGCGGCACGGACGGGACACGGCGAGACGCCGCAGACAGCCCAAGTTCCTTCAGTTCGTCTTCATCGAACTGTTCAAGCAACTGGTCGAGGGGCGATGGTTTCGTCTCGACAGTTTCATAGGATTCGTCGGCTTCGTGGCAGGCAACGCAGCCGACCTGGTGGTAAAGGCGTTGCCCTTGCTCGACATCGCCGTGCTTCCAGAACTCATGCGGCACTCCTCGCGCACCGTTTCCCTTGATGTTCTGAAACGGGTCATGCTGAGAAGACAGAAACGCCGCTAAAGCCCGTGCCGCGGCACCTCGCCCGGCATCGGGAAAACCCGCCAGCACGTCGGGCATCGTGGTTCCCGGCTTCTCCTTTTGCGGTGCATCCAGGAACCTTGCAATCCATTCGTGCCCAAGCCGATTTCCCACTCCATCAAGTCGTGGCCCAAGCTTTGGTTTTAATTCATCCGAGGTCGCGGAGTGACAGGCCGTACAGCTCAGTTCGCTGAACAGTAATCGACCGGCAATATCAGCGTCGATTTCCTGATGGCGTGCGAATCGTTCGAAACTGGCGACAAAAGGTACGGCATTCGGTTGCGCACAGACCTGTCCATTCAGTACCACAACCAGACACGCAAATTGCCACCAACTGAAACTCGGCATGTCCTGTTCCTGAACTATGAAGATGACTGAAGCACAACTCTATCGCCTCGAGGCACGATAGAGTTTCCAACCAATCGACCCGACAGCTCTACATGAACTTTATGGCAGAGGACCTGTCGAGTTAAAGTCCCTGCCTCAGCTTCAATAATCCGTTACCTCGATGTCCGCAACTACTCGGAAGTTATCTATGACTCGATTTTCTTTTGCTTTGATCTGCTGTGTTACCGCCATCTGGAATCTGAACTCGTTGGCGGTCGCCGATGACAAGACTCCAGAGCCGGACCTTGTCTTTCTCCTGATTGGCCAATCGAATATGGCCGGTCGCGCGGCTATGGAAGACGGTGACAAGAAGTCGATCAATAACGTGTACTTGCTCGACGACAAAGGAAAATGGATTCCAGCGACGAACCCACTGAACCGGTTTGCAAGTGATCGCAAGGTGATCAGCATGCAGCGGATCAGTCCCGGAACCGGCTTTGCACATGAAATGGCAGAGAAAATGCCGGGAAAGACGATCGGGCTGATTCACAACGCCAGAGGCGGCACAAAGATTCAGCAGTGGGGGAAAGGGCAAGACCTTTACATCCACACGATTGAGCGGTTGGCAAAGGTAAACAATCTCAAGGTCGATGGTGTATTGTGGCACCAGGGCGAAGGAAACCGCAGCGACACATCCTACCTCGAACGACTGACCGATCTCGTCACTCGATTGCGGGCGAACCTGAATAATCCAGACCTCTGCTTTGTGGCCGGAGAAATCTATGGTAAGGCAATCGTCAACGATCAGATGGCGAAACTGGTCAAATCCGTACCCGCCACCGGCCTCGCGCGATCGAACGAACTCGCCGTCTTCGACAACGTGCATTTCGACCGGAAGAGCCAGTTGATTCTCGGAAAACGCTACGCCACCGAGATGCTCCGGCTCCTCAAAAAGTGAGCCCGCGCGACACGCACCTTGACTCGAACTGCATTTTGCTACTCTCCCGACTCTTCCTGCTCCAGGCGACGAAACTGCGGATGGCGTACTACTGAAACAGTATGCCCTGAAACCTTCAGTACTGTTCCAGCAACAGGGGTCGACATGAAGAACGAAAAATACCAACCCGCCGAGTTGTCGGGCCGGACTACTCAAATATCAAAGACATAAACACTTCCTGAATGGTTTCCCCAGGGTGGCCACGATAAGCCTTACGTGATCAAGGATAAGGTCATGCCCAAACGCCGACTGAAGTTCGCACCGCCTGCAGACGGATCAGAATAAGAATACAGGCGGAACACGCTGCTTTGCATCTTTGGCTCTGATACTTCAACCTGCCGCAGATGCGAGGAACTTGATTTACCAACACAGCGGAACAACTGATCGATGAGCAGCGGTGGAGATAACAAAGCAACGGCTCAGATCATCGAAGAGGTGATCCGCGACCGGCGAACGATCCATAACTTCACAACGGAAACGCCACCATTTGAGCAAATCGAAAAAGCCATCGAGCTGGCCAGTTGGGCGCCCAATCATCGCCATACCGAACCCTGGCGCTTTCATCATCTGGGCCCAGAGACGATTTCAGCAGTCGTCGACTTGAACAGCAGGCTGGTCACCGAGAAAAAAGGAGCGTCGGCGGGCAGCGCCAAACGCGAGCGTTGGAGCACCATTCCCGGCTGGCTCGCTGTTACGTCGGCATTGTCGCGCAACAATGCCGAGTTGCAGAAAGAGGACTACGCAGCCTGCTGTTGCGCTATTCAGAATCTGAGTCTTTACCTCTGGTCGGTTGGCGTCGGCGTGAAGTGGACGACTGGAGCCGTCACTCGGCATCTCGATTTTTATCGATTGTTGAATGTTGACCCGGCGGTTCGGCAGACGGTCGGCCTTTTGTGGTACGGCTACGCCGCAAACGTCGCGCAGCAAAAAAGGCAGCCGGTCGGAGAAATCCTGACACGACTGCCTTGAATGTTCGAAGGTCACAACTGAGTCGCTACACCCACGTTTAGCTTGTCATAACCTACGTGCTTTGAAGAATCAGTTTTGAACAACCGACGCCTTCTGGATGAAATCGAGGTCTGGGAATTCGATCTTGAGATACTCGTTTCCGGCCGAACCAATGGCATTTTGATCGGGCCTTTCACGATATTTAGCCTCGATCGACAGAGCGATGTCCATCCCGGCAACAACCTTTCCGAACGGCGCAAACCTCTGACCGTCCAGGCTGGCATTGTTCCCATAGTTGATGAAGAACTGAGTCGATCGCGAATTCGGCAGGCCCGTTTTTGCAAACGTGACATATCCGGGAAGATTTGATTCGAGAACCGGGTCGTCATCAATCGTGTTTTCAGACCATTGCGAATGCAACGCAGGATCGCCGTTCATGCCGACCTGAACCATGAAGTCAGGTATGACGCGAAAGAATCGACACCCGTTGTAAAATCCGATTTCGACCAGTTCACGAAATCTGTCGGCCCCGTTGGGAGCCCACGCAGGGTGAACCTCAATATCGATGTTACCCTTGCTCGTTTCCAGTCGTACAAGAAACGTGTCATCGGCGACACCCCCGCCGGGAACAGCTTCGGCTGTGGGGACCGGAGGGGCGCCAACATCGGACCGATTGACACAACTCATTCCGGTCAGCATGACGGAAACGGCTAAGACTGACAGAGTCATACGACGATGCATGGCTGTCATTTCTCCTCACATTGGTTGGTGTTTCTGAACGTTCGGTCTTCCCTGCCGAAGGCTTGGCTGGCAAGGATAGTCGAATCTGCTTTGCTCGTGAAACGACCTGATTCACTGAAAATTTGATCGTTTCTTTTCGAGTTTCGCTCGATAATCGGCGAGGATTCCGACCGGGTCATCGTTGAAGGCATCGCGGCAGCCAGTACAGCAGACGTAGTAGGTCTTGCCTTCGTGAGATACTTTAATCGTTCCTGCCCCGCCGGTGACGACGCATTCCGGTCCGGAGCTGCCCGACGATGCCAACCGTGTTCCTTCACGCGTGTAGCCAACCTCACCAACCCGAGAATAGAAACTCGATGTGGCCCTGCGTTTCTCATAGAGAACAAGCATTCGCTTTTCGTTGAGCTGACGCAATGTCACTCGTGAAACCTCGCCAGCAACGCTGGGCGTCGACTCCAACGTCAGCACTTTCTTCTCAAGTTTTCCGCGGTACGCTCGCTTCGAGCCGTCCGCAAATACCGCATCCATCGTGAATTCTTTGTTTGCAGGATCCCAGGACACCAGGCCGATGCCGATATGCTTGCCATCTTTAACCTGATACTCGATGCCAACTTTGCCGCCGACAAACTTCCAGACGAAACTACCAGCCTCTCGCCACGCTCCGCGAGTCGATCCCCGTCTGACCTGCCCCGTACCTCGCCACCCGCCAATCAGATCATTCAACGGGGCCAGAGCCTGCTGAATTTCGGCTCGCGATTCCCTGGTCGTATTCCCGGCGGGACTAGCCGACGTCTTCGGCGAAGTGAGCTTCTCCTGCGCCTGCAGGCCGGCAAACATTCCGACGATAGCAATCACGGCAACAGTCGCGACTCGATAATCAGTTCGCGTCAGCATTTTCGTCATCCCGATTCAGTTTGAAGAATTCGAAGCAACACTCTTATGATAAACACTCCACAATAACTCAACGATCGAACCTGTGGATAGTAGCGAGCCTGTCGTCGATCCGAGTATTCTGGAGAACTTACCATGCATGGCAGACCTGCCGTGGGGCATCGGATAACCGCACAACATCTTTGTATAGACGTGGATTGACTGTTATGAACGGCACGGAAGAACGATACAGCAGCTACAGCCTCGTCCGAGAGATGCTTGAAACCCCGCAGATCGTCGCAGGTTTCGATTCGCCAGGACTGGCCGACCTTGGGAAGAAGATCGGCGCTGTCGACAGACTCCTGATGACGGGCGAAGGTTCGAGCCGATTGTTCCCGGCAAAGAGTGCCATCGCTCACGCATCACGAAAAGGCTGGCCTCTTTCACTGAGCACAGAAGCTGGCCGCCAGGCCACTGAGTACGACCTGTCGAAGTCAGCTGTGTTTGCCTTGTCAAATTCCGGCAAGACAGCCGAAGTCATTCGACTCTTCAAATCGCTGAAAGAATCCGGACACGAAAATTGCTACAGTCTGAGTGCGACTCCTGACTCGCCGCTGGAAGAACTGGCCAATCAGGGTTTTGTTCTGAGCTGTGGCAAAGAGAACGCCGTCGCCGCAACGAAGAGCGTTGCCGAGCAAGCTCTTTTCTATCGAGCATTACTGGAACACGCGGCCGGCGAACCTTCCGTCGCAACTCGTCAAGCCGACCTGGCCGGTATGATGGAAACGGCACTGACGACTCAGATTGATCCTGCACTTGTCAGCCGCATCGCCAACGCAGGAACAATCTACTGGGCAGGCCGCAATGACGGAGTGACCGAAGAACTGACCCTCAAAACAAACGAGATCACTCGCAAGAAGTCCGACTTTCTCGAAGGCACCTACGCCGTACATGGCATCGAAGAAGTCATGGATGCTGAAGACGTCGTCCTGTGGGTCGAGCCATACGAAGAATCAGAAGAAAAGTTTCGAGAAGTTCTCTGCAAGGGCATCGGCCTGGAAATAATCGCAATATCGTCACGAAAGACTTCTTACCCGACGATCCAGATTCCGGACGCGGGCGACCTCGGCGAGTTCGTTCAAATCGCCGCAGGCTGGAACGTGCTTGTTGAAGTTGGCATCGCCCTGGGGATCGATCTCGACAAGCCCGAACGAGCTCGAAAGGTCGGCAATGAGTTCGTGGATTAAGGAACGATCATGCTTCGAATCAACCAGGCTGGAACAAACTCTGCGCAGTTCCGGCCTACGGATCATATTGCTCCTGACGATCGCTCCTTTAAACTCGCTGCTACCGGCGGCGGCCAACGCCGACAACACGGGTTCAGTCGAATGGTTTGAGAAAAAAATCCGCCCGGTTCTGGTCAAACATTGCTATGAGTGCCACTCCGCTTCGTCGAAAGCGCTGGGCGGAAAGCTGAGACTCGACTTACGCGACGGACTGCTGACAGGAGGTGAAAGCGGACCAGCAGTCAGCGTTGGCAAGCCAGATTCAAGCTTGCTCATCCTGGCTCTGAAGTACGACGGTCTGGAAATGCCACCGTCGGCGAAACTTCCAGATAGTGTCATTGCTGATTTTGAAAAGTGGATTGAATTCGGGCTGCCCGATCCACGAAGTCGCCCCACCAGCGGAGAATCCCAGCCGGATGAAATGATAGCAAACGAAGACCTCTGGTCGTTGCAGCCCATCGTCACACCTCAAATTCCGGCGACGACTTCCGACTGGGCAGAATCTCCAATCGACCATTTCATCGCACAGAGACATGAGACAAACGGGCTGACTCCGGTCGCCGATGCTTCACCTCGCGACCTGCTGCGGCAAGTTTCGTTCGACCTGATCGGGCTGCCGCCAACGTACGGCGAGATCTCAAATTTCGAGCATGAATTCTCGATTGAGCGTTACGCTGAAATCGTCGACGAAATGCTGGCGTCACCGCGGTTCGGGGAACGATGGGGGCGGCACTGGCTGGATGTCGCCCGTTATGCGGAGTCCAACGGCAACGACCGAAATGTGATTTTCCCGCACGCCTGGCGTTATCGCAATTACGTCATCGGGGCGTTTAACTCTGATAAACCTTTTGATCAGTTTGTCCGAGAGCAGATCGCTGGTGATCTGATTGCTTCAGACGACTGGCGAAGACGTGACGAGCAACTCGTCGCTACCGGCTTCCTGACGCTGGGTTCGAAAGTTCTGGGTGAGGGTGACAAGGACCTCTTCGAGATGAATCTGATTGACGAGCAGATTGATGTCATGTCGCGAGCGTTTCTCGGGCTCACCGTTAGTTGTGCAAGATGCCATGATCACAAATTCGATCCTGTACCAACTCGGGATTACTACGCTCTAGCCGGAATCTTTGGCAGTACGGAATCACTTTACGGCCCGATGACCAACGCCAACAAGTACGGTTTTGATCGCCCGCTACAGCCGATCGGTAAAAACGGTGTTGCTCTTGACGGCCCGGCGAAAGCCTATCGTGCAAAGGTCGCTGAAGCGACGGGAGTTCGGAACAAGGCTCGATCCAGTCGCTACGGATTCGTCCGAAAGAAAGCGGCTCTGGAAAACGAAATGAAGAAAACGACAGACGCCAAACGGCTTGCCGAAATCACTGACGAAATAAAAACGCAGGATACAGAAATCGCAGACTGGGATAAGAAGATCGAAGCACTCGACGCCGCCCTTAAAGAATTGACTGACACCCCCCCGAAGTTTCCCGACTATTGTATGGCCGTGCGGGATCTGCCTGAACCGATTGACTGCGTCATCCGAATTCGAGGCGAGGTCAAACAGAAGGGCGATGTCGTGCCCCGCGGCGTCCCCTCGCTGTTTGACTTCCGAGAGGGCATCGGACCGCCGAAGAAAAGTAGCGGCCGACTGCTTCTTGCAGATTGGCTCGTCGACGATGCCAATCCGCTGACCGCTCGCGTTGCCGTCAACAGAATCTGGCAGCACGTGTTTGGTCAAGGGCTGGTCGAGACTCCCAACAACTTCGGCCACATGGGAAAACGGCCGAGCCACCCTGCACTGCTGGATTGGCTGGCCAGCCGACTCAAAACCAACAACTGGTCAATCAAGGAAACAATTCGGGACATCGTTCTCAGTCGAACCTACCGCCTTTCATGTAGTCACTCAGCAAAGAACAACGAACTGGATCCGACCAACAATTTTCTCTGGCGTGCTCCAATTAAGCGTCTGGATGCTGAGTCACTTCGGGACGCAATGCTGCATGTGTCGGGTGAACTTGAGCTGACGCCTCCCGACGGTTCAGTCATCGCTTCGTTCAACGACAGAGAATTTAATGACCGCGTTCATCCGTCAGCCGAGCAACTAAGCTCGACGCATCGATCTGTCTATCTGCCGATTGCCAGATACTGGGTTCCCGACATGCTGCATGAATTCGATTTCGCCGACCCCAGCCTCGTCGTCGGAAAACGTACCGAGCGAACGATGGCTTCTCAGAGCCTGTTTCTGATGAACAGTCAGATCATCACTGACCGCGCAATGCGAATTGCAAAAGACATCGCGGCTCAACCAGAAGAAGAACGAGCAACCGCTGCCTTTCGGAAAATTCTTCTCCGTGACCCGACCACCAGTGAAACCACTATGCTGACGGCCTTTGTTCAAGGATTGTCGGACAGCAGCGAAGTCGACGTTACGCACTCAACGGCCCCGACCAGCAACGCCAAGTCCATCGAGCCAGAAAAAGACCTGAACACGGAAACGTTGGAAGCATCATGGCAAGCTGCCTGTCAGACACTGCTGATGACTGCGGAGTTTCGTTACGCGCCCTAGGACAAAAACTCGTCAACCTGGTGGCGAAGCCGCTCATCAGCCCAGCCGTTCACCACACCTGTATTCATACCCCGAGACAGCGATCCTCCGCCAGGACAGGAATGCCCGACTGTACGCGTCTGACAGATTAAATCGGAATTGCAGTCTACGATCCCTACGCCGGCTGGCGGCATTGAATGGCCAGGCCTGTCGCGATACAGACCGCAGTGCCGGTTCTTTCTGTTTGACTCCGTTTTTTTAACACGCGTATAATCCGGAAACACTTATGCCGCACGTGTCAGAGAGACGATTCCTCGCCTGCGTTCGATAGTGGTTCACCATCCATCCCGCGGCGCAGGTCTAAGAAACGATATCCTCCGTACAACCGATCCAGCTGCCATGCCGTGGCCGAAATATCCAATTTTTTGTTGACGCACCTACCAGTGATCGTTCACTGTGACGATTCATTGGGCTGGTAAATGTACCCTTTGTGTTTTGATTGTTCTGGCATCGTCGCGACGCAGCGGCGTTGTCTATGCCCTCTTCAAACGAGAAGTCAGAAATGACGACCAAAATCAGCAAGATCATGGTTGTCTTCGTGACCACGGCAAGCATTGCCTTCCTTGGAATTGCCGTCGGGATCAGCAAGCTCGGTCCCAACTGGCGCGAGGAAACTCAAAACCTGCCGGACTATGCCTTCGCCGAAACGACGGGTGAAAAACCTCAATGGACGACAACTCAACGAACCGAGAGTGCGCCTCTGGCAACTGGATCACTTCCAAGTGTAATCATGAAGTCCTACGACGACGCGTCGCGTCGAAATCAGGATAAGGTAGCGGCCACCACGCCGCAGATCGAAAATATTAAAACGCAGATCGGAAGATTGTCCAAGTTTGTCGACGAGGACGTGCAAGGAATTTCTAAACGCGAAGAGCAACTTGTGCAGGCTCTCGCCGATGTCGGAACTCAGATTCAAACACTATCGACTGAGAGCGAACTGCTCGCTAGTCAGGCGGTTGACATTCGGGCTGTCGGCGAGCGAACTCGTGAATCTGGAATGCGTTTGAAGCGGCAGCGGATTCAGATCGAAACAGAGCTCTACCGAGCCACTCAACAACAACGGTATCTCCTCGATCAGGTCTACCAAATGGAAGGAATCCTGCATCGATTGCAGGATCGTGAGCAACAACTGATCAAACAGGGTGCCGTACCAAATCAAGCCGCTCCTGCGGTCGATTCAACCAGCACTTGATTCTTGCAGCGTAAATCCGTTTCAGGACGGAATAAGCAGCTTTTACATTTTCGCCCAACTTACGGAAGTCAGGATTCAGGCCATGACGTTTATTGGAAAACTTCTGGTCATCATCCAACTGGTTCTCAGCATCTGCTTCATGATGCTGGCAGGTGCCGTTTTTACCCGGCACATGACGTGGATGGAACGAGCGAACGACAATCAGTTGACGATAGACAACGGTATCGCTGACTACGCTCGAATGGAGACGGAGAAGAACGACGAGATCAAAGCGTTGAAGTCCAATCTCGCTCAGACTCAAACCGCCGCGGATAATGCCAGCGCTGAGTTACGACTGGCTCAGAATGAAATCGAAAGCCAGAAACTTCAGATCGACACTCAAAAGACAGAGTTAAACACCCAGCAGGCTCTAGCCACGATTTCTGGCGACGAGGCTAAGATTCGACGCGAAGAAGCATTAAGTGGACGACGCATCAACGAACAATTGAACTCTGCCTTGAACGAACAGAACCAGCGAGTGCGTCAACTCGAAGATGAACTGTTCAATCAGCAGGTCGGATCGAAGTCTCTGACAGAAAAATACAATGGGATACTGAAAACAGTCGCCACACTCCGCAAAGTTCTGGTTGCGAATCAGCTTGATCCAGATCCAAGCAAATACACGCGCAAACTAGCCCCACCGCCTCTCGTTATTGGCAAAGTTCTTGAAGCAAAGAAGTCCGGTCGGGGCATCAGCCAACAGTTTATTGAAATTTCGATTGGTAGCGACGACGGGCTGACCGAAGGAAACACTCTTTATGTGTTCCGGGCTGGTGTACAGAACAAGTATCTCGGCGAGATTCGACTGAAACTCGTGACTGCAGACCGTGCCGTGGGCGTGGTCGTGGACCGGGCAAAGAACGGCGTCATTGAGAGGGAAGACTATGTCACAACAAAACTCTGATCAAAAACCGGCACCAGATGTCTGGGTCGGACTGTTGTTCGTCTCGGTCGCGGCACTCTCGCTGGGAATCATGTTTCTGGTGTTTGAGCTGAATAAGTACGAATGGGCTCTACCAAACGGATAATTGAAAACTGACGCAAACTACAAATGGTCAATGCACATCAGGCCGCGCCGGCTTAGTCCGTCGCGGCCTGTTTTCGTAAACTTTCGAAATCTGCCTGCCTGAACCGCTACTGCAGAGAAGCCAGCCATGCCAGCAGATCGGCAGTGTCCTGGGGCGTCAGACCACGTAGCTGCAACTCGGGCATCAGTGATTTTTTCTGAGCAACCATAAGCTCGACACCAGCGACAGAAACAGTAACCAGCTTGCCGGTCGCTTCTCGAATCGTAACGTTTTCATCCGTTCTGCTCTCGAGCAATCCGGACAACACCTTCCCGTCATCGGTCTGGATCAGCCAGGTCTGGAATTTTGAATCAATCTTCTTCGAAGGCTCCAGAATGTTCTCCAGGATCTCTGCTCGGCTGTATCGTTTCCCAATGCCATCAAGAGTCGGTCCAACAGCTTTTCCATCCTGCCCAACCTTGTGACAATTGCGACATTGTAAGCCAGGGGCGGTCAAAAATAGTTTTCGCCCACTTTCTGCATCTCCACTCAGAGCCAGTAAATCACTTTCGTTAATTGCTGACCCCAGCGTCTTCGTACGAGCGTCTTCTGGAACAAAAGCCTCAAACAAATCTCTAACAATCGCGTCATCGAGAGCCGTGCCCTTAGTGATGACGGCACTTCGAACGTCTGAAGTAAGCCCTTTGGCCGCGTCCCCACGCAGCGAACTCGCGAGAAGCAATGCGCCGCTGGTCGAAGAAAGAAGTCGGTGGATCGCGGCTTGCGTTGTTGAAGAGCTGGAGTTTTCGGATGACTTGAGTTTTTTCAAAGTCGCTCGGTTCGTGGTCGCAAGGTGGTGAGCCGCCGAAGCCACGTTCTCGTTCTCATTTTCCAGTTCAGAAGACGGCTCAAGCTGCGAGATCCACTCGCGCAAAAGTGAAACTCCCTCGTCATCGATGACGCGGGATCCGAAGTGCGGCATCCGGCCACGGCCAACTTTGGACATCCGGTAAAATAAGATCGAACGGTCAGGGTCTCCCGGTGCCACCACCCACGGATCAACGATACCGAACGATCCCTGTGTCGGCCGCGAGACTAAATGTGTTTTGTTGAAATTGATATCGTGAAGGACTTCGATGGCCGCCGTGCCGCCGCCACCGCGCTGGTGACAATGCGAACAGTTCACGTGGAGATAAGACCGGACCCGCTGAGTCAAATCGGCTGACTCGTCTTCAGGTGGGGTCATTTTTTTTAATTCCGCCAGGGAAACTCGATCTGGTGACGGAGACTTTCCAATCGGTTTCTCGAATACTCCCAGATGAGCAAGCGTTCGCAACTGGTTGTCTTTAACTTGCCCATAGTCAAAGTCTCGATTGATCTGCTCAATCTGAAATCCGTAGACCGAACCGCCGCGACTCGAATGGCAAAGCAGACACTCGGTCTGGCTGGAAAAATGCCAGGTTTGTGATCGACGACCGGAATCTACCTCTTCATCAGGCACAAAGTATTCGCGGTCAAAGGCTTTTCCGTCGGAAAGTACGGCGTCCGTTTGCTCATCATTCCAGATGTAGGTGTAGGCTCGCCATTCGTCTTTGTGTCGGTAAAGAATCTGTGTTTCCAGACGTTGTTGCCTCGACGTCTTATTCGAACCAGTTTTCAGCAGAATAGTTTTCCCAAGGACTGTTCCGTCCGGGTAACTCCATTCACCCTTCAAATTTCCTTTCTGAGTGTTATTGATCTGGTGGACGCCAATCGTGGACATGTTGGGCAAGGCAATAAATCGCTCGGCCGTTGTACCGTCTGCCCAGGGAGCAGCATTCACATCGTACGGCAACACTCCTGACGCCAGAGCCATGTTTTCAACAGACGAAAACAGTCCGGTCTCGCTCAGATCTCGTGGAAATTCGGAAACAGTTCCAACGTCTGGATTGTTGATCAAACGATGAATCGTTCCGCCATAGCTGACGACAAAAAGTTCACGATCGTGATCCTGTCCGAAACAAATAATCTGTATCGGAGTCCCCAGCAGTTCAACTGGTTTTCCAGGATCCGATGCATCGCCATCGAGCCCCCAAATCCGGCCGGTCACGTAATCGCCGTAGACGTAAGTGCCGACGAGATTCGGCAGACGCCCCCCTCGATAGACGTAACCTCCGGTAATGGACTTTGATTCCGTGTGCGCGTGAGCCGCCGTCGGCGGCACAATTGGAGTTGGGCCGCGGGGAAAATCCGGATTTACAGATTGGACGTGCTCAAGAATGCTCCATCCATAGTTGGCTCCGCGTTGAACTCGATAAATCATCTCCCACATTTCCCAGCCGACGTCGCCAACCCACAAATGTCCTGTCAGTTGGTCGAAAGCCATCCGCCAGGGATTACGATGACCGTAAGTCCAGACTTCGCCTCGAGCGTCATCGACTCCGACGAACGGGTTATCATCGGGAATCGAATAAGCACGATCAGCTGATGGATGATCGACGTCGATTCGCAGGATAGACGCCAACAGATCGCTGATGTTCTGCCCTGTGCCTTGCGGGTCAGGAGGAAACGGAGGGGCCGCATCTCCCGTCGAGACATAAAGCAGCCCATCTTTAGGACCAAACTGCAACGATCCACCGTTATGACCACCTGACTGCCAGGTAATAATCTGCCGCTCAGACGAAGCATCAATCTTCAACGGATCGACGGACGTCACAGTGAAGCGGGAAACGCTTGTTCCAGCTGGGTCTCCGGGCTTTTTGATGTATGAGATAAAGCAATATCGGTTTTTTTCGAAGTCCGGGTGAAAAACGAAGCCGTAGGATTTCGTCGCTCCTTCGATCGATTTTCGAAGATCAAGAGCAACATCCGCTTCCGCAGGATTACCAGATTGCGAGAAGGAAAGAATTCTGCCATCGACTTCGACGACAAGCATCCGGTCTGTACCCGGCACCGGAAGCAACTCGACAGGATTCTTGAACGTGAGCAGGGGGAAGACGTGTTCCAGCACGTACGGCGAAGGCGGCTCCGGCGTGCCGACCATCCGCGAGGTCGACCATGCAACGCGTTTATCAATTCCGAACGGCTCGTCGTCAGCCTGCGCGTGTAGCGGACCACCGCAGAGCAAACACAAAATCAGAAATGACGGCGTTTGCCGACTCACACACGTCGCGGTGGACAGTAATCTGTTCAATGTACTCTCTCCGTTGAATGTGTTGTCAGACATCTTCGCCAGCAAACGCAAAGAAAACTGAAGCATCAGGCGACGCCAGCATCCTGCACCGCTTTTACGACAGCTTCGTGCAACGGGCCGTTGGAGACAACGACGCCGCGATTTTGAGTCAGCTCGTGCCCCTGCGTAAAATCGAGTGGTTTTCCGTTTATGTCGGACACGGTTCCGCCAGCTTCCTGAACGACCAGAACACCGCCGGCGTGATCCCAGATTTTCTCCTGGTACGCCTTACCCGTCGGCAGCCGAAGATAAATGTCAGCCTGCCCTCGCGCAACAACCGCGTACTTCGCCTGACTGTCCAGACGAATCGGTTCTTTTGTTATCCCCAGTGACTCTGCGATTTGAGCAGATCGACTGTGCGAGCTGTGGCCCGATTCAACAGACTCACACAATCTCGCGTCCAACCAGTCAACAGCAGTTCCTGTATGAACTCGAACAGCTTCAGCGATCGAGACATCACTATCCTCGACGGAAAAGACAAACGCCCCTTTACCGCGAACGGCGAAGAACAGCGTCCCCGGAGATGTTTCGTCGTCAGGATCGAGTGGAAGATTGGGACACCCCAGCACAGCTACAGTCAGCTCACCATCCACGATCAAAGCGAGAGAAATGGCGTATTGCTGGCCTCGCAGAAATCCTTTTGTCCCGTCAATAGGATCCAGTGTCCAGAAACGAGAGCCCCCCGTTCCGTTTCCAAGATCGATCCACGAACACACTTCGTCCGCAGTTGTATCGACATCAATCGCCGCCAGTTCTTCCAGAATTCGGTTAACAAATCCTGCGTTATCTACGCCACGCAACTCCGCAGCGTCTTCCTCGCCGACGATCGGATCATCTGGCAAGGCCTCTTTCAACGCATGACAAATAACCGCCTGACTGGCGTAGTCAGCAATTGTGACCGGGCTACGATCCTGCTTTTCAAGTACGTCTTCGGTGATTTGTTTCTGTACGGCCTGAGTGACGCGAGCAGCCTGTCGAACTGCGGCAATCGCCGTCTGCAACTCATTCTGATATCCGTCCATGATCTCAATTATTCTCCCGCAGCGGGTTCTTTTATTGGGAAAATCCCTTCCGTCATCATTCAGGTACTTTCGAGCAACGCAGCAAATTTCCTGACTACCTTCGCCACCGCCAAGTCTCGTCGTTCATCGCCGAAGTTCACCGTCATTGATGATTAGTCATCAAACTTCGGGAGGGACAGTTCGACCGGAGCATCCACGACTCGCAGTAACACTCTGATAAACGATTCCTGTTGATCAGGCTTCAACGGTTTTCCGTCAAGCTGAAGCGTTGCTGAAGCGACACTTAATTTCCCGAATAGAACCGCTCGATCCAATGGCATACTGTCGGACATTTCTAACCTGGAAAACGCGGAGTTAAGCAGCCCCGTGTAATCACGGCCACCAGCCAAATCGTGGAACGTGAGCAGCCTGACAATGGCCTGTAGACCTGTCGCCCGGCGATCCCACTCGACATGTGTGTGCTCGAATTCCTCGCCGTTGCCCGTACTTTTCCGACCTGTCTTCTGAAATCTGGCTCCTGTTAGAAAACTTCGCAACTCACGCCCCCCCGTTGTTTTTCCGGTCGATGACCACACGACTCCAGGTTCGATCGCAGAACCGCCAAGTAGATCTTCACCCTTTATAAAATCGTGAAAGTAAACGCGATTTCCATACACGAGCACCCAGTCTTCGATTACTCCTGGGAGATGGTGAGTGAACGTGCTGTCTCGTGAAAGATGCCCCGTGCCCGCCTGCTTGAGATTCAGGTCAAACAGTTCTGCCGAAACGGTAGACGTTGCCGACGATGCAATAATTCGATCCGACGCGGCGGAAATCGGCAGGTTCTCGATTTCTGATAACCCTTCAGAGAATCGATACTCCGCACCGCCAAAATTCAACCCAGCTGCTCGATACATGCCACCGAAATTTGATTCCGGAGCGGCGGTCCAATGCAGCCATCCTGTAGATGGCCCCAAGCTCGACAATCCATCGGTGGGAACCGATGCAGCCTGATCCTGCGACAATGCCAGGGGATCGTGCTTAATCTGAATCCGGTATCGCCGATGCACTGGACTGTAAACGGTAGACCAGACCGTCTGCCGTACAAATCCGCTATCAGCATCCAGATCGATCAACTCACACATTCTCGATCGAATGTCATCACCATTAGCGCCGCCAGCTACCGATCCAGCAAGCAACCCCGCTCCGACGATGATCGCGGGAAACGTCAGCCACGTCAGACCGGGCTTCTTCAACAGACGATGCACAAGGAAGTAATCAAGTGGGCCGATGACAACAAGAAACAGCAGCACGAGCCCCAGAACACGCAGGGTCGATCGTTCTCCAACGTGCGAAAGCGTCTCCATGCCAATTTGAAATTGAGTCGCCATCTCTGTGATTCCGGAGTGTGATATCCTTTGACCGGCCGAGCCCTCGTCAATCGCGACTGGTGGAAGATCAGCAACTGTCGCCACAAAACTGGCGAGCGCACGCCAACGGGAAAGTGGTGCGCGATCGAGGTCTACTCCCAGAATCGTGATGCGGCCAAACCCGTGGGACGATCGCGTCAGCAGCGGACCTTCGACTCCTGCAACAAGGTCTGCTCCGTCTCGGGACCTGTTAATCGATCCCTTAATCCTCGATGCAATCGGGATACGAAAACTACTCTTCGCGTAAGCTTCCAGCCCGCTCAGGTCACTTAACGAAGAAGCCACGACTTCCTGATCATCAAGTAGCCAGTCTGCAATCGTACTACTGGTCAATTCTTCGACGCGGTCACCTGCAACGGCAACGACGTGTCCACCGTTCAGAACCCATTGATTCAACGCAGCAGACTGTTCCGCAGTCAGATCAAAGTCGCCGGCAAGGAAGACCGTGCTGGTTGCAGAATAGGTTCTCCAGTGCGTTGGCAAGGCCCTCGACTTTAGTGATGTTAAGTGGACGCCTCGCGCCGTTACAGCCTTCTGAAGTGACTGCTGTTCAGACTTACCCGTCGCGCTGCCTCCAATGGTCCCCGCGACCGTCCAGATCGGAACCGTGTGCTGAACGATCGTGAAATCCGTTTCTTCCGAAGCAACTTCTGCAGAGGTCAATCGTCGAGAAGCAAGTACGTTGCCATCCAGCGAAACAACTTTAAGCGTCACCGTCTCTTCAAGCCTGCCCGGCATAAAAAACAACGAGGCAGCTGTCTCGCGATTCGCAGCCAGTTTGAGCTTGTTCGATGGAAACGTCGCCGGATTGCCGGTCGGATCAGCAGCAGTTGCCTCGATGTGACATTCGACAGATTCCGTCGACACAAGCTGCACGTTCAGACATGTCCAGACACCCGGCCGAGTGACCTGCCCAATGCCTACCTCGACCGACTCGATCGAAACATCAGCGCGTACAGAGGTCGCAGAACAGGCGAGGAATGCAGCAACGCTCAGCAGAAAATAACGTGAAGAATATAGCGAGGACATGCCTTGAAAACTCCGACCAGGCGGACAGCGAAAGCGTCGAATTCTAGTCCGGATCACTCAATAGGCGTAGGGTTACGACGGCAGAAAGACTGTGATTCTACCCGGTTTACAAAGGCAACATTTCTATAATCCAGTCGTGAAATAATGACGAATTCCAGTTAAACGAAATAAGGCCCGGCGCACTTGAACGCCGGGCCTCAAATTTGGATTTCGTCATTCAGTTTTAAGGCAACTCACTTCACGCAGCCGCTGCCCTCTCGTAACGTTTGCTACTGGAATTTTCGCAGCGCGTAGCTGGCTCCACGCCAGGCTGACAGCTCTCGCTTGTTGGTTCGTAAAGCCTGTTCATAGTTCGCGGCGGCTTCCTGATTCTTGCCTTGAGCCAACTGCTGCTCAGCGATGAAGTAACGAGCTTCGCACATCTGAGCGGTCCGAATTTCCGGCGTGCTGTTGTCAACTCGAGCGGCCAGTTCTTCGGCCGGGATGTCACCCATGTTGAACAGGATGACCCAGTCAATCCAGTCGCGTTCGTTTTCTTTTCTAGTTCGACTGGACTGAGCAATTCCCGTCGCTTCGGCTTTGCGGCCGGAACGGATCAATGTCCAGACTCGCCACGGATTGATAAACCGAGCGTTCGAATCCATCTGAATGACTTTGTTGAATTCCTGGATCGCTCCGGCGTAGTCCTTGCCGAAGTAGCGAGCGAAGCCGGCATCGACATGAGCGGCGATATCTTCCGGAGTCTTCTGGATGATTAGATCAAAATCGCGAGCGGCGTCCTGCCATTTGCCCTGTACGAGTCGCGAAGTTCCCAGCAGCGACTGGACTGCCGGCTGGTTCGGGTTGAGCTGAAGAGCCGCTGCAAAATCTTTTTCCGCTGCGGCTGGTCGTCCGCCCTGCAACCAGGTGTAGCCTCGGTTTGTCAGAGCGATGTCGTACCTGGGATTTTTCTGAAGAGCAGCCGTGAACGCTCGAACGGCTTCATTATACTTTTTCAAATTCTGGTAGAGCATCCCAAGGTTGTTGTAGACAAGCGGCTCATCCGGGAAGGCTTTGATCGCTGCGTTGTAAGCCTGAATGGCTTCGTCGTTTCGTTTCACTTCGGTGTAAAGATCGGCCATCGCCATATAAGAGGCAATATGTTTGGGATTAGCAGCCAGAGCCGCGTTGAAGTCCGCAACAGCAGCGTCAGTCTGCTTCATCGCCGCTTTGGCCAACGCTCGCTGATAAAACACGTTAGATTTCTGCTCAGCAGTGATACCGGCCTGCGGCAGAAGCTGATCGGCAATCCCAACTGCGACCTGAGCGTGGCTCGACTGGTCTTCAATTCGAGTCAGGTTGGTCATCCCGTAAAGGTACGGCAGGTAATAGTTGAACTCGGGCTTGGATGCAGCGGAGATCGCCGTTCGAGCATCAGTGATACCTTCGCGGATCATCGCGGCGTCGGCCATGATAATCGCGAGTTCAATCTTCGCGCTGCCTCGCAGGTGCAGAGCGATGTTGTCTTTGGGATTTGCCGTAATGACAGGATTGGTTGCTTCAATGACACCCTGCCAGTTGCCCACGTCGTAGGCCTTGGTTGCAGCCTGTCGCTGAGCTTCGTGAGCAGGATCCGGGTCTGCGAACGCCGTCGCAGAAAGAGCCAACAATAACGCTAAAGACGTCGAAAACCTCATACTGGAGTCCTTTCCCGTACGGAGGGAAGCCCTGCCATTTCAGGCAACGGGCACCATACCACGGCTCAGGCCTCTCATGATCAGGCCTGAAATCCGAAACACAATCTTCCATACACGCGGTCCTTCCGCGCGTCGAGTAGCATGGGGTTATACTTATTCGTCAGAACCACTGCTATATGTGTTTTTGAGTGGGTGAGATGCGAGTTTGCTCTGAAATTCTTCGTAAGATCTCAGATCTCGCTCCGATCTTTGGGTGATATGGAATCTTTCGACCAACCAGCATCTACAAATCACAAAGCCTTTGTCCAGGCGCTGAACCGGTACGAGCGGGTGGTTCGTGCTTACATTCGAGGCGCCGGAATCTCACGGCCAGAAGACGTCGATGAGATTGTTCAGGAAGTCTCGTTGATAGCGTGGAGGAAGTTTGACCAGCTCAATGATGTGGACGAGTTCCCTCGCTGGGCCTGTGTCATTGCACGGCACCGCGTCCTGGAGTTTCGACGGAATAGATTCCGCGACCGGCTTATTCTGAATGAAAAGGTCTTTGACCTGCTTCTGGAAGAATCGCTGGACGAGACCGAGCAGCATGAGGCTCGACTTCGGCAACTGGAACGCTGCCTCGACGAATTGCCGCCGGCCAGTCGAAAGCTGGTCAACGCCGCTTATAAAACGGGAGTGTCTATTGATGAGCTGGCTCGCTCCGCCGGGAAGAAGGCCAATGCCTTGTATCAACAGCTGTGGCGACTCCGTCAGCTTTTGCGGAAATGCGTCGAGGACGCCATGCAGAACGAAACCAATCCTTCGTCTCCATCTGTGTTGCCATGAATGAACCCGACCTGGAATTGATCCGCGACTATCTGGATGGCCGCATCAGCCCGGAGAGGCTGGAGCGGTTTAACCGGCTTCTCGAAACTGATGCCGACGCCCGTGCCGAGTTCCGCGCCATGGCGACGCTGGAAGAAGGTCTTCGGGATCTCTCGGTTTCCAGCGAGTTCTCATTCCCTTACCACGGACCATTCGCGGCAGAGCACGAACCGAAACGACGCGCCGGACGCAGGTATCGATTGAAACATTTTGGAATCGCCGCACTCTTTCTGCTCTGCCTTGGTTTGAGTCTTTTGTTGTTGAACATGACCGATGGCGAAGACGAGTGGGCCGACGCGATTGCAAAGATCGAGTTTCTCAGCCAAGACGTCGCGTTTGATCCGGATCACCAGTTGCCCAACACGGAAGGCAGTTTGCTGGGCAAGGGCTGGGTCCAACTCGAACGTGGCCGCGTCAGGATCCTGTTCCGCAGCGGAGCCATGCTGGAGACGGAAGGACCGGCGGCACTGGGAATCGACACGCCAATGCGGGCCTATCTGGATTTTGGCAAGGTGATGGTACACGCGCCAGAATCCGGCAGAGATTTTGTCGTCGCAACGGAGTCAATGGAAGTCGTCGATCTGGGGACGCGATTTGAGGTCCGTGTCGATCCGCAGTCACACGAATCGAAGGTCTCTGTAATCGAAGGTCTGGTCGATCTGCATCTTGGCAGTCGCGGAGCGGAACGCATGATTCGTCCGCTGGAAGCCGGCTACGCTGCTCGTGTCAATGCGATTGGCGAGATCGTTGAGATCACGAGCGGCACCGGAACACTTCCGCAATTCGAGCCTGATGAGCCTCAAATTCTGGCTCATTGGACGTTTGATGAAGATGAATTGGACGCTGACGGAACAGTCCGGGATTCGACCAGTCAGCAACTCGACGGAATTCTGCGTGCCGGACAGCATTCCGATCTCGTTCCGGGAGTGAGCGGTCAGGCGCTGGCGTTTAAAGACCAGAACGTTTCAGTCGATCTCGGCGAACACATGTCAACGCTCGCTCAGTTGGACGCATTCACCTTCGCCACATGGGTGTGTGACTCAGGCGAACCGCTGGCCATCCTTTTTTCGCTCTCTGGGGATTCAGAGCAACATCGCCTGCAGTTTTATCTATCAAGCAGGTTCGTTCGCTTCGGTTGGCAGGATGGCCTGCACTACGACTCAATCTCTGGTCGAGTCGATGGCTGGAACTCAGGCCAATGGTATCACGTGGCGGTTATTGCAGAGGGTAGCGTCGTCCGCTTGTATCGCGACGGTGAACTGCTTGCTTCTGGATCGATTGGTTCAAAAATTGGAACGCCGGTCAGTACTCCTTCGATGGTGAAGAACGCTTCCCACGCCTACCTCGGTCGACTGGATGATGGTCGCCAGGGTGATGCGACAGCGCACCAGTGGTTTAAGGGGCAGATGGACGACGCCCAAATCTATTCCGGTGCGGTTAGTCAGGACGTCATCCGATTTCTTTACGAACATCCTGGTAAAATCTGGAGCACCGAAGAGCCGCTTCGGTAACTCGAAATCAGCAACCTGCCAATTATTGAATTCGCACCACGCAGAATAACTATGACCCGAATGCCCGTGATAAATGCTGTAGCGAAACTCCCCGAGAGTTTCGGCATGTCCGGAAATCGAAAGCCCTGGCGACTTTCGTTACCTTCGCACATGAAACTTCTAATCGCGTTTCTCCTGATCTTCTCGCCGCTTGCGGTGACTCATGTTGCCGAAGCGTCCGGGGCAGAGACGACTTTGAACAGCAAGCTTCTTGGCCAGTTCCTGCAGAAACACTGCTTTCGTTGCCACGGGGCCCAGGAGCAGAACGGCAGCGCTCGATTTGATACGCTCGATTACGCGATCTCGAACAAGGTTGAGGCGTTGCACTATCAGGACGTACTCGATGTTCTCAACGGCGGTGATATGCCACCAGAAGACGAGCCGCAGCCGTCGAATGCTGAACTGGAAGTTGTGATCGGCGAACTTACGGAAGGCTTGTTTAAAGCACGCAAGAGGCTTGCTTCCAACGGCGGCAAGGTGGTGATGCGGCGTCTTAACCGCCGGGAGTACGCCGCCACAATTCGTCACCTGTTCGGCTTCGAACCGCCCCGTCAGAGGGTTCCTCCCGACGACGATGTGGTCAACTTCGACACCGTGGGAAGCCGCCAGTTTTTTACGACGGCGCATTTCGATGAATACTACGGTTTGGCGCAGGAAGTGTTGCGGGAAGGCTTTAAATGGGCTGGGGTGCGTGAGGCTGTCCAAATCAGGGTGGAGCAACCCGAGAACTTTTGGAATAGAAGTTTCCGCAATAATCTCAAGAGTTGGAAAGGGCAGACCGGCAAGGTCGTGCGGCTCTCTAAGATGCGAGAGAAGTATCTCGCACGGCCCATGGTGAAAAGTGGTGTCTACCTCGATGAACCCTTACGGCACCTCAGTTTCGGACCGGCAGTTGATCCTCGCGGTAGTTACCGGATTCGAGTCACGGCCGGCGTTGAAGGAGAAGTGGCGCCATTTCGACGATTCATAAAGTTGAATATTGGTCAGGACGTTCTGGCCATACTCCACATCGACGGAACGCCCGAAGACCCTACCGAAAGTGTCGTTGAGATTCCTCGTCCAGCTCTGCTGGGCCGTCGGCTGGGTGGTCGTGTCAGCGAGGATCGTACGGGGGCCTGGCTTTCACACTATCTGAACTTTCTGGAGCGTACAGGAGAGATCAAGAAGGGTGGTGCGAAGAGTCAGGGGCTCATCTGGATCGACTCATTCAGTGTCGAAGGTCCGTTCTATCCTGAAGGACGCAGTTTCTTCGATGCGTTGCTCTGCCCTGCCGAGCCATCGTCGGAGCAACGGTCGACAATCGTCTGGAGCGACGCCAATGCCCGTGAGCTGATCGAACGGTTCACATGGGAAGCATTTCGCCGCCGCGACCCCGCGCCGGAGTACATCGACGAACTCGCCTCATACTTCCAGAAGCAGAGAGACAAAGGCAAAGCGTTCCAGGCGGCAATGGTTGACACACTCGCCGTTGTCATGGCATCGCCGGGCTTTCTCTATCTCAATGAGGAAGCAATTTCTGACTCGGATTCTCGCATGTTGGCTCCACGGGAGATCGCGATCCGGGTGGCCTGTTTTCTCACCAGCGGACCGCCGGATGAACAGCTCTATCGGGCAGTGGAATCAGGTGCGATGTCAAATCGGGACGCCTTTCACCGTGAAGTCGATCGATTGCTTGAAGGGCCAAAGAGTCGAAGATTTGCTGCAGCCCTGGCCAGGCAATGGGCCGATTTCACTCGCCTGGACGGCATCTCGGTGTCGGACAAAAAGTATCCCGCATACACCTCGGGACTGCGTCATTCCATGAAGCAGGAAGTGATTGCGTTTTTCCATACGCTGATCGAACAGAATCTGTCGGTGTCGAATTTGATCAAGTCCGACTTTGCTACTGTGAACGCCCAGTTGGCCGTTCACTACGGGATTCCCGGCGTCACGACCAACGAGTTCAAGCCAGTCACACTGCCCGCCGATTCACCTCGCGGCGGCTATCTGACACAAGGTGCGTTTCTCGTCGCCGGGTCCAATGGCGAACGCACATCCCCGGCGGTTCGCGGGATGCTGTTAATGAGTCGGTTTCTCAACTCGCCGCCAGCACCGCCACCGCCGAACGTGCCGGAACTCGGCTCAGACGTCGATGGTCCCACAACGAATCGCAAACTCGTCGAACTTCATCAGACCAGAGCCCAATGTGCATCCTGTCATCGCAAGATGGACACCATCGGTCTGGCGTTGGAGAACTTCGACCTCCTTGGTCGCCACCGCGAAGTCGAAATGGTGTGGCGGGACAAAGTACCCGTGCTGATTTCGGGATCGATGCCCGGAGGCAAACCCTTTAACAGCTTGTCAGAGTTCCAGGCGACCATGCTGGAACACGACGAGGACCTGGCCCGGAACATGGTCGAATCGCTGCTGGTTTACGCCATGGGGCGAGACATCGAGTTTACGGACGAGCTCCATATCAAAAGCATCATGACACAGCTGCGGCCTGACGGCTTCCGTATGAAAGACATGATCCACGCCGTCGCGAGTAGTCCCCTGTTTCTACAAAACTAATGAATACATCGGACACAGATTCCCGATAGAACCCGACGCGTAAGCGAGGGATGTCAAACTGCGACGGTCCCTCGCTTACGCGTCGGGTTACCTCGCTTCAACCATGAGTAATAATACGATGTCCACAATAGTCACCGATCCCGTCTCACGCCGTTCGCTCCTGCGTCAGGGCGCCTACTGCCTGGCAATGCCGTTTCTGGATTCAATCGCTCGTGCTGCACCTGCCGCGTCCGTTCCAAAACGAATGATCTTCCTCGGTGGTGGCTACGGCTTCACCGACGCGTATCACGAGAAAGGCAATAGTTTTTTCCCGAGCGAAACCGGGCGTTTTTCATCCATCGGACTGAGTAGTGGAATGAAACTGCTGGAAAGACATCAGGAAGACCTGACCATGGTTTCCAACCTGACCAATCCTGGGGTCGGTAATCCACATGGCGGCAGCGAGGGCTATCTGAACTGTGGAAGCTATCGCGAACATGAGGCTGCGATCTCGTGCGATCAACTCGCCGCCAGGACCATCGGGAAAGACACCCGGTTTACATCATTGGTGTTGACCGCCCGTGAGCCAATTCCCGGTCAGGGCGCCGGCCACGGAAGTGGTTATTCTCTGTCCGCGGATGACCGGGGACGCTCTCTGCCGGGGATCCCTTCGCCGCTGCAGCTGTATCGCACGCTCTTTGCCCAGAAAGGCGATTCTCCCGAGCAACTCCTGGAACGCCTCGACAACCGACAGAGTATCCTCGACCTGGTTCGCATTGATAGCAGTACAGTCCGACGCACTCTCGCACACGAGGATGCAGTCAAACTGGATGAATACTTCACCAGCATCCGCGAGATCGAAACGAGTCTGAAGCGAGAGGAGCAGTGGGCCACCAGGCCGAAAATGGAACCGCCGTTCGAGGAGCCCGGCGCCGGACTTACCGGCGAAAAGGAGATCCGCCTGATGCTGGACATGCTGGTTCTCGCTCTTCAGACAGACATGACGCGCATCGCTTCCTATCGTCTGCCCGTCTGCTCATTGATCACAAGTCTGGGCATCAATCTGAGTCCACACACGCTCAGCCACTACGGTTCTTCGCCCTCAGCCCGCGCTGCTTCCGAAACCCGGGACAGGAAGCTGATGGAGCTGTTTGCCTGGTTCCTCGACCGACTCAAGGAAACCAAAGACAAGGACGGCCGACGCCTCTACGACAGTTGCATCGTGAGCTACGGAAGCAACCTCAGAGCCGGCCATGGATTGCAAAGCCTGCCCGCGCTGCTGTCTGGCGGTGGCACAGAACGCATCAAACACGGACGCCACATCATTCTGCCGAAAGAAAACACATCCCTCGCGAATTACTGGCTGACTCTACTCCAGCAGGCCGGGATAGAAACACCACAATTCCACTACAGCACGGACGCGGTTACGGAGTTGCTATCGTAAACGAGACTGTGAACAGAATCTGAATTCAGTACTCTGCTGCAAAAATTGCGACTTGCAGATCAGTTCTGCTCGCCCGCAGCAGCCGTCGGAACGACGAAGCTCATGTGCAGTTCGGCGTGTCGGACGTGCAGGTTCATCCATTCTTCGCTGGCCATCTTGCCGAAGAACGGGTGATCGGCGAGCGGAGTTTCCGTCTCAAATCGTTTAATCGCCGCTAGAACTTTCGGAAGAGCGTCGTCCATCGTGCACTCTTCCGACGGCAGGTACGACGCGAACTTCTTCGGCAGATTGAATCCTGGCTTCATCTCTTTGGTCAGGATCGAATTCTTGACCATCGGCCCGACGAACCACCTCACGAAGAACGAAGCCTTGAATGGAAATCCGTCGATCGACGCGTTCAACGCACTAGCCAGGTGATCCAGAATCTGGGCAAAACTCCATTTCCCAACGGTGACGGACGATCCGGCGGCAAGTGCTTCGATGTCAGCCCGGACTTCGTCCAGAGTCGCGAACTCGATGCTTCGGCGTTGAGTTTGCTCGGCGGTGGTCGTCATGGATTCTCACTTCGCGGATTGCAACCGCGGGGCTGGATATTCAGGGGCTGTTCAGGAATAGAACTGGATTGTAGCGCCGGGCGGTCGATCAGGCGAGTTATCTCGCACGGCAACTTTCCAGCAAATCAGGAGCTGCCTGCAGAGCCTCTCGAACCAGATGCCCCATGTGCGGATGCTCCGGCTGAAAGTCGACCGGCAGACCGCATTCCACAATCCGCTCGCTGGCCGTCGGACCGATCGACGCCACGACGCACTTCCGAGCCGCCGCCAGCCAATCGTCCTTTCGCCCCCTCAAATCGGCGATTTGCAGAACGTGAACCATATGTTGAGCGGTCGTTAAGAGAACGACGTCGAATTCACCTCGAATAGTCGCTTCGATCGCGGCTTCAACGTGCGAGGTGTCGTCAGGCAACGCCCATTTGTAAATCGGCACTGGAAGAATCTCGGCGCCCAGAGTTTCGAGTTCCGAGTACAGCTCAAAAGCCGGCTGACCGTACTCCTGCACGGCAATCCGACAGTTGCTCAGCGGCTTGACGTTGGCGTGGTCGCCGGTCACGACTGTTGCCCGTTCGGACTCAGCGACTTCCAGTACGGACTTAACAACCTCGTGCCACGTGTTTGGCTCTGCAGCCCGAGCATCAACTCGAACGTTCCATTTACGCAGCACGGCAAACGGCTTCGGACCTCGAACGACAATCCCGCACTGCTGAATCAGCTCCAGCAGTTCCTCGCGAGAATGCTCCGTCTCGATAGCCGCAGCAAGAGCTTCCGCACCCACCCCCGTCAGAAAAACAAGCAGATCAAGCGAGCCCTCAGTCAGGCGTTCGTAAAACGTCCGGATCTCCTCCGTCATCCCCAGTGTGACTTCCTTCATCGCCGGAGCGATCGTTGCGGAGGCACCGTTACGTTCAATCAGCGAACGCATCTCGTCGCCCTTCCGCGACTCGAAAGAAAGAACTCGCAACAGTAGGGTCATGATCAAGTCTTCTGTGTCTCCGGCGCCAAGTCGTCTAAACCTTCGAGCGATTTTGGCAGGTAGCCGTGCAGTCGCACAATGTGCCCAACCACGTCGTAGCAAAATCCAACTTCATCAACAAACTGTAATTTCCACGATGACTGATCAATGGTTTCGTGCTTCAGTGCGTATCCCGGAAACCGGTCTTTCAAGCAGTTGATGTCCAACCATTCAACAAACATCATCGGCAAAGGCAAGTGGTACCATCACTCAGCATCCCACCAGGAAATTGGACCGTCGAAACATTTGCAGCGATAACGTGGAACCCAACCATCTCGCAGCCTCATGGTATCGATCAGCCGACCCCATTTGACGTCGTTCGCAGCCCGCGTGAGGCCGCGTTGATTGATCACGCGGCGGATGCGTTTCTTATCGTCGTCGCTTCCAGAATCTGGTTGCGGAGACGTTTCAGACATCGGCCAATCCGTTTCTGGCTAGAGAACTTCCAGAGTCGGCAACTCCGGCGCGTCGACCATTTCTCTGGCGATAGCCATAGCGATGTTCTGGCAGACGCCTAGCAGTTCGTCGCGGACCGGGCAGTCTTCGTTGAAGATTTCAGACATCCGACCAGCGTCGCCGAGTTCTCGGATGTGTGCCGTGATGGGGACTTCGCCCAGAAATGGAACTCCGGAGGCCTCAGCCTGCTCCTTCGCACCACCTCGACCGAAGATCTCGCCTGACATATTTTCGACGATTCCGAGTACCGGAATCTTCACCTGGCCGAACATACTGATTGCCTTAACAGCGTCGAGCAGTGCAACCTTTTGAGGCGTGCAGACAACGACCGCTCCAGCCAGACCGAGCAACTGCGACAGAGTCAACGAGACGTCGCCTGTGCCTGGCGGCAGGTCGATGATGAGGTAATCCAGTTCGCCCCATTCGGTCTGAGCCAGGAACTGAGTCAGCAGCTTGTGAAGCATCGGACCTCGCCAGACGACGGCCTGATCTTCTTTCACCAGAAACCCGATCGACAGCAGTTTCAAACCGTCTTTGTCGATCGGCTGAATCCGCTGCATTTTCTGACCGTCCGCTCCGGTGACTTCTTCAACCGGCGGCTCGCCGCTCGCGCCGCAAAGGTGCGGGATGCTCGGCCCGTACACGTCGGCATCCATCAGGCCGACTTTCGCGCCGAACGAACTCAGACCGTAAGCCAGCATTGTCGCGGTAGTGCTCTTGCCGACTCCGCCTTTGCCACTGCCTACGGCGATTACGTTTTTGACTCGCAGGCCGATCTTTCCGCCGGTTTCTTTGCCTTTGATCTCGGCCGTAAACGTCACATTTGCTGCCGAAGCGTCACCACCTTGAGCATTAATCGCTGCGTTGATCGCGTCGGTAATGCGTTCCTGTCCGGGGTAAGCGGGCGTTGGAAGCTCGATGCCCACCTCAACGGCCCCATCAGCCGACACGGTCGCCTGCTTGACCATTCCGAGTTCGCCCAGAGACCTTCCGAACTCCGGATCGGCAACAGCTTCGACGCAACTTCGCAGTTCTGAATCGTTCATAACGTTTTCTTAATGACAAATGGCTGGTAGATATTTGACCGAGTGGCAGAGATTTGGGTTTGTAGCAGCCTGCCCATTGTCGGACAACGAACGGTGATTGCTCGTTGCGATTTGCACCGCGACTCGCAAGAATCAGCGAGCTTCGATCCGTTCATGTCGTTTTGGATCATTTTGTGGAGTTGCGTGCATCATTGGACACTGAAATTATGAATCTCATTTTCGACGCTCACCTGGACATGGCCTGGAACGCGGTTGAGTGGAACCGCGATCTGACGCTGCCGGTGGCTGAAATCAACAACTTTGAAAGCCAGTTCTCACGGACGGTTCCCGAAATCGGCGACGCCGTTGTTTCGTGGGATGAGCTACGTCGGGGTCGAGTCGGCATGACCATTTCAACACTGCTGCCGCGGCTGCATCGCAAAGACGGAGCTCTCACGCACTACCAGTCGCGAGAAGCCGCTTACGGAGCCTGCTACGGCCAGCTCGCTTATTACCGCGCGATGGTAGCCGCCGGGCACCTGCGCGAGATCTCCGATCTGATCTCACTGGAAGACCACGTCGCACAATGGGAAGCCGATCAGTCGGGAGAAGCCAGCACGCTGCCTGTCGGCTTTATCCTCAGCATGGAAGGCAGCCCGTCGATTCTCTCACCCGGCCAGATTGAAGAATGGTACAACGCCGGTCTGCGAATCCTCGGCCCCGCTCATTACGGCCCCGGTCCTTACTGCATGGGAACCGGCAGCGAAGGCGGCTTGAAAGACGGCGGTGCGGAACTTCTCAAAGAAATGAATCGAGTCGGCATGCTGCTCGACGTGACTCACCTGGCCGATCAATCGTTCTGGGAAGCGCTCGACATCTTCGAAGGCCCGGTCCTGGCCAGCCATCACAACTGCCGAGCTCTGGTTCCCGGCGACCGACAGCTCGACGACGACCAGATTAAAGAGCTGATCAAACGCGGAGCCGTCATTGGAGCCGCTTTTGACAACTGGATGATCAAACCCGGCTGGGTCCGCTTTAAGACCGACCCCCAAACCGTCTGCATGGCTGACATCGTCGACCACATCGACCACATCTGCCAGTTGGCCGGCAACGCGAAGCACTGTGGCATCGGCACAGATCTCGACGGTGGCTTCGGCAAAGAACAGGCCCCACGAGACCTTACCACTATCGCCGACCTCCAGCAGATGGCCACGCTGCTCAGCGACCGCGGCTACAGCGACAGCGACGTTGAAGGAATCATGAACCGAAACTTCCTCGACTTCTTCCGCCGAGCCTGGGCGTAAATCTGACAATCTTACGAGTAGATGGGGATGAGAGGGTCACCCCGAAAGATCCATTCCCGGGCGGTGCAGTTGTGAGTGTGAGGTCTCGCCGTGGCGGATCCTGACAATACATTTAATGCCGATCGCCTGGTCAAGAACAATCACACTTAGACCGGCGGGGCTGCACGTGGGACGTCGTAAACTGTAGATTCAACGAAGAGACATTCAGTTTTCACACTGGTGGTGCGAACGTCTTCTTCTTCGATGGGAGTGTCAACTTTGTCTCTGAGACGGTCAATGCCCGTCCCTTCACCGCAATTATGAGCCCGAGTGGGAACGAAGTCGAAAGCCTTCATGAGTTTATCAGCGGTCTTCAGGCATAGCAGTCAATTAATGAGCAGGCGGAGGCTTGCCCCTGCCTGCGTGACTCGGCTTGTCAGAAATCCTGCGTCCGCAAGCTACTTGTAAGACCTCATGTTCCGTTGCTGCCGTTCGCGGTTGACGAGTGTCGTCGCACGGGGTTCGTGCTTGAGCAGGCGGACGATTTGTGAGGTCGTTGCCTGAAGTTGCTCGGCGGCAGAGGTAACGTTCCATTCACAGGCCACGATTCGATTCAGAGCTTCGGCAAGCAGTGCCGGAAAATCTTCGTGCGACGGATTGATACTGATGCGGCCGTTTCGGCAGCGGCTTGTCCAGAGTTCGCTCGGCGGAGCGTCTGCCCGAAGTTCAGTGCGATGCTCGAGTGCGAGGTTTAGCCTCAGCCTGAAGATCGCAACGCGGCGGTTGTCGTTCTGGCTGCGGCGTTCTGAAGCTTCGGCTGAGATGCTGGTTTCTGGATCGAGCAGAACGATCGCCGTCTCCACCTTGTTGCGATGCTGCCCTCCCGGACCCGACCTCCGAGTTCTCGTTTCGTGGCACCGAGCGTGCAGAACGTCGGGCGGTAACGCTGCCGGATGGACGGCGTCAGGCGGCGGGTCAGACATCAATGCCCAGCTCTTCGATCTTGCGATAGAGACTCGAAAGTCCCAACCGTAATCGCTTGGCTGCTTCGCGTTTGTCCGGCCACTGACGCAGGACGCGAGTGATGTGTAGCCGCTCGTAGTGTTTCAGGGCGCTGCGCAGATCTTCGGTATCTGGTAATGGCTGGCCGAGCCCCAGCAGGTCGGGCGGCAGATCGCCAGGTTCAATCGTACTGGCTTCGCACATCATGACTGCTCGTTCGATAGCATTGTCGAGCTGTCGCACGTTGCCTTTCCACTCAGCAGACATCAGCAGCCGGATGGTCTCGCTGCTCGTGCCGGCGACCCGCTTCTTCATCTGCTTGGAATATTTCGCGGTGAAAAAGTCGACCAGTTCCGGGACATCGTCGATACGATCACGCAGCGGCGGAATCGGAATTTTCACGCCGTCGAGTCGGTAAAACAGATCCTCGTGGAAATTATCCTGCGCGACTTCGCGAGCTAGTTCGCGAGTCGTCGACGCCACAATTCGAGCACTGACCTGCTGAGGTTCTGAGCCGCCTGCCGGAAGCACTTCCTGGTACTCGATTGCGCGAAGCAGTTTGGCCTGAGTGCTCAGAGGCAGGTCACCAATCTCATCAAGAAAAACGGTCCCCTCTCCGGCGTGAACAAGCAGCCCTTCTTCAACGGTCTGGCCACCACCGGGAACCGAAGTCCGATTCCCTAAAAGCTGTCCTTCGAGCTGTTCGACTGGCCGGGTTCCGCAGTTGACCGCCAGAAAACTTTTATTGCCATTTGGTCCGGCGGCATGGACGGCTCGTGCGAAAAGTTCTTTGCCCGTGCCGGTTTCGCCAACCAGCAGAACATTGGCGTTTGTGACGGCGACTTTGCGAATCTGATCCTGCACGGCCTGGATGGCTTCGCTCGACCCGACGATCTCTTCGAGGTTGCCTTGCCGCGATAACTCGCGTCGCAGTGACTGATTTTCGAAATAGAGGCTGCGAAACTCGTAAAGTCGATCAAGCTTGTTCAGCAAGTCTTCAAAGATAACCGGCTTAACGAGGTAGTCGAACGCTCCCGCCTTGAAGGCGTCAACAGCGTTTTCGACAGTGGCGTAAGCTGTGATGATTAAAATGCACGTATGAGCGTTGAGCTGGTGCAGCCGCTTCAGCAGTGCGATGCCATCGCCGTCGGGCAGTTGGACATCGCAGAAGGCGACATCAAAATCACGCTCGCGAGCGAGTTTCAAAGCGTCGGCTACGCAAGCAGCCTCGCCCACTTCGTAACCCTCGCCACTGAGCACTTCTGTCAGCGACTTTCGGATAATCTCTTCGTCTTCGACGATGAGCACGCTGCGTTGATCACTCACGATATACTTCCCGAATTTAGTCATGACCCGATCTTCTACAATTGTAGACGTCTCGGTAACGGTCACCAGTTTGCCGCAGTCTATCCGCTGGACTGCAGACGTTCACGCGTGGGAAACACGACTTTCACAGACAGGAAATCAGATGCGTCGTTGCCGATCTGACACAATGTGACGATCATGTCGTTTCCATGGTCGCTTACTACAACAGGAACACTGATTATCACAAATCAACACTCATGACGTGTATCAGCAACAGCAGAATGAGTTAGTGAAGATCAGCGTCCGTCAGTGTGCCCGAAATTCGTCACAGCCCTTTCAGAAACGATCGACCGCGTGACTTCAGACACGAAAACACCTTCCGCGACAAACTCCGAGCCGGGGATCACCTGGCGAGAAACGCTGGCCGTCGCGACACTCGCGGTTGGTCTGACAATTGTTTTCTGGCAGCCGCTCTGGACGGGCGGCGGACTCATCGGCGGAGACACTTACACGTACTTCTTCCCTCAAAAGCAGTTCTTCGCTGAGCGGCTGCACGAGGGTGAGTTCCCGCTCTGGAATAACCGCAGCGGATTCGGTTACCCGCTGGTCGCCGAAAGCCAGACCGGAGCGTTCTACCCGCCGCACCTGTTAATTTATCCGCTGCTCGACGTGAACGAAGGCTACAACGCGGTCCAGATTCTGCACTATATCCTCGCTTTCGTGTTCACCTGGCTGCTGGCCAGAGAGTTGGGTCTGAAACCGTTCGGCGCATCTCTTGCCTCACTGATCTACGTTTACGGATGGTTTCCTCCGCGGATGTGCCTTGAGTGGGCGATCATTGGAGGGACCTGGCTGCCCCTGTCGCTGTGGTGGCTGGAACGATTTTTGAAAACAAGCCACTGGAGATACCTCTGCGGCCTGAGCACCACGATCGGGATGCAACTATTGGCCGGACACTTTAACCTGGCTTTTATATCTCTGGTGTTGCTCGTGCTGTTTCTCGGGCTGCGGCTTTGGTTCATGCGTGAAAGTCTTTCTGCAAACATCGCAGCCAGCCGTTTGAAGTTTGCGGGCCTGATTTTGGGGTTCATCGCAATCGGCTTCGGAATCGCTGCGGCCCAACTGGCTCCGACATGGGAGTTAAAACAGCTCAGCCAACGGCAGAACGTTTCGGAAGGTCCGGATTTTGATCCCGCCTACGGGCACATGCCGCCGCTTTACCTGTCACAGATCGTCGCGTCGTGGTGGTTCTGGTATTCGCCAGACATCAACCTGAACCAGGCACTCAGCCAGTTGACCTTCATGTCGAACCCGGCCGCGACCAACCACACCGAGGCACATCTTTACTTCGGACTCGTGCCGCTGTTCGTCCTTGCTGGTGCCCTGTTTTCTGCGCGGCACCGAAGTGCGATCCTGAACCGCTTCACAGCGACGTGGCTGCTGCTCAGCATTCTGGGCATCATTTACGCAACGGGGCTGCTGGTTCCGTTCGCTCAGCATCTGCCCGGCTTCGGTTTCTTCCGAGGCCCCGCGCGATGGGGGATTCTCGCCGCGCTCGGTGTCGGCCTGATTGCTGGCAAAGCTGCCGGTACGGTCCTCAAGAACCGATCTCAATCAAAGCAGCGCGTGCTTTGCGGAATAGTTTTTGCTTTGACCGCCGCCGACCTGTGGTACGTCTCACGCGTTGTTACCGTCGTTGCTTTGCTTGAGAATTCGCCGATACCGAATGTCGAACACAGTCCGGTACGACAGATTCTTGACAATTATCCAGGCACGCCGCGACTCTACGGCCCCGGCCCGAATCTACTGAATCTTCTGGGACACTCATCCGTACCTGAGTATCTGGGAATCGGACCTGCAGAGTACTACGACGAAAAACTGAAAGCGCCGCCATTCGAAGGCTTAACGCCGACCTTCATCGACTGGTGCCGCTCCGCCGGAATCACACACGTTGTGTCGTTTGAGAATCCTCATGTCGTCAGCAACTTTCCACGAGGCAGCGTCGCAGGGACACGGCTCGTCTGGCAGCAACCCGATCCGTTTCTGAACCCGTCGTGGGCTCGTGGGGCTAACGAGCCGATCTATCTCACAGAAATCCTGAACTCGCGAAGCCGAGTAGCCTTTGCAGATCAGAGGCCTGGTCAGAAAGTTGAGTTAACTTCGCACCTGGCGAATTCCGCAACGATCGAAGTGTCGTCATCAAAATCGGCCACAGTCGTCATGACAGACCTCTACTTCCCCGGCTGGATGGCAACCGTCGACGGTGAACCCGCAGAGGGCTACCGCTTCGAAGGGATGTTCCGAGCGGTCGACATCCCGGCTGGCGATCACACGATCAAATGGTCCTACCATCCCACCAGCGTATACAACGGAATGTGGATCAGCGGACTGTCGATCCTCGCGCTGCTGGCCATCGGCCACGTCCGCTTCTGGCATCTCAATCCAGATAGCATGACAAGCAGTTCGAAAGAGTGAACCGCTGGCGTAAAACAGGACTGTGCAAAGCAACAAATGACATCGTCACTTTTTTTTCTTTGCCTGCTTCTCTTTGCCGCCGAATTGCTGCGGAGCTTTGAAAGAGCTCTCCGAAACATCTATCTGATCGAACAGGCTACGACCATCGTCAACGTCGACTTTCGCGCTTCCGTCTTTCGATTTCCCGGGCGAAGTATCACCAGAACCAGGCGAGGTGACTGTTCCTCCGCTGTCATCCAATCGAGTCGATGTACTCGTTGGCTGTTTCTTACGGGCAGTGTCGGATCCGTTGGTCAAGACGAAAGCAATGATCGCCACGACGACAACTGAGCATCCCGTGATAATCCATTGACGCGGAATCGGCTTGCCGGGAACCGCCCCGTCCTCTCCGGCATCCGCATCTGAGGCACCAGATTTTGCGGGAAGCTTCTGCTGCGGTACGTGCTGGTTCGGCTGGGAATTCGCAGCCAGAGCGGTATCAGTTCCGGGCTCAACTTCAGACGCCGCCCCCGCCGAAAAATCGAAATCTGGAAGCTCTGAACCGGGGATCTCACCAGTATCAATCAATGGAACCGGCGATGTGACGGCCTGGGCAACTGGAACCGCTGCCGCTTCTGCAGAAGCCCGTTCGGCCAGCAATTTCGCGTCGTATTGTCGCTTCTGTTCGGGATTCAACAGGCAACGTCGTGCCCCGGCTAACTCGTTGAGGAGTTGCTGTGATTCCTTGCGATGTGGACCAGCAGCCATCTCGTGCAGATAGGTCGTCTGGCGGTTGGCCGCCGCGTCGATGACGTCCGTATTCTCTTCCAGTTCCTGAATCCCCAGCAGCCGATAATGATTTGGCGGCTGATCTTTGGGGGGAATCCCTAACCAGATGTAGTATGGATCAAACGAATCGCTCATCGCTGGATGCTGAATTGGAAGGAATGTGGACTTGAAGTGCCAAACTGCCGTTGCAGCCACCTGGCAGTGTGAATCTGCTGGCTCCTGAATTCAAGTGTGACACGGATTGAGCAGAATTCCATGCTACCAGTTTATCACGTTATTCCCGCGCAAGCGGAAAACATGTGTGTATGGGTAGAGGGCATCCGTCGAGAATGCTGTCGACAACCGGCTACTCGCCTGCGCGCCCACGACAAATCGATCTGATCTGAACGCTATTTCAGCTCGATCGGCTCCAACGAGAGTCGCTGATAGACCGGCAGTTTACGGTAGTAAATTTCAAGAGTCATCGCGGAGAGGCAAGTGTCAAAGTGCCGGCCGCCCTGGGCATGCCCCCCACTGTTCCAGCTTCCTTTTGAATGACCGGTTTTCCCTTGAGAAGCGACCAGCATGTCGCGCATTTTGTCGTTCCACTGCGTCCAGAGCTTCAGTCCGCCATCACCTTTTTCATCACCCCAGGCAAACATCGCCTGCGTTGCATAATAGTTGTAGTACATATCGCCACGACTGGGGCCTTCACCAGTAAGATAATTAATGTTGGTCTTCAGCCTCGGATCCGACCTTTGGGCACCTGTATACATGCGGCAAAGAACGCCGATCGCCGACGTTGACGCCTTGGGAGCCCCAGCAGGTCGATAGGCATAGCCCGACCCTGCTGCCACGGTATTC
>CALGTK010000471.1 GCA_937904325.1 uncultured Planctomyces sp.
TGGGCATCGCGTTGCCGGACGTGCTGGCGAGTGAGGCGGTTCAGTCCGGCCGCAAACAGATCAACGTGATCTTCATGTTTTTACAGGGCGGCGCCAGCCATATTGACATGTACGATATGAAGCCGGACATGTCGGACGAAATCCGCGGAAAGTACGATCCAACTTCGACGAACCTGCCTGGACTGCAGTTGAGCGACCAGCTGCCGAAGCTAAGTACGTGTGCCGACAAGTTTTCGCTGATTCGCTCGATGCATTCCTACACGTCCAAGCACGGCGAAGGCGACGTCCACATCATGTGTGGCAGCGAGCTGGATCGAAATGTCCAGGCGCCCGGAATCGGGTCGGTGCTTAGCCTGCAGCAGAAGCAGGGGGCTCCGGTTCCGCCGTTTGTCCACATGGGAGACATGAAGCATCCCTCGTACAGCGCTCCGGGTTTCGGCGGATTTCTCGGACGCACTCACAACCCGTACGTGATCAACCAGAATCCAAATACACCGGGTTTCTCGGTCAAGGAATTTGACTCGGCGCCCGACGTTGACATCAGTCGTCTGGCCGATCGCACGAGCCTGCTTCAATCGCTCGATCAATTTCAGGCCCAAAGCGAGCGGCAGCTTGAATTCGCGACTGCTCACAACACGTTTACCGAACAGGCGTTGAACCTGGCGACTTCACGGAAAGCGAAGGAAGCGTTCGATCTTTCACGGGAACCTGAAAAACTACGAGACACTTATGGACGCAACCGCGTTGGACAGGGCATGCTGCTGGCTCGTCGCCTGGTCGAGGCCGGTGTGCGGTTCGTGACGATTCAGGGTTACGTCGACACAGGCATTTACGCCTGGGACCATCACTGGGGCATCTTCCCGCACCTGGATATTCAACTGCCGATTTACGACAACAGTTACTCAGCTCTGTTGAACGATCTCGACGACCGAGGGCTACTCGAAACCACGCTCGTCATTACGGCGGGTGAGTTCGGCAGAACGCCGAAGATCAACACGGATAAGAAAGGACCAGGCCGCGATCACTGGGGGCGTTGTTTTAGCCTGACAATGGGCGGCGGCGGAGTGAAGACCGGGCAAGTGATCGGCTCCAGCGACAAGTTTGGAGCCGTCCCTGCAGATCGGCCAGTATCGGTCCCCGATTTTGTCGCGACCGTCTACCACGCTCTGGGCCTGGAGCCTCACGCGGAATTCGTGACTCAGGGACGCCCAATGAAAATGCTTCCACAAGGCTCGGTGATCAGCGAGTTGGTCTAACTGCCGATGCCCCGGCTTTCGGAGGACCGCCGCCTAGTTGGACTCGGACGTTGATCTGCTGGTCCTGGCGGAGGACGGTCAGCTGAACAATGTCGCCGGGTTTCAGACTTTCAATGGCTTCTCGGAAGTCAGCGACGGTTTGAACTTTCTTTCCGTCAACAGCGATAATCAGGTCGGCTGAACTACGGTCAAGTCGCTCAAAGACGAACGGGCCTCGCCGCTGACGAAGGAGTGTGGGGCCTCGGACTCCAGACTGTTCAGCGGCACCGCCGGGAGTCAGTCGTTCGACAAGTAAGCCCTCTTCTGTTTCGAAGACTCGCTGAATTCCGATTTCTGCGCGGTAGACTCGGCCGTGCGCAATCAGTTCAGGGACGACTCGTGAGACCAGGTTAACTGGAATCGCAAATCCAACACCAGCACTTTGTCCGGTGCGGCTGGCTATAGCTGTGTTAATGCCGATCAGTCGGCCGTGCAGATCAAGCAGTGGACCACCGGAGTTGCCAGGGTTGATCGACGCGTCGATCTGGATGATTGATTTGATCGACCAGTTTTCCTGGACCTGGATCGAGCGATTCAAGCTGGAAACGATGCCGGTCGTCAGTGTTCTTTCCAGTTCAAACGGATTGCCGATCGCGAGGACCCGCATGCCGACTTTCAGCTTGCTGGAATCACCCATCGTGATTGGGAACAGAACGCCGTTGGGAGCGTCAATCTTGATGATCGCAATGTCATTCGGCGGGTCGTAACCGACGACACGAGCTTCGTACGTTTCGCCGTTGTAAAGGGTGACGCCGATGTTGCGTGCGTCGGCGACAACGTGCCAGTTAGTAACAATGTGGCCGGAACTGTCGATGACTGAGCCCGAACCAGTCCCTTCCGAGGTCTGTTCAGTGAAGAAAAACGAGTCGACTCGAGTGCTGCGTGTCGTGATGTTAACGACGCTTTTGTGAAGTTGCTCGTAGACAGAAACGTTGATGGCTTCTTCAGGACTCAAGCCATCCGCGTTGAAATATTTCTCAACGCTGGTGGCCGCCGGGCGAGGAACCTGAAGCGGAGACAGCGACCCTGGCTGGCCGGGAATCTCCTGAGCGACGGCCGAGCCTCGGTTTACCTGTTGTCCGTCCAGCATCCAAATGGTGAAGAAACTGCCGAGAACCGCCGAGCAAACACATCCAGTCAGAAATTTCATTTCTCTGTCTCCGAATCAGTCGTCCGTGGTTTTCGAAAATTGCGGCAGTCTGGGTGGATCATCTGTGCTATGACTCGTGGCTGGAAGACCACAAAATACTCAAATACTGCACATATGGTAGCTTTCTGGCCATCTGCCTCAAGATGATTTGAGAGTCTGCAAACTTCAGTCGTTATTCAAGCTATGACGAGAATCTGTGATGAAAAGAATTGCGATCTTGACCGCTGGCGGCGACACACCCGCCCTTAACGCAACAATCTTCGGCGCTGTGCAGAAAGCCAATGAGCTCGGCATCGAAGTCTACGGTTTGATCAAGGGCTTCGGCGGGATGATCAGTCCTCAGTTGCCTCACGTTCGGCTGAATCCACTGTTTTCGACAATCCCGGAACTTGACCCGTGCCAGGGCGGAACGCTCATCGGTGCGTCGCGAACGTACATCGACTCGAACGACAAAAAGCAGTTGCAGTCAGTGGCTGCAAGAATGGAAAGGCTGAAGATTGACGGCCTGATCTGCATCGGTGGCGACGGGACGATCAATGGAATGCAACCGCTGAGTGAATACTTTCCTTGCGTCCTTGCTCCGAAAACGATCGACAACGATCTCGGCCTGAACTACATCGACGAGCCGAATGAATGGGTGAAAGACGAGAACGATGCCATCCATGATGGATATCGACACTCTTCGACCCGTGACGCGGTTTCGCTGGGCGAAATCGTCAACTATGTGACGCCGGGATATGCCACCGCGGTATTCGTCGTCGCGCAGAGTATCGAGCGAATTCGCACGACTGCGGAAAGCCATCGCCGAATCGCTATTGTCGAAGTGATGGGACGCGACTCCGGTTACATCGCGCTGGGAGCCGCCTACGGGCAGCCAGACATGATTCTGATTCCCGAGGTTGAACTGGACTACCCGAAAGTGATCAGGCGGGTGCGAGAGCTTTACGACATGCAGAAGCACGTCGTCATTGTCGTGGGGGAAGGTGTCCAGGATGCTGAAGGACAGCTTGGTGCGAAGTCCAAGAGTGTCGATCCTGCCGGAAATATTCTCTTCAGTGGTGCAGCCGAACGTCTCGCCGAAATTCTGATCAAGGAACTGGGCGACGATTACTTCCGCAAGAACCAACGGCACGACGAAGCGAAGTCGGCGGTGTTCACGCGAAAGGTTGGGCACACTCAGCGGGGCGGCCGGCCGATTCTATTTGACCGTTTCTACGGGGCTCAGCTTGGTGGCGAAGCCGTCGAAATTCTAAATCGCAAGCAGAACAATCATCTTGCCACTCTGAATTGGACAGAAGAATTCGGATTTACAACCGGACAACTTTCCGCGAACAAGTTGCGTGACCAGTGGGGGACAATCCACGCCAGAGAAGTCCATTCATCGCTGTACAGCGAGCAAAGATTTCAGCCATCGGAACTCGGTCGCCAGTATTTTGCCCCTATCTTCAAAAATGCGATCGGGCACGAAGATATGGAAGCCATCAAGTCTCATCTGTTTTCTCCGGACAACCTGTTGACACGGTATCAGAGCTTCAATGTTGAGATGCAAAAACGGATTCAGTACCTCGATTAGGGATCGATGAACCTGTCGCATTCGCTTTGTGCTGCATTTGGAGACACTAAAATGCCGTTGCTGCTGGGGATTGACCTCGGAACCACCAAGACGACGTGCATCGCTGTCGACTCTGAATCCGGGCGAGTTGTAGCATCTTCGGCGATGCCGACTGGCGGAAACGTTACGTCTGACGAGGGACGAAGACTCGGACGATCAGAGTGGGATGCTGAGGCCGTTTTACGATCTGGTATTGAATGCTTGTCGAAGATTGCCACCAATTCCTCGGTCGTTGAGCAGCACATTTGCAGCATCGGCGTAACAGGGCAGCAACATGGCATGGTACTGGTCGATGCGAGTCAAAAACCTCTGACTCCGCTGATCAACTGGCAGGATCAACGAGGCAACGAGTCAATGCCTGGCCGCGATATGAGCTGGGTTGAAGAAACACGCTCTCGTTGCGGTGTAGCTTCGCTGAGCCGGTTGGGATGTCGACTGAATTCCGGGTTTCTTGGTACGACGCTGTTCTGGTTAAATCAACAGAACCTGGTTCCGAAAGGTAGCAAAGCCTGTTTCATCATGGACCTGTTTGTCGCGATGCTCACCGATAGTGAGTTGTTGACTGATCCTTCAGTGGCGGCTTCCGGCGGGATCATGAATGTTGTTTCTCGCGACTGGGACGGCGACGTACTGGTGAACCTGGGGTTTCGTCGTGATCAGCTGCCTGTGGTTCAGGAAGCCGATCGCCCGGCTGGCGAATTGGTCGGTCACTACGTTGACGGGCTTCTCCAGGGGACTCCTGTGTCGGTGCCGATCGGTGATCATCAAGCAAGTTTTCTGGGCAGCGTCGCCGAACGCCGATCCAGCGTTCTACTCAACATTGGGACCGGTGCTCAAGTTGCTGTGTTTACTGAAGGAACGGACTTTGCGCCGCCGGTTGAACTGCGGCCATTTCCAGTTCAGGGCAACCTGCTGTCAAACGTTGGCCTGGCCGGCGGATGGTCGTTTCAGGTGGTGGAAAACTTTGCGAGGCAACTCGGAGCCCAACTCTTTGGTGCTGACGTCGACCGTCCACTCTACAGCCAACTCGTGGAACTCGCGGCAAAAGCGGAGCCTGACTCCCAGGGGCTCCAGTGTATGCCAACTTTTTCGGGGACACGCTCGAACCCTTTGCAGACAGGCTCGTTCACGGGTATTTCGCCGGCCAGTCTGACACCGGCCAATTTTGCTCGATCAGTTCTCGAGGGAATGGCGGATAACTATCGCGACGCGCGGGATCAGATCTTCGAGATCACCGGGCAGCACAACGAACCAGCAACGCTGGTCGGATCCGGAAATGGCTTACGGAAGAATTCGATTCTAGCGGACGCGGTTGCGCGACGATTTGGTCAGAACGCAGTGGTAACTCAACACCGAGAAGAAGCAGCATTCGGTGCGGCCCTCGTTGGTGGACTCGCCGCTGGTGTATTTTTATCGCTCGACGATGCTGGCCGACTGGTTCGGCATCAGGCATTGTAGTCCGGTTCTGTCGACCGAAAATCTTAACGGTTACTTCAACGTCATGATGGATCAATATCCACGAGCGTTTCCATATTGCTCAATGTGCAACCGCGATGTGAACTGGAATCCATTTTCCATTGCGGCAGCTTCGATCCAGTCGGTCTTTGCCGAAAGTTCTTCGCGAGTTGTTGCCTGAGGCATCAGCCAAACCCGGCCGCGGTCGATCTCCGGGAACTCGACGAGCCATTCTTCGACCTGAGCAACGTCGGTCGGAACGTCGATGACAAATTTCAACTGATACCGTGGCTCGGCAATGAGACTGCGGATCACAACCGGACGATGACGTAATTCCTCGTGCCGTTTCGACCAGGCCGGTGAGCGATCGACGCCTGGAGTCGAGTTGGCAAGTTTCGGGCTGATCGACATCAGGTCGGTCGTGGCCGCTCGAAATACCGTACCGGCAGTTTCGAGTGTAACGAAGTGACCTCGCGATCGAAGTTCGGCGGTCAGAGGAACAATGTCTGGAAGAAGCAGAGGCTCGCCGCCTGTCACTACAACATGTTCCACCTCAAGTTCGGCTACTTGCGACAGCACATGGTCGATGCTCTGCTGCTCGCCTTCCGGCTCCCACGACGTAAACGGAGTGTCGCAGAACCAGCAGCGCAGGTTGCAGCCCGTCGTCCGTACAAAAACCGACGACGTACCGGTGAATTCTCCCTCACCCTGAATGGACTTGTAGATTTCTGCAATCTGCAACACGAGATAACGGTACCTGAATGGCGGGCTCCATATAGCTACCCGCCGAGTTTTCTAAGCTGAGTGGCTAAACTCTCTAGCCGCCAGGGCCAACTGGCATCCGAAAATACCGGGACCGGCGGGAGTCTCCCGGATCTGTACGCACCGTCAAGGTTCCGGGATTACATAACAGATACTCGCACAGGATAATGGGGAGGAATCGGTCGACAAAGACGGTCAACGAGTCAGACTTCGGCCGGAGACGTTCAAAAATTCGCAAAAACTACCTGACAAAAGATTGACGTCCGCCCGCAAGTCGCTCACACGACCGTTGTCATGCACGGGATGATGGAGCGTCGACACGCGAGCCCTGCCAATTCCGAAAAAGTTTCGAGGAGAATCGCCTTTGGTAACTGCCTGCGATTAGCTAACTTGCGGAGTATCTGACGTGGACTTCACGGTGGATTAAAATTTGATGTCGAGATCCGGGCCTTTTTCACTATTGCTTGTTTTAATCGTGGCTCCGGACAAGTTGGGCGACCAACGTCTCGTCGAAGTAGAAATCAAGGTAGGCAGCTTGCCGCCTCTTTCGGGAGATCGCACCCAGGATGGCTGAAGCACCACCTTACGAATTCGACACCTCGAAAAGTTATGCCCTCGTTGCTTTCAATCCTTCTCTCGGTGATTGCCGATGGGGCGACATCGAGTTAGCTGGCAACGAAATTAAAGAAAAACTGGCTGCGCTGGACCATCCAAACTTTCTCATGGACCTGACACGTCTTGAGTTTATGGGCAGCTCGGTAGTTGCGCTGATTGTAAAGCTCTGGAAGGCCGTTCAGGAAAAAGACGGTAAGATGGTGGTCGTCAACACCAACTTGATGATCGGCGAGGTTCTTGAAATCGCCGGGCTGACTCGAATCTGGGAAATCGTCGATTCACACGAAGAGGCTGAGCACATGCTCGGCGTTAAGAAGTTTTCGCCCGCATCTCCGATGGCCGCTTTCTTTCTCGCAATTCTGGGTTGGGTGGCGGCTGCAGGAGCCCTGTTGTTTGTTGTTGCTCCTAGAAAGCAACTGTTGCAACTCGATCCGCAAACGGCGAAAACGCTCGCATTGACCTGCGGGGGTGTTGCAATCATCGCCGGCCTGGTCGCGATTTTTCGTGACCAGCGCGTCTGGCGCTTACTTGGAGTTCTGCTGGTCATTATCGCTGCTGGCGTCACCATTGCCGAAGCTCTAGGCCGAATTCCAGAATTTTAAGAAGTGCACCTTCGGGTCGTTTTGAAATGAGTTCAAATTACCTTGTCTCGTCTTTGCACGATTCGAGCGACCGCTCAAATCGGATCGAAGCCTGGCTTCACAAAAGATGATGGCGTTGAAGATTCACCAGGAGAAAACTGATGTCGACTGAATCAACAACCGGAACATCGGCAGCAACTGGCGGGCTGGAAATTCGGCAGAAAGCTCTACAGGAAGAACTGCGGGAACTGATCGACGTTGTCGGCCCGGCACCATTGGTCGATCTATTGCTTGAACGCGCGTTTCAGCTCAACGCCACTGACATCCACATCGACCCAAATCAAAACGGGCTGCGAGTTCGGCTTCGTGTCGACGGCATGCTGCACGACGTGATGCAGCTTCCACAAAAGCTGACGGCTCAAGTAATTTCTCGACTGAAGATTATGGCCGATATGGATATCACTGAGCGACGAGTAGCTCAGGACGGCCACATTTCAAAATCGGTCATCAAGCATCAGCGAGACATACGAGTCGGTGGCGGGCCGACGATTTATGGCGAGCGGCTCGTACTGCGTCTGATGCCTGACGAGCAATCTTTCACACAGCTCGATGAACTCGGCTTCGAAACTGAGCAACTTGAAAAGATCAAGAAGTTGGTTGACGTACCGTATGGTGTGTTTCTTTCGGTTGGGCCTGTCGGTTCAGGTAAAAGCACGACAGTCTACAGCGCTCTGACGATGCGAAACCGGCCAACCGAAAGCGTCGTGACAATCGAAGATCCTGTCGAACGTCACATGGATGGTATCAACCAGATTCAGATCGATACGAAGATTGGCTTTACCTTCGTTAAGTGCCTTCGTGGCGTTCTTCGTCAGGATCCGGACGTCATGATGGTTGGAGAAATCCGCGATCCTGAAACTGCCCAAATTGCGGTTCGTGCGGGACTGACCGGGGTAACCGTGCTCAGCACGCTGCACGCCAACGACTGTCTCGCGGTGATTGACGTCTTCCGTGAATTCGGCGTTTCGCAGATGTTCATCGTCGACGCCTTGAAGTGTGTGATCGCGCAACGGTTGATTCGAAAAATCTGCCCTGACTGTCACGAAGAATACACTCCGGATGCTGCTGCTGCTGCTGCTCTCAAGTTGTCTGATGAGGAAGCTGCCAGGACGAAACTGGTCCGCGGTAGCGGATGTGACAATTGTTTCTCAACAGGTTATTCCGGCCGAACCGGTGTCTTCGAAGTCCTGACGTTCCCTCCTGAGCTACGTCAGGCCGTATTGCGTGCAGATGGCCAGGATGACCTGCGGGAAATCGCCGTCAGAAATGGCATGATGACATTGGAAGATGCAGCACGACGCAAAGTGCTTCGCGGAGAAACGACCGTTGAAGAACTGCTTCGACTGCAGACCGCCATTGTCGATTAATCGTGTTTTTTGAGCATGACGTGCTGTGAAGTTTGCACACGGCCAGTTGTCTGGTCCCGTAGAGCCAGAACTGTTTTCTACGACGCAGGGCCTTTTGCAATTTTCTTCAGGACTTCGACACCGTGTTCGAGCGTTGAGTTTTCCGCAGCGTAAGAAATCCGGAAATGCGTATCCTGCGAACTGAAGACGTTTCCAGGAATTACGAGCAGGTTCTGGTCGATGGCTGCTTTGACAAACTCAGTGGCTGTCCCCCACGGAGCTTTCACGAATAAATAAAATGCCCCGTCGGCGCCTTTGATCTCATAGTTGGCAGAAAGTTCGCGAACCATGAAATCACGTTTCTCGCGGTATTCTTTGACCCGCCCGCTGATGTCGTAATCGGCAGCCGCAAGTGCTGCCCATTGCACCGGATGAGGCGCACAGACGAACGTGAATTGCTGCAGCTTCGTCATTTGCTGCATTACGTGAACTGGGCCGTGGACAACGCCGCACCTCCAGCCCGTCATCGAGTGAGACTTACTGAATCCATCGATGACGATCGTGTCTTCGTTCCATCTTGCCGGGCTGACGAATTTATCGTCGTAGCAGAATGACCGATAGATTTCGTCGCTAAGCAAAGCTACGTCTTTTTCTTTGGCTAATTCAGCCAGAGCCTTCATCTCTTCCACGCTGGAGACAGTCCCCGTCGGATTCGAAGGACTGTTAAACAGAATAATCTTCGTCCGATCAGTAATCGCGTCTCTTACCTTCTCGACGTCAATCTTGAAATCGGGGTAAGTATCGATCAGCACGACTTTCCCGCCAGACATCGCCGTCAAATGCTTATACATCACGAAATACGGGTCGAAAACGATAACTTCATCGCCGGGGTTGACCAACGCTGAAAGAGTCAACATCAGCGCTCCACTGGTGCCGCTGGTAATGAAGAGTTGGCGATCTGCGTGACCAAATTCGGCGGTCACTCGGGCTTCCAGTTTCTCACGCAGTGGAGCGATCCCCTGCGTTTGGCTGTAAGCGTTCTTTCCTTCGCGAACGGCGTCAAAGAGTGACTCTTTCACTTCGTCCGGCGTATCAAAATGAGGCTGCCCGATGCTCAGGTTGATCGGTTCTGTCATGTTGGCGGCGAGGTCAAACACCTTCCGGATGCCAGAGGCGTCAATGTTGTGCATCCGGTCCGCGATCCATCGTTCACTCATCGACTAGTCCAATTCAGTAACTGGTGAAATTTAGATCGATTTCAACTGACCGAAAGCTCATTGGGGAAAACCGCTCAATTTGACCACGTTCATGGTTTCTGTGCAGACGCCTGGACTCAGCAGGACCTTTGTTTCCTCGGTGGTCTCCTGCACAGCACTTCTGGATGTACTCTAACAGGGGATTTCAGCGAGACAGTCTAACGAAGCTCGGCGTCAGACCAATTGAACGATGTCGAGGTTCATCCGAACTTTCCATAAGACTGAAATCGATTCAGTCCGAACCGGATTCGTCCCGTTGCTGTCTACGCGGCAACAAAACAGTCAGGCACACGGTAGAAGCTTGAGCAGCGATTATGGATTCAGCGATCATCTCCCCCTACACTGACAATCGTCCGGCGACTTCATAAAGTATGCAGCCGCCAGCGTCGCACCACCCACGCAAGAACACCAAGGTAAACAAACTCTTGGCTGAGCCGAAACGCGAAAAACTAAAAGTCAAGAATCAAAAGGCCGTTCTGGCGGCAGTGGTTCTCGAAGATTCCGAGCAAAGCAACGAGGAAGATCCACTTAAAGAGCTGCGAGGGCTTGTCGAAACCGGCGGAGTTCAGGTCGTCGGGCAATTGATCCAGAAACGCAGGATGCCGCACCCCGCCACGCTAATGGGTAAGGGAAAAGTCGAAGAACTAAGAATAATGGCCGAATCGCTCGGGGCCGAGCTGGTCGTTTTCGACAACAATCTCAGCCCAAGCCAGGGCCGTAACCTGGAACGGGAACTCGACACGGTCATCGTAGATCGCAGCGAAGTCATCCTCGACATCTTTGCCAGCCGAGCCCGGACTTACGAAGCCAAGCTGCAGGTAGAACTTGCGCAATTGCTATATTTTCAGCCGCGGCTGAAACGGTTGTGGACTCACCTCGAACGAATCGAAGGCGGTGTCGGCGCGGGTCGTGGACCGGGTGAAAAGCAGCTTGAGACCGACAAACGTCTGGTCGATAAGCGAATCACAGAACTCCGCCGCAAGCTGTCAAGTGTCGAGAAGCATCGCGGCCGGATGGTGCACCAAAGAAGCGATCATATGACCGTTTCGCTGGTCGGATATACAAACGCAGGCAAGAGCACACTCATGAACGCTCTGACTGGTGCCGAGGTTTATGTCGCCGATCAACTCTTTGCGACCCTGGATACTCGTACGAGAAAATGGTCACTGCCGTCATGGGGCGATGTCCTGCTAAGCGATACTGTGGGCTTTGTTCGAGACCTGCCGCATCACCTGGTCGCATCGTTCCGGTCTACTCTCGAAGAAGCCAGATACGCGGAACTGCTGCTGCACGTCGTCGACGCCAGCCATCCTCAGGCACAAAAGCAGATTGATACGGTCAACAGCGTACTCGACAAACTGGGCGTTTCGCATGAAAATATGCTGCTTATTCTTAACAAGTGTGACGCGATGGATGATCGCTCAATCGTAGACGTACTGCGTGTCAAGTTTGAGAATGCAATAACGGTCAGTGCTGCGACTGGCGAGGGATTTGACCGATTGTATGTTGCAGTTGCCGAACGACTTGGCGAAGGAGCTGTTGAGCTTAAGATCGATGGACACGTTGGAGACGGACGACTTCACCATTTTCTCAACGAGCATTCTGAAATCGCCAATACGGTATATGACAATGAACAAGTAAAGTTTCACTGTCGCTTGCCGCGGCAATTGCTTTACCGTCTCGACGAGTTTCAAGTGAGTATTGAACGAGTCGAGTCTGACACCCCGGTGGCCAGCGTCGAAACCGACATTTCAACGGCTACCGAATAATTTTCGATGATCAATCTGGAGATAGACCGTTGCGAAGAATTGCTGTCATCGGACTGGGGCGTTTTGGAATGGCATTGGCCAGGAACCTTTCGCGGCTGGGCGCACAGGTCATCGCCGTTGACAGAAATATGCAACTGGTTAACGAAATCAAGGACGACGTCGACCTGGCCGTTCGCCTCGATTCAAATGATCGCGACGCGCTGGACGCTCAGGACATCGACAAAGTCGACGTCTGCGTCGTGTCCATCGGCGAAAACTTCGAAGCGTCGCTGCTGACCACCGTCATCCTTCGCAAGCTTGGAGTCCCACGAATCATCTGCCGTGCTCAGACTTCGTTTCATGCAGAAATTTTCAGGCAGATCGAAGTGGACGAAGTTATTCAGCCTGAAACCAGCGCCGGCGAGCAAATGGCTCGTCGTCTTGCTAATCCTCGATTGACCGACGTGATCGATCTCGCCGAAGGTTATTCTATGGTTGAGACTGAAGCCCCCACATCGTGGTTGGGCATCGGCCTGAAGGACCTCGGACTGCGGACGAAATTCGACGTCAACCTGGTTGCCATCAAGCGGCAAAAGGCCCCGGCTTCGGTGGAAGAGTCAGACGAAGAATCCACATCGATCACATCGCCGGAAATCATCAGCGTCCCGCGACCTGATGATCTTATCCAGGCAGGCGACTTGCTGATGCTTGTCGGCTCGCACGATGCCATCGACAAACTGCCACGCGAGTAGTCTCCAGCGTTCCTCGTTTGGATCTTGAAGTTCTTCCCAAAGAGTCACACGACCGGAACAATTTTATGCATGTTGCCCATGTGATTACTCGAATGATCATTGGCGGGGCACAGCAGAACACGCTTTTTACGTGCGAAGATCAGCATCGCGACTTTGGTGACGAGGTCACGCTGATCACGGGTCCGGCTATCGGGCCTGAAGGCAGCCTGATGGATCGGGCACGGGAAGTCGGATTTCGAATCATTGAGATTCCTGAATTGCGACGAAGCATTTATCCGCTGATGGACTGGGTGAGTTATCGACGACTGATCGAAACGTTCCGCGAACTTCGCCCCGACATCGTCCACACGCATAGTTCGAAGGCTGGAATTATTGGGCGGTACGCAGCCGCTAAGGCTGGTCTCCCAGCGGTGCACACAATCCACGGTGCTTCGTTTCATCGCGGTCAGTCAGCTCTGGCGTTCAACGTCTATTGCCAACTGGAACGCTGGGCTGCCCTAAAAACCGACGTATTCTTGAGTGTCTGTGACTCATTGACCGATCAGTATGTTGAAGCCGGAATTGCGCCGCGTGACAGGTTCACGACGGTCTACAGCGGGATGGATGTTGATCCTTTTCTAAATCCTTCTCGCAGCCGTGACGAAGTCCGAGAGCAGCTTGGCCTGCAACCAGATCAAATCGCCGTTGCGAAAGTCGCTCGCCTGTTTCACCTCAAGGGGCACAATTTTCTGATCGAGGCTGCTCGGACCGTGATCGATCGATGCCCCAATGTCCGATTCGTTCTGATTGGTGACGGAATTCTGCGAGAACAGTTTGAGCAACGAATCAGTGAACTCGGATTGTCGGAGCATTTCATTCTGACCGGCCTGGTTCCGCCGGAGCAGATTCCTGAACTTGTCAACGCGGCAGAAATCGTTGTGCACACCAGCGAGTGGGAAGGTCTTGCTCGGGTCCTCCCTCAAGCTCTGATCTCCGGGAAACCGGTTGTCAGTTACGACGTGGACGGTGCTCGCGAAGTCGTCATCCCAGGAGAAACCGGCTACCTGCTGCCTGTCGAAGAAATAACCGGCCTTGCTGACGCGATCTGTGAACTTGCCGAATCTCCCGAACTTCGAATCCGACTGGGAGAAAACGGACGGGCTCGTTTCACAGACGTCTTTCGGCATCAGACGATGACCGCTCAGATACGCGACGTTTATCAGCAGGTTCTGGCTCGTCGTTAATTCTTCGTATCCTGTCGCGAGAGCGTGGAAGAGTTCATCTCGCTCAGGAAAACCGACGTCTGCCCGGCATTCTGATTGACCGAGCAAGTCACCATGATGCGGACATTCTGACCAGCCCATCGTTTCAAACTGGTATGAATTGATGTCCAGCCGGCCGGTGAAGTCTCGTCACTGACAATTGACGAGTGAACCTGCTGACCGTTCACGTCGACAGTCAGATTCCAGGTCTGACCGGAATCATGGCCAGCCTTGAATCGAAGAGCCTGTTCGCCACTGGCTGGAACAAAGGCGTCGCGAATCAAGCGGATGGAGTTGATCGGTGTGTCGGCCAGCGCCTGCTCATCCTCAGGCGTGAGCCTGAGAGGCTGCAGACGCAAACCAAGTACGTCTTTCTGGCCACGGTGTACATCGCGTTTTCCAAAGCCGTCAGGCTGAGGCGGGCCAACCAGCAGCCAACCGGGACAAAGGGCGTCGAGACCGTTCCGAACATCACGTTGCGTGGTCGTTACGATGAGATTTGGTCGACCGGAATGATTGTCAGGAAACGTTGCTGTCAGGAATTCAGGAAGCCATGGGGCCAGCAGGTTCTGATCAATGGGCGACGAAAGTGGCCTTTCAGGTTCTGGAACGAACTCAATGATGTCCCGTTTCCCTTCCTTCCGATTCTTTCCCGCGAAAGCAAATAAACGATCTTTGGTAATCAGGAACGGGCCGACTCTCGCTTCGCGATCGGCAAGGCTAAGGAATCGCTGCCTCGCGATTTCCTGGCCAGTCTCCGCATCGATCCAAACTAACGTCGGGACCATGGTATTGGCGCTACCGTCCTGGTTAGCGACATGCCGAACGGCGAGAATCGCACTTCGACCTGGTTGCCTGGCATTGCCGGAAGGTGCTTTGTCTATCGATTCGAGCGTGCCAACAGCAATTCCGTCCAGCAGATCAGCTGCGGAGTAGAGCCAGATAGATTGCCCGGTAACTGATGAAATTTTCTTGAGACCTTCGCGGGTTTCGAGAATCAGCGAATCGCCTGGCGAGGCAATAATTCGCCTCAGTTCCGGTTCGACGTGTTGCCAGATCAAACGTCCGGTTTTCAAATCCATGCAATCGATGGCTGGGCTCTCTGGTTGCCCGACGACCAATTGGTCTTCGACGATCACGGGAGGGGACCACGAGCGGGCATACCGATAACGACTGTCGAGCTTTGTTGAAGTCCATTCACGGCGTCTCACCCAAAGTGTTTGCCCTTCAGCGTTGCAG
>CALGTK010000472.1 GCA_937904325.1 uncultured Planctomyces sp.
AGTTACCCGGTGGCGTGAGTTACCCGGGATACAATCTTAAGCGAGGACCTGAACTGAATCAGATCAGCTCGTGAATTGGCTCGATGCCGTTGTCGACAAGGTATCTGGGAGTGCCGCCCTGATCGAAGATTCGAACAGCTCCGGTGTCGAGTCCTGCGTTCTTATAGAGCGTCGCGAAGACTTCCTGGAATTTTACGGGTCGCTCGACGGCATGTTCGCCCATGCGGTTCGTGCGACCGATCACCTGACCGGTGCGCATCCCGCCGCCAGCCATCATGGCACAGGAAACCCGTGGCCAGTGATCGCGGCTGTTGTTTTTATTGATTCGTGGCGTGCGGCCGAATTCGCCCCATACGACAACGGAGACGTCCTGGTCGAGACCTCGTTCGTGCAGGTCTGTAACCAGTGCGGACAAGCCTTGATCCAGCAGTGGGAATTCCTGCCGCGAGCGCGGAAAATTCATGCCGTCTCCACCGTGCCAGTCCCAGCGGCTGTAGTTAAGCGAAACGTAACGCGCTCCAGCTTCGACCAGTCGACGGGCAATGCAGAAGTTCTCGATCATCTTCGGAGCACCGTCTCGCTGAAACTTTTCGTCGCTCTTGCCGTACCTCGCGACGACAGCTGGATCCTCTTTGGAAAGGTCAAGTGCGTCTGCCAGATTAGAGGTTGCCAGGATTCCCATCGCCTTTTGCGAATAGATATCCATGCTTTCCATCACGCCGGTCGTGTCTGTCGCTCGTTTAAAGTTGTCGATCGATCGTACCAGCTGATCCCGATCCCGCAGTCGTTCCAGCGAGATCCCCTGCAGGACCATGCTTTCGTTGCTGCTGCGAGCTTTGCGGCCAACAAGATTAAACGGGCTGTTTGCGACACCTAGAAATCCGCCGTCGCCGGTTTCGCCCCATGTTCGGTTTCCCGTTGTATACATAAGCGAAACATTAGGAGGGACCGCGTTGTTGACCGAACCCTGTAGACGTGAAACCCACGAACCAGCAGCGGGCCAGCCTCCTGGAGGCTTTCGATCCCCGCGTCGGTGACCGGTCATGCACTGATATCCGTCGTGTCCACCGTCGGCGTCGGAAATCGATCGAACTGGCACGAACTTGTCCATCATTTGAGCCATCTTCGGGAATAGTTCGCAGATTTCGATTCCCGGAACGTTAGTCGCGATGGGGCGGAAGTCGCCGCGAACTTCGGCCGGAGCGTCAGGTTTCAGGTCCCACAGGTCCATGTGAGACGGTCCGCCTGGCATGTAGATGTTGATAATCGCTTTGTGCGACGAATTCGTTCTGGATTCGCCTTCTGCCCGAAAAACATTCGAAAGACCGACTCCGCCAAGAGCCATGCCTCCAACTGTCAGAAAGCTGCGACGCGAGTGCTGATCACAAAGACGGCTGGAATTGCGATCTGAAGGACCGAATATCGTCAACATGGGAAGGCTTCCGTAAGAGGGAAATCAGGCGGGCGTCGTTACTGGATTATCGGCGTGGCCCTGACTGTTTCATTATACGAGCGCTCGGAAAACAGCGTCAATATACGGAAGTTAATGGCGAGGACATCAATCCTGCTTCTCTGGAATTCCGGTGCGTAACGGTGTGTGATTCAGGAATCAGTTACAACCTGCTGGGCGTCATGATCAATCTTCCGGCTTTGCTGACTCAATTTGCGTATCGCAATACTCAACAGAGTTGAAACAATCAGTGAAACATCCAAAGGTGCCTCAGATGTCTGACAAACTCCCGCGTACAACCAGTCGAGAACTGATATTTGAAAATGGAACGGCCATTGGCATCAGTAATCGCTGGGTGAACGGACAGTATTGCTCGATCATCACATCGGCTGGTATCGTCGGTTGTGGAATTTACGACCTGGCAACGCCGGCCGAATTCGGTCAGGCGATTGCCATCGCGAAAGGGACTCCGGACAACCCGCTCGTCGAGCCGGAAGATCTGTTCGGCTCGAAGATCGTGGGCTGCACCCCTCAAGCGGAAGCGATGGGGATCTCCATTGGGATGACAGGTCGAGAAGCTGCCGAGCTGATGCTTCAAGCACACCCGTAGGTGAAGTGCCGACGATGCTTTAAACGGAAGACGCCACCAGCGGAGTTCCTGCTCGGTGCTGGCGGGTATCGTGTCGAGCTTTGACGGTTCGCGAAACCCGCACGCGAAAGCTTCGTGCATGAATGTTTGCAGCTGCTAATGGTTTCCGGACTCAAACAACTGGCGAACTTTGGGAACCGGCTTACTTTTATCGATCGTAAGCAGGGTTGCTCGACATAATCTTCGAAATGGATTCGTGATTAACTGCTGATCCCATTGTTGCCTTGTACTGTTCCGTACGAGTCAAGAAAGAGAAATTCGATCATCTTCATGAATGAGTGTGAGGGCGATTGTCATGCCAGCGACAAACTCGCAGGCAACGATTGCCGAACTGTGCCAATTGACTCAATGAACGCGACAATGTGGATCGACCCTCGCGACAACACGGCACACGTTCTCTGAGTGTGTGCTGTGGCAGTGCTGGGAACTGCGGAAACGAAAGTCGTTTCAAACGGCAGGAAGCAAGTAGGGGGAACGGTAGCTTTTTGACAGGAGTTCGTTTGCTTCGTCGCAATCGGTGAAGCGTTCGGATTTCGGATCAAAGTTCAGGCGGCCTTCTGTGCGGAAGGCAATTTCTCCGAGGTGGACCAGAGCGCAGGATCGGTGAGCGATCTCGGGCCGAGCTTTTGTATTGAGGTTTCGAGTCCGAACGGCATTCAGGAATTCGGCCATGTGTTCGGCGTAGCCCCGTTTGCCTCGGACGTCTCCTTCGGTCGGGCCGGGTTTGCCTTTGGGGCCAAGGAATACACTGAAGGCACCTCGGCGTGAGAAGACCATGTAGCCTTCCGTGCCGTAGAAGACATTGCCGTTGTCGAATCCATGCAGACCGTACGAGGTGAACGGGTAGTTTTCATAGACGACGAGTCGGCCGTCCGGGAACTGCCAGGTCACATTCATGTTGTCGGGGTATTCGCTGGCGTGCCCGTGCAGCATCATCCGACTGCCTCGAGCGGTGATCTGGCTGGGAGCGGAGTCGACGCCCAATGCCCAGCAGGCCATGTCGATGTCGTGAATTCCGTCGTCACCGATCTCTCCGTTGGCATAATCCCGGTACATCCGCCAGGTGCTGTGGTAACGGTGCTTGTTGAACGGACGTTTGGGAGCGGGTCCCAGCCAGCGGTCGTAATCCGCTCCCTTTGGCGCCGTTGAGTCGGGAACTGGTTTGACCGTGTGCCGCATCTCTGCCGTCCATGCTTTGGCAATTTTGATCTCGCCAATGGCGCCATCAGCAAGCAACTTGCCAGCTCGGTCGGTGACCGGACTGTTCCTCATCTGGCTGCCCTGTTGAACGACTCGCTTGTATTTCTTCGCGGCGCGAATGATCGCGTGCCCTTCGTTGTAAACGTGAGAGATTGGTTTTTCGAGGTACACGTCTTTGCCCTCGGCCATCGCGTTAATCGCAATCGGAGCGTGCCAGTGATGAGGCGTGGCGATGATGACGGCGTCGACGTTGGGGTCAGCCAGCACGTCCTGGAACTTCGAGGTCCGCCTGGCGGACTTCGACTGAAACCCGACCATATTCTTCGCGATGCGATCGATCTGGGCCGGATCGACATCGCACAACCACGAAATCGAAACTGCTTCCCGACGACTGACCAGCCCTTTCAAGTGGTGCGTCATAATCCCGCCGCAACCGATCAGCGCAACATTCAGCGTTTCCTGCCGCGAAGAGTCAGCAGCGAAGACCCCTGGTATTGCCTGAGCAGCGGCCAGCGTAGCGACCGTGCCGGATGCAGACTGAATAAAGCGGCGGCGGTTCAATTCGAAAGTCATGGCTCGTCTCCAGAAAGTGGCGATAATTTCGCACGCGAAGCCTAATCGACGACATCCAGCTTTGTGAACCAACGTTACGCTCACACCGCAGCGAAACAGATCACACCCGCTGTATCTGTCCGGCCACCTTATTTTCAAAGGCCAGACGCGTACTAAAAGGCTCTGCGTTTCACGACGGCTTTCGCTTCGGCGTTCTTAAGCTTTGTTTGCATTGACGCGAGTGTCTTCGCGTGTTCCGGCGCGTGGGCGAGGTTTGTTTGTTCGCGTGGATCGGTTGTCAGGTCGTAGAGTTCTTCTCCTGTCGGCCATCGCGTGTACCGATGACGCTGCGTGCGAACCGCTTTGCCAAGTGATTTCCCTCGCGTGACGACTGTGTAGGCGGCGTCCTTTCCGCTGGATGCAGGATCACGCAGCATCGTCGTCATGCTTTGGCCCTGCAGTTCTGACGGAGGAGTCACGTCACACAGTTCTGTAAGGGTTGGAAAAAGATCGACAAGCTCAACAAGACCTTCGCTTGAGGAACCGGGGGTCGTGGCTGCACTCTCGATCGACTCTGGAACGCGAATCACCAACGGCACGCGGTCGCATGTCTCAAACAGCATGACTTTGCCCCACATGAACTTCTCGCCGAGCAAATAACCATGATCTGAGGTAAGTACCACAATCGTGTTGTCCCATTGGCCGGTCTGTTTTAACGCTGCCAGGACGACTCCAATCTGTGCATCGATGAATGAGATACACGCGTGGTAGGCCTGCATGTATTCGCGACGGAGATCATCATCCGCGACGCCGATTTCAAATCCGAAACCTTGATATCGCTTTGTCTGAGCGATCTCAGGCACAGTCTTCCAGAATTCCATCGATGCGGGAGTGAACTGTAAGTCTTCCTTTGGATACATTGCGAAATACTTGTCCGGTGCTAGAAACGGGACATGAGGTTTCTGGATACCGCAGGCCATAAAAAATGGTTTATTGCCGTTAGGCTTGCTTGCCAGCCAGTCGCTGATTTGCCTGGCATTCTTTCCATCTTTGTGTTGTTCGTCTTTGAGACCGGTAGGACCGAATCCGGGTTGCTGGCCGCGTGTCTGCGGAGCGATGGACGGGTAGAAGTCTCGCCATTTGCGGCGAGACTTGCCGGCCTTTATCGGGCCGTGTTCGGTTTCAAACTTTTCTCGAATCGGAGTGATCATCGGCATCTCGTCGTTCTCAAAACGAAGCATTTGATCCCACGCAACTTCACCGGGATCGACCTTTTCGTTGTGAAACACTTTGCCGACCGCACCGGTCCAGTAACCGGCTTCTTTGAACCGCTGCGGCATCGAGACAGTGTCCGGGCGAACAGTTCGAATGTCCGACTTGTTATCGAGGACACCACTCGACTGCGGATACAGACCGTGCAGGAATGAAGCTCGAGAAGGTCCGCAGACCGGGTATTGGCAATACGCTCGGCGAAAAGTCATACCGGCAGCGGCCAGTTCATCGAATGCCGGCGTGTGGATATGCGGATAACCGGAAGTTGAGACGTGCGTGTTCAAGTCATCACAGACAATGAATAGAACGTTTGGCTTCTGCTCACTTGCGATGGCTGGCGTCAATGACGAACAAATCGAGGCCAGGCTTAGAAAGATTCGAATTGCGAATTTCATGGTTTTCCAAAAGGTGTGGGGCAAGGTGTCCAAATAATACTGGCAGCTAAGCTACCGTCATTACCTCCGTTTTTTGTCTCTTGCAGCATCCTTCGAGACAAGTTGTCTCTTCTCGACTTCGTGATCATCCGATGTCACGCTAAGCCTTTATTTTTACTGACTTGAAGGGCGTTACCTTTGGTCTATCCCGTCATCTGTAACCGATCATTTTCAATGATCGGAGACGCCATCGTCGCCGTCCGGCAGTAGTAAGAACCGCTTGCCCGCAATGCTCGTTTTGACGTCTCGTTGATTGCGCAGGACTGATGTCGAAAAATCGGCTTGGTTGCCATGATATGTAATTGCTGCGAATCCCATTTTGAAAAGTTCCTGAAGTCGGCTCTCTAAGATCGTCGCATTGCTCCCCGCACGCAAGAATTGCCTGAACCACAAAACAATTGCTTCACAGTTTGAGCAACAAACTACGACATTCGACCGGATACGGTTGCGGGAAGCTTCACCCTGAGACAAATCTGTCCGCCGGATCGGCCTTGAAAAATGCACTCGGCTGGTCAATAGAAGTGTATGAATCGGTTGGTCGTATCTTGATGAAATGGCACGGTCAGAGGCGTGGCCAGTCGCAACTGCAGCGCATGGGTCGATTTCTGGCCCGAACACAGAGTTGGTGTTGCAGTCATCACCAACTGCGTCGGCCCGTAATGTTGACCCGATTGGCTATCAACTGTTGAAGCAATCCAGTCCTGCCTGGCGGAAAAGGTTACATACAAAGGATGCCTACTGATGTGTTGAGCGAAGGCTCGCGACACATCAGGTCGCAATCATGGCTTACTTTTCTTGCCACGCTGTTCGACTTCAGGGCCACCGATGGACGTGTATGGTCGGTATTTTGGCATCGGCTTGCAGTTCCCTTTGCCTATTTCCCAGCGAAACGTTGCTCCCTCAACCACAAGGTCTTTTCGTGTATTCAGCTTGTCCTCCGGCGCGGCAAAAGTACTCGGGGCAGCCTTCCTGAGTTCGGCTTTTACGTTTGCATACTTTTCGTCGGATGCAAGGTTGTGCCACTCGTTCGGATCTTCACGAAGGCTGTAGAGTTCTTCGCCACCTTCGCCATAGCGAATGTATCGCCAATCGCGATTGATGATGGCGTACTCACCTGGAGTTATGTACGGCAGAAAAACATTGCGATCAGAAGCTGCGGAAGGATTGCTCAGTGTCGACGCGAGAGATTCACCTTCAAGAGGCTGATGAGGCATCGGCAAATTACACATTTCAATCAGCGTCGGGTAAATGTCGATCAGACTGGCTGTCACATCCGTTTTGACGCCTTTCGAAACACCGGGGCCGGCCCAGATGAAAGGCACGTTCGAAGTGCGTTCCCAGAGTGTGTGTTTTCCCCATTGACCTTTCTCACCGTGGTGATACCCGTGGTCGCTCCATAGCACGATGATTGTGTTGTCGGAGTAAGGGCTCGACTCCAAGGCGTCGAGCACGCGGCCCAGCATTGCATCGGCGTAGCTGATACAGGCAAGGTAACCGTGGATTGCGTCAGTCATCGCGCCCATTCTGACAAGTTTCTCGTGATGCAGACGCTTCCGATTCTCCCTCTGTTTGCGAATCTTAGGTGGCAGGTCTTCCAGGTCGTCTTGTCGAATCGGCGGCAACTCGATGTCCGCCGGATCGTACAGATCGAAATACTTCTGTGGACAATAATTTGGATAGTGCGGCGCATAGAGACCACACGCAAGGAAGAACGGCTTGTCGTGTTTTCTCTTCAATTGATCGACCGCCCAGTTCACACGAATCGTGTCGGCGATCTCTTCCTCGTTTTCGTTAGGGATGGCTCCCCATTCAAGAAAGAGTCCGGCTCTGAACTTCTGGCCTTTGTTATAAATACTTGCCGGAAATGGTTGAGGAACAGGAGTCTCGCTGCTCCAGGAATCCAACGGCCAACCGCTTTCTCGCTGAAACTGGTTGCGAAGGAAAAACTCGCTCCAACCGCGTTGGTCAATCGCACCTTCCGGATGATGAAACAGCTTGCCCGCACCGAGTGTTGTGTATCCCCCCTTGGCGAAGGACATTTGCAGTGCTTCGATCTCCGGGTGACTGACAAAGTAGTTTGGAGTTTGATAGCAGCCGGTCGTCGAAGCGTACTGCCCGGAAAAAACAGCAGCACGACTGGGGGCGCAGAACACTCCCGCCGTGTGCCCATTCGTAAAATTGACGCCGCGCGCTGCCAGCCTGTCGATGTTCGGCGTCGTGGCGTGGGGCGTTGTTCCCAGGCATTCGATCCAGTCGTTCATGTCATCAACCGCAAGAAACAGTACATTCAGTTTTGAGTCGTCGGCGATCAACTGGCCGGCAAAGAGAGAACAAAAGACGGTGAGGTTGATCAGGATTGTCGTTGAATTGTTAATCATGTATTTCTGCGGTTTATTCTTGAGGGTTGGTTGACCTGCCTCGATTTTCTGAACCATCTTTGGTGCGAAAATCGGTGGTCGTTATCTGTCCGGAATTATCTGACTGGACTCAGCGAATTCTCTGGGGGCCAGATTTCCCAGCGAGCTGTGTGGTCGATGATTGTTGTAGTCCTGTCACCAGGCTTCAACCTTGCTTCTGGCATCGTCAAGTGACCGGAACCGGTTTTAGTTCAGGCACGCCGCGCGAACCCGTCCGTTGAAGGAATCGATGAACGCGTTATCCGCAGGTTTTCAGGGGCGACTGAAGTCGAGAGTGCCGTCTGCTTCGGTCATGAGCACCTGCTACGGGTTGTGATTGGCGGAACTTCAGGAACTATCGCAGGAGCCGGAGACGGAAAACTCCGAGTGCCTTCGACGTGAACTCCGTTCCGTTGTCGACTAGAATCGTTTTGGGAAGCCGACGATTCATTCCGATTCGAGTCAAATCCTCGACGACTTCATGGCCTTCCGGACGCTGGCCGACGAAGCTTGCCAGACTTTCACGAGTAAAGTGATCGACAATCGGTTAACAGCCGAATTCGCCAACCGTCGAACAACTTATCCGTCATCACATCCATCGCCTGGCAGTCGTTAATCCGAGTTGCCGCGGAGCGATCAACACGCTTGCGACCACTGACCCGTCGACGAGACGTCTTCTAACGAAGCAGAAGTTTTTCCTCGCTATGAAGACAGTAAAATCGCTTCGTATTAACCTGCCAGCCTTCGTGCCGAAGCAGAATGTGCAGCCGGCGATAGCCGTATCAAACCCGAACGGCCGCCAGTTCTTTGAGACGCATTCGTAAAGCCGCCTGCGCATCCTTCTTCGATTCAGACCGGTATGTTGAACGAACCAGTCGAACCAGACGGCAAGTGTACACCTCACTGATCCGGCAGCACTGTCAAACGCGATCAACCACCTCACGAAGCCGGGCAGGCATCAGTGATTTGTTGAAAGGCCGTCCTGAGTAAGATGCTTGTACAGACTCCGGTCAGCTACCGGAGACTCCAGACGACTGTTCTTATCCTCAAGAGACTCCAGGCGGCGAAGTTCCGCGACACCCAACCCAGCAAACTTCTTCTTCCACCGATAGAACGTCTACTGGCTAATCCCCAGCTTTTGACACACCCCTTCAATCGGCGTGCCAGATTCTACCTGTCGTAATCCAAAAACTATCTGCATGTTCGTAAATCGAGACATTTCCAACCAGGATTCTTTGCGTTCTGAAAGACCAAGAACTATCTCGATTTTCCAACATTCAATGGACCAGATTCCGGACAGCGCGTCAATCAAACTGGAAGTCCTCAGTAAAGCCGGCGTTGCACTCCAGAAAGGAATACGCAACTCGTAAGCTATTTAAGAAGCTTGAGCTTTACTGCGTGCTGCATCGGGATTGAGTCTAATAAATCATAAAGCACCGCAAGCGTAAGTGGCTTTGACAATACCCGGACGCACTGAAGCTCGAAGAGTTGTCGTTCTGTAAGATCATCCTCGTACGCAGTCATTAGCGCAAACACTGCACAGGGATTATTCTTGATAATATTCAGTAAATAATCACAGCCATTCATTATCCCTAAACGGACATCGACTAAATAAAGGTCATATGAATTCCGTTCCACCTGCGCTAAACTCTCAGGTCCAACGGCGGTAACCAATACACCACACCCCACCAGTAATCGTGTCACGGAATCTCGCACGTCTTTTTCGTCGTCTACTACCAAGGCCGTGCGTCCTGCACAGTTTGGTCGCTGGTCTTCATCGTTCGACGATCCTTCAACAGGCAGAACCATCGTAAACGTCGTTTGAGCGGGATCGTTTCGTCTCAAATACAGGTCGCCTCCATGCCTGCGAAGGGTCGAACGTGCATTGTATAAACCCAATCCGCGACTGGTTTCGGACTTCGATTCCTTCGTCGACACGCCAAGTTTCCAAATAATTGGAAGGACACCAGCTGACACGCCGCCACAATTGTCACTTACGTTGATCTGCAGGTAGGACGGTCCGGTCTGCCAGTTGCAGTCTATCCTGTATGGATCATCGCCAGGACTGACTTTATTTGACTGCTCAAATGCGTTGACAACCAAATTCAGAATCGCGTTCCGTATTGAAGAAAATTGAACTCGAACACGTGGAATTCTTAGCTGGTCCCGATGGAATATTAACTGGATTCTGGAATTACTCACCCCATCTTGCATGCTCGCAAGTCGGCCACACTCTTTCCAGATATCCGCAAACGAGTGTGGACGCAGTTCCTCGATATTGCCAACAGGTTCAGTATCGGATTGAAGCGGTTTCATTACAGATACGAGATGGGCAGCATCGCTCAGGGCAGAATGAATCAGCGATATCAATTCCTGCTCGTTCTCCGATTTATCAGAATAATCCCTCTGTAACATGTCCGTAGCGATGACCGCAGGAGTCAGCATGTTGTTTAAATCATGTGCAATTTGACGAATTACTTCCTGCTGGGCTCGTAGTTCACCCGCCTCGACAAGTCTAGCCTGTTGTATCCGCAATTCATTTACCGCTTCGGCTAATTGATTGCTCTTATCTTCAGTTAATTGCCACGCGTAGTTTCGTTCGCTGATCTGTAACTTTAATTGTTCCGACAGGCTCTCCGCGTCACGTGCCCGTGTGACTAAGGTCTTGGCGACATCATTTATGGCATCAACGCACCGTGAGACCTCGATGGTGAGTGGTTGAATCCCCTTATTAAAAGATGAATATGCGGCGTCATCCAAGTGTCGAAGATCTTCGAGTTGACCAACAATGGCTTCTAAGGGCGATACAAGTTGCCGTTGAACAATCCACGCCACGGTAGCGTATAATAAGAACATCGCCGCACACATTGTTCGGGCGAATCTCTCGGCCGTCGCAGTCGCGTCAGCGGATGCCGCAGTACGGTCAAATGACAAAGCTACATGGCCGATTACCTTCTTGGCGATTCGCACGTCGCTGAGAACAGTTGTTGTCTCCATCGCAGAGCTGTAACCGGAGTCGAAAAGTGTAATGCCATCAGTCAATGTCACCTGGGCACGAACCAAAAGCAGGTTATTTTCGAGTACAGCATGACTGTAATCCGAAACGAAAGCCACATCCATAGCGACTATTGGACTGCGCATTACTATAGCTAGTGAGTCAGCCATAGACTGTGCAGCATCTCTATGCGCTACCTCTAGTCGTGACGTCTCTGTTCGATGGATTAATGCGTACAGTCCAGTGCAGAAAACTATCGAAACAAATATGAAAAAAGCGGCCAATCGAACAGTAAACGGAGGTCGGGATAGAGTTTTCATGGACAGTGAAGTCGATTTATCGCTAGTTTTTCCAGTCACAGCGACCGACCATTAGTAGACGGGAATTTACCTGGAATATGGATAATCCGAAACATGTACGTAAGATTCTTAATAGACGGTTTTAAGTGTGTAAAGTAAATTCGTCAGATCAAGCGGCTTAAACAGCACGATATTACCCATACGCTCCAGTGCTGACACGTCTCTGTGATGTCCTGCCCATCCGGTCATGTAGAAGATCCGTAGCGACGGCGTCATTTGTTGCATTTGCCTGGCGACACTGGTGCCATCTTCTGGTCCAAGCACAATGTCGCAGATGGCGGCCTCGACTTCAGGATGGCTGCGAAGAAGTTCAAATGCCTCATTTGAGTTACTCGCGAGGTGAGTTTTTATGTCTTTATTCTTGAGGGCATCGCAGATGGATCGTCCGACTGTTAGTTCATCTTCGACGACAATTACCGCTTTCGGATAGCGAACCCGATGCTGATTAGCTTCGGTTATGGGAGTTGATTCTTGTTTTGTGAAGGTCTGATCTAACGCTGAAATCTCCGACAATGCCTTAAACTTCACTTCAAGAACGCATCGATTACCGTCGGTCGACCAACTGAAATGTGTGTTGTTCGACACACAAACTTTTTCGACGACAGCTAATGCCAGATGTGATTCCGTTAGAATATCGCCCATGTGCACGCTTTCGCCCGAGTTTGACGAACCTTCAAGAGGACATTCCTCTCCGTTCACGACTTCGGTAAAGGGAAATGCCGCGTCGTGCAGCACTATCGTTAGATGGCACTGTGCGTGCGATCGGCCATCTTCAAGTGCGTAGCGATCAGTGAGTGCGAAGGATACGGATGTCGCACCCATTCTAGGCGCTAAGAGATGGCAAATTGAACCAACTAACTGATCGGCAAACGACGTGCCAATTAAGTGCGATGCCGATAATGTTGATTCGTTCGTGAGGGAAATTGGAGCAGTATTGATGCGTCCAGAAGTCATCCGAACTATGGCCCGCTGTAGTGTCGCAGGTAAAGGCGCCGGCTCTGAGTGTTGCTGAGAAAACCCTACCCTGTCGGACATCGATGAAACGAGATTCGCAATTGCGCTACATGATGATGAGCCCCTGGCTATAAGGCCTTCGTGTGGTTTGTTCTCGCTATCTCGATCCATTATATCAAATATAAGCGTCAGAGTAGTTAAGTGATTATTAATACGGTGAGAAATCCAATGGGCCATTGTTGTTATTTGTATGTTATGCAGTTCTTCGATTAGTCGAGTCGTCTCTGTCGGATTGTTTAATTTGTCTTCAGGTAGTGGAAGTTTGCTGATGGTGTGCTGAATTCGTAGTTCGTTCGAGGGGACGCTATGGTCTTCGTGGTCGACTACCGTCAGGAACACTTCAGCCCAACTGACCGTTTCGGAATTGGCAGTACGGCATTCCATGTAATGTACAGCGTCTTGTGGGTTTGTCAGAAGTTTGGCGATACCTATACTGACTTCCGGCGTCAGGAGAGTTTGTTTGAGCGATCCAGACGTCAGGCTGTCGGTTACATCGTCGTCGATCCGGTTCTCAGTTTCACCGACGATATTGATCAGTGTGGTTGCGTCACGGACAGTTGTTAGTTCGTCATTGTTTAATGGGACATTACGGCGAGGGATAGAAGGAAATAAATCAATGGCGACGTGCCACGTCACGTTAAGTACCGGTAATACATCTGGTGTTGCCTTCGTCCGCCCTTGGACGCCAGCCTGACGTGATAGTATCATGCCAGTGAAAACTGGTGGGTCGGTGGATTGTCCTACTACTACGATGAGGTCGATCGGGACCAAGTGACCATCGCGGTGAAGGGCATCCAGCGGCACGCGTTTGTTGGCGAGTTTGGATTCTCTTCCGGCAGCCACTGCTGCCATTCCTGAGAGATGTGCTGAGCGGAGACGCTCGGGGACAAGTGTTTGTGAGACTTCTTGCCCGATGAGGTCATTCACGTCCCAGCCCAGGATCATTCCGGAATGAGATTTTGCGGCTACAATTGTTCCATGGGAGTCCATGGTGATCGTCTGTATTGGCAAATTAATTGTGGTTCGCACTGGTCAGGGCCCAACCGAGAAATCCGCCAGGATTGTTTTGAGTGTGTCGTGGTTAACGATGTGTGCTGCATCGGCGGTGGT
>CALGTK010000473.1 GCA_937904325.1 uncultured Planctomyces sp.
ATGCCGCGCGTACGCGATGTCACTTCCTATCAGCACGCTGGTTTCCGGAATTCAGTCGTTGGAAAACCTGCAGCAGGATCTGGGCATTGCTCGCAATTTTCAACAGATGACCGGCGTGGAAATCGCCGAGCTGCAGAACCAGGTTCGGGACAAGTCACTCGACGGTCGCCTGGAATGGTTCAAGAGCACGCAGTTTTACGATTCAGGCTACCACCGTGATCAGCACGGCTTTCCGTCGATTGGCCACGTCAGCGGCAACCTCGATTGAGAATTCTTCGAGTCTGGCACCTGTTTGGCCAGTGCCTCATCCAGAATGATTTTCTGTACGCGCTGAAATAATTCAGGATGACTTTCCGTATGTATCTGAACCTGAAGTTTTTTCTCGCTGAGGGAAATCCTTGCGAATCCCGGATCTACATCCGTTATGTCCGAAAGATTGTCGATCAGGTCTGTCAGCTTGACGATCTTCGCGCGTGGGTCAGCTTTTGCTGTGTTGTCGATCAATGGCTTTGCGTTTCACTCGATTTCCGTCAGCCGCGGTTGAGGCGTTGGTCACATCGGAAACCAGTCTTGAGAATTCGACTCTAAATTTAGCCTTTACTTGTTTGAGCGTAACCGGCGTATCTTCAACAACATGGTGCAGCCCTGCTGCTGCGATTGTGGCAGGGTCATCGGAAACGCTGGAAACCGTTTCCGCCACAGCTTGTGGATACACGATGTATGTGCATCCGTGTACATCCAACGCTGGTGAATACTTTCGTGAGCGGTTCTTGCATATTCAGCGGCTTCCGTAATCACGTCAGCATTTACCGCTCCTCAGCGCGCCACGGAATCAGAATGCCAGGAAATTTCGCAGCATCTGAATCCCCTGGTCAGCCGTGAGATAGCTTTCCGGATGAAACTGGACGCCGTGGATGCAGAATTTGCGGTGGCGGATGCCCATGATCTCGCGAGAGTGACCTTCCCACTCAGTCCACGCAGTGACTTCCAGGCAGTCGGGCAGGGATTCCTCAGGAGCGATCAGGCTGTGATATCGGGTTGCCTGGCAGGGAGATTCGATTCCCGCGAAGACTCCTCGCCCGTCGTGCAGGATGGGAGAGACTTTGCCGTGCATCAGTCGTTGGTGACGAACAACTTTTGCGCCGTAGACTTCGGCGATGCACTGATGTCCCAGGCAAACGCCCAGCACAGGAATCTTCGGCCCGAATTCTTCGATGACTGCTCGTGAAAGCCCGGCTTCATTGGGTGTGCAAGGCCCGGGAGAGATGATGATTCGCTCAGGCGACAGGGCGGCGATTTCTTCCAGAGTGGTCTGGTCGTTTCTCGCCACCTGAATATCGAGTGACGAGTCGATCTCACCCAGTCGCTGGACCAGGTTGTAGGTAAACGAGTCGTAGTTATCGAGAACAAAAATCATTGCGGGGCTCGGCGAACGTCTGCTTCGGGAAAGGCGATTCGAAGTCTGATGGGTTCGGCAATCAGACTCAGGACCACGCAGGATGACGCATTGTTCACGCGACGGAAAGCGTGTTCGCAGGACGGCTGAGTTTCACAGAGAATCAACTTCGGGAGCCAGCTAGACAGCGGGAATCAGTCGAACACGTAGCGGTCAACAATGTCACGCACCGTGAAGCTGGCCGAGTAGCACCTAAGTCCGCTGGAAGTTGGTGACTCCTCAGCGATTCCTGCTACTTCGAATCGAATGCAGCTGTCCCGGCATCGGATTTTCAGAAACAGCTCCCAACGCGAAAGCCTATTCGGAATAGACAAACTGAACACCGTTTCCGGACAGTTCACACAGCCATTCGGAATGGACACAAAAGTCTTGTGAATTACCGTCGGGACCAGCCTCCCGGGCAATCACGATACGGAGTTACGCCAAACCGAAGCGAGTTCACTGGTGGTATTGATTCGGCCTGGGTATTGCGGTTCTGCGTCTGGTCGAGGAAACGTGGCGAGGTGACATCGGTCCGTGCAAATTGGAGTGAACATGGAACGCGCCGCGAAATCTAATTCATCATGTGGGTTGTCGCAGCCTCGTATCGGTGAGTTTACGAAGACGGCTGCAAGTCGCTGCAACATCGCACAACTGTGAGCGTTCGATGAGAAGCCGGGTACTACGTCTTAACAACACGCTCGCTGTGGATTTTTGGCACTTACTTGCTCTCAAATGAATCGACAATGGCCGTAACCCGACCTAGATCAAGGTTCGTTCCTGTGGCAGGAAACCTTGAAGGAGCCAGCCACCACTCTTCAGTGAACGATCCAACTTCTCCTGGTTCGAGTCGCTCTCGTGGGCCGATCGGTTCCAGTTCGACGCGAGCGCCTTCTGGATACCAGACGGAAATCGTCAGGCCAGCGACTTCGTTGTAAACACGATCCGGATACGTCTTGAACTTCTTAACGAACAGTAGATCGTTCTTCATGGCGTAGGCCATCCAGCCAGCGTATGAATCAAACCCGAGTTTTGGCCGGCGGGGTGCGGCGAGAATTTCCAGGAATCCGTTGCGAACTCGAATGTTCGGATCGACTGGTCGAGCGTTTATTAAGGCTCCCTCTTCGTACATCACATACTTGTTTGGAAACCGGCTTTGCCCGGCCAGAGGAATTACGCAGATGCCTTCTCCCTGTGCGAACGTGCGACTCCAGTGACACCATTCTTTGGTTTCGTTCGAGACATTCATAATCGTCTGAGTGCAGCTCAAACGGCTCGTGTTTACGTCGAGTTCGAAGTCACGGACCAGCTGAACGCCGGTCGTTTCGTCATGCTGACTGGTCAGTCGAGCAGACCGAGGCCCGGTGATCTCGCCAGTCCACTCACCTGACCACAATGTCGAGCGCCGAGGGATGACCAGTTCGGGGCCGATATCGAATCGTCCAGCCGAGGACGGGCCGGGCTTACCAGGTTTCCAGTTCGCTTCCTTCTTATCGAGATAAAGGGCGTGCTTGCCGTTCAGTGAATATTCCAGGACTCTCCCGCCGACCTGCGGACAAAGGACTACCTTCGTGTTTTTATTTGTCAGCTCAATTGACTTGTCGTAGTTGAAGTAGTGAACCACCTTTGCCGAGCCTGATTCTGCTCCCTTGATCGCAGTGATGGCGGCTTCCTGAAACGCGTCTCGAATATCAGAAGCGTCCGCGTTACCGAAATTCGTCCGCTGGATCATCAACAGGAAAATGACGCCACGTTGCGGATCCATCCAGACTTGAGTTCCGAACGCTCCGCCGTGTCCGCAGGTTCCGGGATTCAGCAGCCGGGATACTCCTTGCGGATTTTGCACGACGCACCAGCCGAGCCCCCAACCGTTGCCCGGCGTGAAGCCTGTAACAACGTCACCCGAGTGGATGCTCGTCATCAGGTCAATCGACGTTTTTGAGATGATCTTGCGACCTTCGTATGTGCCACCGTTCATAATCATTTGATAAAAGCGAACGATGTCAGCCGCGGTTGAGAACAGGCCGCCTGAAGGGTTCGGCGTCCGATACACGGTCGGATCAAGCCCGACGAATCGATGAGTTGATGGCACAACACCATCACCTTTCCTGTTTGGCGAATACGTTGTCGCCAGCCGGGTTGCCTGGCCTTTCGAGAGAACGAACGTCGTGTCGCGCATTCCCAGCGGTTTAAATATACGGGCATGCAGGAAGTCAGCGTACGACTCGCCACTGACGACTTCGATAATTCTTGCAGCTACGTTCAGTCCACTGCTGTACTTCCACTGTGAACCCGGCTCGAAGGCCAGGTGCGATTTACCGATGCCGTCGACGATTTCTTCCAGCGTCTTTGATTGAAAATCACTCGAAGGTGGGCGAGACAAACCGGCTGTATGAGTCAGCACGTCTCGAATCGTGACTGCTGGAGCTGGTCGGCCATCTTTAAACTTTTTCCCTTTGAACGCTGGAATGAATTTTTCGATGGGGTCATTGATCGACAGCTTTCCTTCGCTGTGCAGAATCATCAGCCCCGTGGCAGTAATCGGCTTGGTCATCGATGCGATTCGAAAGATCGAATCGGCGGTCATGGCTCGGCCGCTTTTGATGTCAGCCTTTCCGACAGTACCCAGATGGACGGTTCGTCTTTCAGTCGCAACGGCTGTGACGGCACCGGCAATCTGGTGACGAGCGACGAGCTCTTTCATCCGTGTATTGATGGTGGCGAGCCGCGATTCGTCGAAAGCAACTTCGGCGGAGTTGACAATTGTCGAAGCGATCAGAGTTGTCGCGACGAATGCTGCCAAAGCGACTTTTGTTCGGTGAACGTTCCGGAAGAATGGCATTGTATAAGTAATCTTTCTTTGATCTTACGGTTAGCGTTCTTCGACAAAGCCTTTGGAGTTGATTCTCCCGCTGGCGGCAACTCTGACAGATCCACCTTCGATCCATACATGAATCAGGTAATTGTTGTTTTTACCGCGTTTGATTCTGGCATCCTGGTGGTTGTGAATGGGATTGCCAATGATCGCCGGTCGACGAACGAGGCTCGATCGAAATCTGCGATACGTGCAAGAAGGATCTGCAACTTATGATGTCAACGATATCCAGGGACGTCCGTCCGGTTGGCACCGTGAAGCACTTCGATCGTTCCTGCAGCGTGGACGAAGACAGTACCATCGACCTGCAACGGGATGCCTGACAAGGACGAGGCAGCGGTAACTAGTGTTGAGGTTCGAATTTGACGTCAGCATTTGACCTTCTGACGGATTCGTGTGATCCTCGCGGTTTGGATTCCGATTGTTTGAGACACTTGCCGTTGTTCGGAAGGTTTGGCGATGAAGGCTTGCTCGCTTGTGACGTTGATTTTTGGAACCGTAGCGCTGTTGGTGACTCCGGGGTTTGCTCAGAACGACTTTGGAGACATTGGCAAAGAGTTGCCGGTCGTTACCGCGAAGAGTCCGGTTGAATCTCAGTCGATGCTGGAAGTGGCGGATGGGTTTCGGATGGAGCTGGTGGCTGCGGAGCCGCTGGTGCATGACCCCGTTGCCGTCACGTTTGACGAGGACGGCAAGATGTATGTGGTGGAGCTGCCGCCGTACAACTCGTACGTCGTCGACGGCTTTGCGACGAAAGGGTCGATCCGGATTCTGGAAGACACGGACGACGACGGTGTTTACGACAAAAGCGTGCTGTTTGCGTCGGGGCTGTCCTATCCCACGGCGATTGCCTGCTGGGATGGCGGCGTGTTTGTGGGCGATGCTCCTGATCTGCTTTACCTGAGAGATACCACCGGCGATGGCAAGGCCAACCAGCGAACCGTCATCTTCACGGGGTTTGGAAAAGACAAAGCCGGCGAGGCGCATCTCAATTCGATTCGCTGGGGACTCGATCATCGGTTTCACTTTTCGACAAACCTCAGCGGCGGCAATGTGAAGGCAGTTGAGCAGGCAACGGATAAACCGGACCCGGTGTCCGTGCGTGGTCGAGGATTCATTTTCGACCCGCGACGTCTCGGTAAGTTCGAACTGACCAGCGGCGGCGGGCAGCACGGACTCAGCATTGACAACTGGGGTCGCAAGTTTGTTTGCTCGAACAGCGTGCCCGCTCAAACGCTGATGTACGACGATCGGTATGTAGCAAGGAATCCGCACGTCGAAGCTCCGGCGGCGGCTGTCGACATCGCTCCCAAAGGTAAGTACACGAAACTGTTTCGCATCAGCCCCGGCGAGCCTTGGCGCATCCTGCGGACTCGGCTGCGTAAGGAAGGGAAGTTTCGTGGCTCGGACGAAGGTGGGACGCCGTTTGGCTTCTTTACCGGCGCGACGGGCATCACGATCTACCGCGGCGATGCCTGGCCGAAGGAGTACCGCGGCAACCTGTTGGTCGGCGACGTGGCCAATAATCTGATTTATCGCGCACGTCTTGAATCGAAAGGGTTGGAACTGGTCGCTCATCGTGCGGATGCGAAAGCTGAGTTCGTCGCATCGCGCGACATGTCGTTTCGGCCGGTGCAGTTTGAGAACGCTCCGGACGGTTCGCTCTATGTCCTGGACATGTACCGGCAGTTGATTGAAGGCGCAGCATTTCTTCCGCCGGAATTCTTCAAACACATCGACCCGGTGGCTGGCCACAAGCTCGGCCGCATTTATCGGATCGTGCCGAAGGATTTTAAACGACGATCTCGACCGCAGCTCAGCAAGGCGACTACGGCTGAGCTTGTGGCGTTGCTTGATCATCCCAACGGCTGGCATCGCGATACAGCGACTCGGTTGTTGAATCGAAGTGGCGACGTTTCTGCAATTCCGTTGGTCAAAAAACTGGTCCGCGAAGGGCAGTCACCAGAAGGACGGACGACGGCATTGTCCACACTGGCTGCTCGTCGGTCGATGGATGACGACACGCTTCTGGCTGGACTCTCTGACGTTGATCCAAACGTTCGAGCGGTCGCTGCCAAAGTCGCTGTCGACTTCGTCGGCCAATTCGCTGATCGATATCCAGCGTCGCGCGAACGTCTTTTCCACCTGGCGAATGATGCAGACATCCGAGTCCGTTATCAGGTGGCATTTTCACTGGGCGAGCTTGACGGACCTCTGCAGGCCGAGACGATCGCCAGACTGGTCGTCAATGACGGAGCCGATCAATGGATGCGTCTGGCACTGCTCAGTTCGACGCTCAACACAGCGGGCGACGTTTTTCTTCGTCTGGCTGTGAACAAAGACAACCGCAGCAAGGCTCACGTGAGCCGGTTTCTGACGACGCTCGCTCAGCAGATTGGTAGAGCCGGTCAGTCGCGGCAGATTGCTTCCGTGCTGAAATCGCTTGACCAGCTTCCCGCAAGCGAGGCCGGTCTGAAATCAGCCATCGTAAAGGCAACGGTCGAGAAGCTTGCGGGCAAGCAACGCGATCAGTTCCTGGCGGCCGCCAGCGGCAACGCGGCAGCAGTTTTGAAGGAGCTGCTGGCCGGAGCTCGACAACGTGCAGCCAACGAGGATCTGGCGATCAACGAACGCGTCGCGGCAATTCAGAATTTACGACTGGCCTCCTGGCAGGATACTTCCGAAGGACTCGAAGAACTGATGAGTCTTCAACAGCCGCCCGCCGTTCGAAGCGCGGTGCTGACCACGTTGGGAGGATTCGATACGCCAGCTGCCGCAAATCTGATGATCGAACACTGGTCGGGTTTCAGTCCGGCGCTGCGTCGACAGGCTGCAGAAGTTCTGCTGTCTCGACAGAAATGGGTCGATCAGCTTCTGGACGCGGTCGAGGAGAGAACGATCAACAGAGCTGACATCGGTCCGGCAAGAATTGCACTGCTCAAACAGCATCCGAACAAAGAAATTCGCCACCGCGTCACGACTGTCTTTGCCGGTTCCGGATTACAACGTCGCCAGGCAGTCGTCGATGCTTATCAGCCAGCGTTGCAACTCAAAGGAAACGTCAATCGTGGCAGAACTGTATTTCGGAAAAATTGCACAGCGTGTCACAAACTGGAGGGCGAAGGAAAAGTGATCGGTGCCGACCTGAAGGGAATTCGGCAGCGAGGTCTGGCATCGATCATGCTGAACGTGCTCGACCCGAATCGTGAAGTGAAGCCAAAGTTTGTCAGCTATGTATTACTGACCGAAAGCGGCCGCGTTTTCTCCGGAATGATTCTTTCGGAAAACGCCAACAGCGTGACCATCCAGCAGCCAGACGGTAAACAGGTAAAGGTTCAGCGCAGCGAGATTGAGACACTGCGCAGTACGGCTCTGTCGTTCATGCCGGAAGGTCTGGAGAAAGAGATCGACCAGCAGGCAATGGCTGACCTGTTGGAATATCTCAATTCTGTTGCCGAGTGACGCAGGAACTTTCTTGTCGTCACGCTTTAAACTGGTTCAGACACTTAAACTCATGAGGCACATATCGGTGACGGTTGTTGAATACACCAGCGAGTTGATCAGGTTTGGGTCGGTTTCGCACCTCAGTAATGGACCGGTGACTGACTATGCTCAGAGCGTGCTGCAGGACTTGGGCTGTGAAACGGAACGCGTCGAATACATGGATGGCGGTATTCTGAAGGCGAATGTCGTCGGTCGGTGCGGCGCTACCGGACCCGGTGGGATTGCTTACTTTGGTCACACCGATGTCGTGCCTGTTGATGACTGGTCGATCGCCGAGCACGGTCCGTTCGAGCCGGTCGTTCGCGACGATCGTCTTTACGGTCGAGGCAGCACGGACATGAAAGGGTCGATCGCCTGCATGTTTGCGGCTGTGCGATCGCTCAAGGATCAAAACTTTAAACATCCGGTTTACATCTCGTGCTCTTCTGACGAGGAACTTGATCATCGCGGAGCCATTGAAATCACGAAACGGTCGCAATTGTATCGAGAGCTGATCGACGGCGGTGCTTGTGGGATTGTCGGTGAACCTACCAGCCTCGATGTCGTTTACGCTCATAAAGGAGGAGTTCAGCTGGTGATTACGTCGCACGGCAAAGCGGCGCACTCCAGTACGCGTGAGGGCGTGAATGCGAACCTCGCCATGATTCCATTCCTTCAGGACCTGAAGACGATTTATGAGATGACCGAAACTGACAAGTCGCTGATGAACAGAGAGTTTGACCCACCAACCGTCTGCATGAACATCGGCATCAACGATCACACCAAAGCAGTTAACATTACAGCTCCACAGTCCGTCTGCACGGCCTGCTTCAGGCCGATGCCGGATACCGATGTGGAATCGATCGTTGCCAGAATTCAAGACGCTGCAAATGCTCACGGCGTCGAATTCCGGTTGAAAGGGCAGAATCCACCGTTTCGACGTGACCCAGGCAGCGACTATGTAAAGCAAAGCGTCGAGCTGACCAACGGGCGGCCATCCAGAACGGTGGCCTACGGATCGGAAGCCGGTAACCTGGACGAGATCAGCAATCTCATTGTGCTCGGTCCGGGGAATATCGATCAGGCCCACAAGAGTGATGAATGGATTGCACTGGAACAGCTTGAAAAAGGTCAGAACGTCTACGCAAACATGATTCGTCAGTTCTGTCTGTAAGACGAGCGTGTGGTGGCATGGCCCGTCGAAACGACGTATTCCGTGCAGTACCTTCGCAGTAAAAATGCTTACTCTGATTGTGACGGAGGAGCATCATTAGACGATGGCCGAGTCACAAACAGTAGGGACTGTAGAAGCAGGAACAGGATCAGCGGGGCGATCCAGAGAACTCGTAGAAACTTCAGCAGCAACTGCGTCGCGGGATGTGGTACCGAGGCGATCTTTACGAATGCAGCGCCATCGACATGACCGGCCTTCATCAGCTCCGCGACTACTGATGCGATACGGTCGTCGTTCAGTTCTCCATCTGAATCCCCAGCATCGGGCGTCACGAAGATGGTCTCGGCGCTCTGTTGCACCTCACGTGAAATTTCAGAAACGTGTTTCAGGCCGGTCCTGTTGAGCTGCGCCGTGCCAGCGACGAACTCGGTTCCAGGAATGACTCGGTTATCGGCTTCCGCATTTCTTTGCAATCGCGAGTTCGAATCAACAAATGCTCCCAGAAGAAGAAACGCCACAAGGCCAAATAACGTCAGCATGATCAGTCCGCAGCCGACGGCCGTCATCTGAGACTTGAAGATGCTTCGTTCGGAAGTCGTTTCGAAAAACAGATCGATCGTGCGACGACGCCGCAGCGATGTGTGCGTCGCTTCGACGGTTTCGAATGCGCGAGTCATCTCCGCCCAGTGATTTGCCGAGTCGTCGAGCGCTTCTTCCAAAGCTGCACATTGCCGCGTCCCGATTCCGCTGCCGTCGTCTTGCAGTGTCGATCCGGACTCTGAGTCGGTGGTATTAAGGGTGAGCGATCCCTCAAAGCCGTCGTCCAGTTCCATGGTTGCCGAACCTGCTGAGCCCGTGACTTCGAGCTTCCATGCGGGTTGTCCCGCGCGAGCGGTCCAGGTTGCTTCAGCGAGTTCGTTGCCGCCGAGCGTCACCGTCGCCTGAGTGATGCCCGTTGTGTCTGATCCGGAATGCACTGCGGTGATGCGGTTATAATTACCACCCAGAAATCTCAGCAGCGCGACGTCGTGAAACATGGCTCCGTCGACTTCGTCGCGTGTCAGGTATGAGCCTGAAACGCCGGCCTGCTTAGTGGCTGCAGGAAACGAATGCTCAATTCGCAGCAGCATGATCTGACCGAGTTCACCTCGGCGGATTGCATCGTTCAGCTTTGCGGCTAACGGGTGAGCGGGCAGATTCTGCACGGGAGCGAGCGGGACTCGGTTGTCGTCGTGAGTCAGTGTCAGTTCATAAATAAACGCCGATCCTTGACTGGCCTGCGGGACAAGAGCCAGGGAACGACCATCGCCGGCCAACTGCCTGGCACCGGTCTGAATGCTGTCGGAGTCGCCGGCGACCAGAGTCACTTCTGCTGACGTATCGACCAGCAATTCTTCCCATGTCTGCAGAACTCGAATACCGGGAGCAGCCGCCAGCAGTTCGCCGAGCGATTCTTCCGGCAACTCTGCGGCGATAGTGAATGAATGCCGTGAATCCGCGGAAATTGCACGAAGTAATGGTGCAATCTGCGAACTCCAACCAAGCAGGGCGAATTTCATGAGTGGACTGGACGCCAGAAACAGGTAATCGGGCGAAGAACGACCGATACGGTTTGGGACAACTAATCAACGGCAAAGGATGACAGAATCTGCTGCTCCACGCACGTGAAGGCTGTGTGGGTGTTTCAGGACCAGCATCGGCACTCTCGATCCGAGAAAGATGCCTTGTCATCACGGAATGTGGGACACGGTAGTGCCTGCAGCAGTTTCCTCGTAAATTTGGACGCTGAGCAAAATTGGAACGCTGAGCAAAATTTGAACATTGACACTGGATACGAGATTTCAAGCAATGAACAGAACTCAAAGAATTTGCATTGGTGTCGCGGCTTTGCTTCTATTCGGAGTCGAGGTCCAGTACGGCGAGGCGATAGCGGCAGATGACGATGCGACCGTGCGGGTTTTTATTTTCGCCGGTCAGTCGAATATGGTGGGGTCGGATTCGAAAGTTCAGGACATTAAGCGGTTTCCTCCGTTTGACGGACTGGCAGACGCCCAGCCTGATGTGAGATTCTCCTACTCAATCGGGAGAGAGAACAAGAAGAATTCGGATGGCTGGGTTGCGCTGCAGGCCGTAAATAATGTTGTCGGTCCGGAGTTGAGTTTTGCTCGTGACGTTTCGCGGAAGATCGATGCGCCGATTGCCATCATCAAGTGCGCTGCCGGCGGAACTCATCTGGGTGGCGACTGGAATCCTGATGAGCCGTCCGGGTTCAGGATGTACCCGTTGGCGCTGAAGCTGGTTCGATCATCACTGGCCGCGCTCGACCGGCAGAAGATCCCGTATCGCATTGAAGGATTCATGTGGCATCAGGGTGAGAACGACATGTTCAACAAGGACTACATGCCGAACTATGGAGCCAACCTGGCGAACTTTCTGACTCGCTGGCGGCGTGATCTCAACACTCCGGAACTGAAATTCTACATTGGGGAACTTTGTACGAAGACGATTTGGGGGATGGACCTGCGTCCGCGGATGTACGCGATCAGTCTGGGGCAGCGGGCCGTCACCAGTACCGACCCGCTTGCCGAGTACATCATCACTTCGCATGTCGGCGTTGAAATTGGCGGTGGCGTGGGGCTGCATTATCACTACGGAACGCTCGGGCAACTGGAGCACGGCGTTAATTACGCCAATGCTTACCTGAGGACAATCGGCAGTCATGAAAAACGCAGTCGGCCGCTTAAAAAATGGCCCTATCAGAAAGGCAGCAAAGTCAAGCTCTGCGTCCTGGCCGGGCATCGGAATATGGAAGGCGAACGGGCCTTCGTTCAGGAACTCAATCCGCTGAATCCAGCACTGCTCAAAGACAACGATGAGATCGCTTTCAAGTACAGTATCGGCGGTGGAGCTAAAACTTCCGACGGCTGGGAACCGCTGGGGCCGGCCGGTTACTACGACACGTTCGGACCGGAGGTCAGTTTCGGAAATGCACTGCAGGAGAAACATGCCGACAACATCGCGATTGCCAAGTTCACTCACAGCGGGTCGCAGATGAACGACTGGACTCCTGAGGGAAGCATGGCCAGGTCACGGCATCTCTACCCGCAGTTCATTCAGTTCATCAGGGATTCGATCAAAGAACTGCAGGCTAAGGGGCACGAAGTCGAACTGACTGGAATCTTCTATCACGTCGGCGAGAACGAGATGTCGATGCATCCGTATCGAAAACAGGCAGCGGAATGGTTGTTATCTACGGTCAGGCAAAGCCGGCAGGATCTTGAGCAGCCGCATCTCAAGTGGTACGTCAGCCAGCAGCCACCAACGGATCATGAGCGAGTCAACTCGATCGATGTCACGGCAGAAATTGAGAAACTGGCCGCGACTGACAGCGATCTTCTTCACATCAAAGCATTCGATCTTCCTGCTCAGGAAAAGAAGCTGGTGATCGACACCGCAGGCATTGTTCGTCTGGGCGAGTTGATCGCTCAGGCGTATCTCTCCGGGCAGTAGCCACCGACGGCTGGGCTTGAAATTAATCTCGCAGATCGTCGGCAGTGTCCCATTCGGCGGCGGCCAGATAACCACCGTCGACCACGATGGATGTTCCGGTGACTCCGGCTGAATCTTCGCACGACAGATACAGGATTGTGCGAGCGATTTCGTCCGGCTGCATTGCTCGGTTCATCGGCACGCGACGCACTCGCTGCTGCAACGTTTCGTCCGGGTTGGGTGTTGTGTTGAGATGCTGTCGCAGCATTGGCGTGTCTGTAATGCCAGGATTGACGCAGTTGCATCGTAGTCCGATCGCTGCATAGTCGAGAGCGATTGACTGCGTCAGAGAAAGCACGGCCCCCTTGGAAGTCGTGTAGGCCGGAGTCGAACGCTGGCCTACGTGGCTGCTGATCGAACCCACGTTAACCATGTAACTGCGATCGTTTTTCTGGAAGTGTGGGAACGCGTGCTTCAGTGTGAAGAAAATGCCCTTCACATTGATGCCCATTAACTGGTCCCAGTCGTCGGATGCGTAGTCATGCAGCAATCCCACATGAACAATGCCCGCGCAATTGACGACGATGTTCAGAGCGCCGAATTTCGCTACAGTCGATTCGATCGAATTTGATACCTGATCGCTGCTGGCGACATTGCACAACGAGTAAATCGCTTTACCGCCTGCTGAGTTAATCCTGTTAACCAGTTGCTCTCCGTCTTTGTCCCGAACATCGGCGACTACGACCGAAGCTCCTGTGTTCGCAAGCAATTCCGCGGTTGCGGCGCCGATCCCCGACGCACCTCCGCTGATCCACGCCACTTGTCCGGCCAGCTGATTTCTCATGACACATACTCCACTGCAACGGTAGTGATTCTGTAACTTCGCTGCGTATCTGGTTGGGCGGCGATTATTTCATGGGGAGACGGTCCGCGGGGCGAAGCTGGTGGCTGGCGATCCCTGCTTCCAGCCAGGG
>CALGTK010000474.1 GCA_937904325.1 uncultured Planctomyces sp.
CGCCGCGATTCGTTTCGGCCGGAAGAATCCGCATTAGCTAGCGCAGATTCAATCCTAACTTCCTGCCCGTCTCAGATGTCCGGAATATTCGTTTTAATCGGTATGTTATGAACTGCGGGCCAAAGTTCTGGCCCGCCCGACAGCCTGTTGTAAAACAGTGAATCGTGCGAATTGACGCGTAAGTTCGGGATGGATTTCGGCGACATCTGCAGCCCCGGGACGCTCATTCACGTTTCGGGTTACGATGTTTCAGGCGTGCAAAGTGTCAGGTTGATCTGCAAGCATCACAGTTCGCGGAGGCTGTAATGTTCGTGAGGTTTGCTTGACCTGGTTACGTCGAAATCGGGCCAGTTGGAAAACCGTTTGGCGATTGTGTCGGCTTGTGAGGGATCAATTGCGCCTCGGTGGGTGTGAAGCAGGAAACGCATCCGCAACGGGCTGGCTCTGGTCGTTTTAAGCGGGCCATCCATACAGGGTGATGCTCCCATCCACCCGTCTTCCCGCACGTGCCAGCGATTAGGGAATCCCAGGTTAGTCGGATGATCAAAATAGGTGATGCCTTCGACGATGTCCGCGGAGTTTTCTGTGCCATCTTCGCCAGGTAACACCGGCCCGCTGTAGTCCATCCACCGCGCCTGTTTGCCGAAGATATTCGGTTTTCCGGCAGCGTCTTTTTCTCCGACCAGCCCTTCACTGTTCGTGAGTTTCCCTGCTCCGAAATGCTCTGAGATTGATCGAGCAACCCGGACGGCCAGGAAGCCGAAATTCGTTTGCTGAAACTCAATTGATTCTGCTGTCGGGTGAAAGATGCTTTGCAGTTCGAACAACGTTTCACCGTCATCGGCCGGCCGGAAGATTGCAATGACTATTTGATCGAGTAGTTCTTTTGGCTCGTGCCCGTCATACCAGCCGAGACGCGTTGCGACGATGGCTTTGTCATCGCCTTCTTCGAAGACCAGCCATTCTTTTTGCTGGATTCGAGTTTTGGTGTTGTCGCTCCAGAAGTCGATTCCCAGCAGCTTGTTATGAGCAAACCAGATTGAGCGATGGTGGTCATGGTTAGGTGCCCCCGGATGCCCCATTCGAGTCAGCGTTTCACCTGATGGGCCGTTGAGCGGGAAAAAGAATGGCCGAGGATACTGCTTTCCGTAGTGCCAGCGAGTGCGTTCCGAGCCGTCGATGAGAACCGAAACCTGATCGTCAGGCAAAGGAACGATCTGACATCTCGGAAATTGTTGAGACATGGTGATGACCAATTTGGAATTTGGGTGCACTTGATCCGACGGAACTTTAGCTGAATCTGAAAAAGGCGATGTGAATCAGCAACTTCGCGCAAAGTAGCGCGCGTGGCGGGGGTCGTCAAAGAAGTCGATGAGCGAGGATGACTTTCAGTCGCCGTCAATGTGTTAAGGAAATTGGATTGTAGCGACTGAAACGCTTCTCCCGGATGTACCGGATAGTCACGGTTTTGTGTGATGGTACGGTTGTGCGTGCCGATCCAATGGTAACGGTTCGTCGTGCTGTCTGTCTGGTGCGACGTCTCTGGTTTGATTGTGTTGAAACAAGTGAAGCAGTCAATTGCCCAGTGAGGGTTGGATTGGCTGTACGGGTTAGCTCTGGCGATTATTTGCAACGTCGTGGGCAGCCGTCGTCATTCAAGGAAGAAGATTCCAGGAGAACAAGCAGATGCTTCTTTCCAATATCGGGAAATTCAGGCGGCGGCTTCAGGGCAAGCAGTCAAAGCGGCGGGCCAGTAGCTTTAATAAGCCAGTGCAGGTTCTTGAAGAACGTGCCTACCTGTCTGTCTCAACATTGTTTGCCAATGGTGAATTGAGCATCGTCATTGAGGATGGTAATGACAGCGTAGCGGTTGGTACCAACCCCATAAATACTACGCAGGTTCAGGTGCTGGTGAACGGCGTGCCTGACGGATCGTTGCCGCCGTTGCAGGCCAGCGATGTCGGACGCCTGACGATTGTCGGAAGCGATACCGAAAATCTGATCGATCTGACTGGTGTGACGCCTGCGTCGTTTACGTTTGTCGATATTGGGACGGGTAATCCTCTTCAAATTACCGTCGATGCGGTCAACGGTGACGATACGATCATCGCGTCAGACGGGTTTGACGACACACTGGACGGTGGTGACGGGAACGACGTCATCACGATCAGTTCAGGACTCGGGAATCTCACGATTTTTGGCGAGGACGGCAACGACACGATCACTGGTGGAGCCGGCAACGACACGATCGACTCGCATGATGGTGACGACGTGGTGGATGCTGGTGCCGGCGATGACTCTGTTACTGCTGGAAACGGTGCGGACAGTATTGTCGGAAACCTTGGCAACGACACGGTGCTTGCTGGCAACGGCACCGACACTGTAGACGGAGGTGTCGGCAACGACAGTATTCGAGGCGAGGACGGCTTCGACAGCATCATCGGAGGAGATGGCGATGATACTCTGCATGGCGGTTTGCAGAATGACACGATCGATGGTGGATTCGGCGATGACTTGATCGATGGAGCCGCTGGTGCTGATAGCATTTTCGGTAATTTTGGCGATGACACGGTTAAGGGTGGTAGCGGCACAGATTCGCTCGACGGTGGTGCGGGGAATGACCTTGTTAATGGAATGAGCGGTGTCGACACGCTGTCTGGCGGGCCACACGATGACTTGTTGTTCGGCGGTGGTGGCAGCGATGTTTTGAATGGCGACGCCGGCAACGACCGGATACTTGGGCAAAGTGGCGACGACACCATTGATGGTGGCGAAGGACTCGACCAGCTCGAAGGTGGTAACGGGGAAGATAATATCTTCGCTGGCGGTGTCACGACGCCGGATCTGCCACAAATCTCGATCGACGACGTGGTCGTTACTGAGACTGGCAATTTTTTACCGCGTGATAGCTCGTCAAGTCTTACGTCGACGGAATTTATTGCGTCTGCTGACTTCAATAATGATGGCAATCTGGACGTAGTTGTTTCCGATGGGAATATCGTGCCAATGGGCGGCATGGCGGCTGACAACGTTGCTATCCAGCTTGGAAACGGACTTGGTGGTTTCGGGGCACCAATTCTTGGCACGGCTGGCGACAATCCAGGTGCAATTGCTGTCGGGTCGTTTAACAGCGACTCGAATATCGACTTTGCTGTGGTCAATCAGAACGACGATGAAGTTTCTGTGTTCCTGACGGACGGAGCTGGTACTCCAGGAATGGAAGCAGTTGTTGGCGTCGGTACGACCCCGGTTGACATTGCGACGGGTGACTTTAACGGTGATGGTTTCGTCGACCTTGTCACAGCGAATCGGGGAAGTGACGACGTTTCTGTGCTTCTCGGCGACGGTGCTGGAGCATTTGCGGCGACTGCATTTTCGAGCGGTGGCCTTTTTCCGACCGGCGTGGCGACCGGTGATTTTAACGGAGACGGCACCGACGACATTGTCGTTGGTAATACCGGAAACCGACTTGTCTCAGTATTGCTTAGCGATGGGACAGGAGGGTTTTCAGCGGCAGTTTCCACTCAGGTCTTCAGTTCATTCAATCTCGGGCGGCTTACCGCGGCAGACTATAACGGAGACGGAATAGCGGACGTTGGAGTGCCCGGTTCTCTAAACTTCACCGTGGGTATCAACAATGGAATGGGAGGGCTCACGCTTCAGTTGCTTACGGTCAACAGTTTCTTTGGAACAGCGAGTGCTGAGTCTGCAGACCTTGACCTGGACGGTGACATCGATATTGCCGTCAACACCGGTAGCGACGTGACAGTGATGGTTAACGATGGGACAGGGGTGTTCGGCCTGGGGGCGACTGTGCAAAGCAGCTCAGGGAATTTTATCGCTGATTTGACCATCGGCGACTTCGACAACGACACACTGCCTGACATCATGACGGCGAATGATGGATTTGGGTCATCTGTCGACTCGCTGATGAACGATTCGCAGACCACGGTGGATGCTGTCTTCAATGTGACGATCGACGAGCCATCGGATTCAATCATTACTATTGATTATGCGGTCGTTGACGGAACTGCAACTTTGGCTGGTCCAGACTATGTGGCAAACTCTGGAACGCTGACGTTTGATCCAGGCGTGACTTCACTGCAAATTACGGTGACTGTTCTGCCAGACCTTCTTCAGGAAGACAACGAAGCGTTCACGGTCGAATTAATGAACGCAACGCAGGCAGTCATTGTCGATGGCGTCGGCGATGGGGTGATCGTCAATGATGATGGTCCAGGTCGGCCGTTCCTGACGGTGGATGATGTGACGATTGTTGCAGAAGGTAACACGGGATCACAGGTGGCTACATTCACAGTAACATTACAGAATCCACCATTTACATTTGCGACGAGTGTTGATTTTACGACTGTCAGTGGGTCGGCCGTTGCAGCAGAAGACTTTGTGGCGACTTCCGGGACGTTGGTGTTCCCGTTCGGAGTCACAACGCAAACTGTGTCGGTTGTTGTGACGGGGGACACGACTCCAGAGGCAACGGAAGTGGCGAGACTGCGGCTGTCCAATGCTACGGCCGGAGTTCAGATCGCCGATTCTGATGGCGTGCTGACCATTGTCGATGATGACGGGCCTGCTCTGGCCGGACTGATCGGCGACACGCTGAACGGCGGGATAGGCAATGATACATTGACTGGTAGTCGGCTGAGTGACGTCCTCAATGGGATGGCGGGCAATGATTCACTCGACGGCGGTGAAGGCAACGACACGCTGTTGGGTGGCTCCGGCATAGACACTCTGAATGGCGGTGGCGGAAACGATTCGCTGCTGGGGCAGGGCGGTGCTGATGTTCTGGAAGGCGGGCTAGAAGATGACATCATCGTCTGGCGAGGCGAGCAGGATGCCGACGACACTTTCACCTTGGAAGAAGGCTTCGACACCATTCAGATCAACGGAAACAGTTCCGATAATAGCTTCTCGATTGGCCAGAGTGGCAGCACGCTGATTATTTCCGAAGGTAATGGTTCGCTGAGTATTTCTGGTGACGCTCTCGGCTTTGTGGCTGGATCAGAAGTGATTGAAATCAACGGCGGACGTGGTAACGACACAATCACAATCAACGATATCAACAACGTGGGCTTCTTCGTTCTGAGAATCAATGGCGATGCCGGAACGGACACGATTACCGGATCTGGAGCTCTGGTGGGTAATGTCCCGATTATCATCGACGGCGGACTGGGCGATGACACACTGACCGGTACAACGGGCGGCGATTTGATTTTTGGTCGCGCAGGTCTTGACACCATCGATGCGCAGGGGGGAGCTGACACCCTTAATGGGGGTGATGGCGATGACATTATCGACGGCGGCGACGGCAACGATGTTGTTCGCGGCGAGGCGGGCAATGATTCGGTGACCGGTGGCCTCGGTGATGACCTGCTCGAAGGTGGTTTCGGAAACGACACTCTCTTCGGCAGTGACGGCAACGACACGGCTATGGGCAGTTTTGGTGACGACATTCTGAACGGCATGGCTGGTGATGACAGCCTGATGGGGATGCTTGGTCGAGACTCGATACTTGGCGGCAACGGCAACGACACGCTGGACGGTGGTCGAGATGATGACCTGATGACCGGTCAGGGAGGTAACGATGTGCTGCGAGGCGACCACGGCGAAGACACGCTTCGTGGCGGCGGTGGTGACGATACGATCGATGCCGGTGACGGGGCTGACCTCGTTAACGCCGGAAACGGTAAGGACGCTATCTTCGGCGGCGACGGCAACGACACGATTAACGGTGAAAGCGGTGCTGACACGATCGATGGTCACGACGGCGACGACTTCGTCAACGCGGGCGGCGGTGATGATATTATCGTCGGTGGCGACGGCGACGACACGATCAACGGAAACTCGGGCACCGACACTGCCGGTGGAAACCTCGGTGACGATCTGATCGGCAGCAGCGAAGTCATCGACGACATGCTGATTCTCAGTGACGCGGATCGGGCAAAACTGAACGCTCAAATCTGAGATGCTTGGATTACAAGGCAGCTTCGAAATCGCTGAGTCGAACTCGAAGCTGCCTTTTTATGCGCGGTGTCAGTTTGACGGCGAGTCTGTTGAAGAGTCTGCTTGCAGACCGCGGAAGATTCGCCGCCGCAGCGGGTTTCGATAGTCGGTGAATTCCGTCGCCGGCGGCGTGTCGGTTTCGAGTTGTGCTGCAAGTTCGTGAAACTTTGCGTCCAGGTCGTCGGCGTAGTGGACAAGCAATGCTTCGGGAGTGCTCGGCGGAACTGGCGAGCCCCACTCTGGAATTCCCTGGTGCGAGATCACGATGTGTTCCAGGCGAAGCACTGTTTCAGGGTTGATGTCAGAGATGGTTGCTGCTTTGTTTAGAACCATATCCCGGCCGATGAAAATGTGCCCGACGAGACGGCCTCGTGGTGTGTACTCCCAACCTTCCGGTTTGAACTGGAGTTCTTCGACTTTGCCGATGTCGTGCACGATCGCTCCGGCCACAACCAGCGACTTCGAAATCGGCGGCTTCATTCTTGTGTAGTAGGAACTGTATTTTTCGGCAAAAAATACGGCCGTACGAGTTACTGAAAGAGTGTGCTCAAGGTAGCCGCCCATGAATGCGTGGTGGTTTCTTGAGGCGGCGGCGTGATGCTTGATCGTGTCGGCATGCTCGGTCAACAGTTCGACAACGAGCCGCTGCAACGGTTCTTCAGTGATATGTTCCTGAGCGATGCCGAGTAGTTCGTCGAACATCTCTTCGCGATCGTAGCGCGACGTTTCGAAAAAATCGTCGGCGGAAAAACCCTGCTCGGCGTCGGCTTCTTCGACGGGCCGAATTTGCTCGATGTCGATTTGCGGGCCGTACGAGTTTTCGGTGAACTTTCCGCGAAGTTTGTAGAACGTACCGACTTGCCAGTTTTTGCTGCAGTCCGGGAAGTGGCCGTGGTCACTCCATATCATCGAAGTGGCTTTACGCTTTGCATCGCGAAAGGCAACACGATAGTAAGGCTTCCCGTCTTTGGTCTGGCTTTCCTCTTTCGAGGCGAGAACCGCAAACAGATCTCCTGACTGATTCGGAGTCATCTCACTGAGGCGATGGATTTCTGCGGACATGTTGCATATCCTGGCTGGCGGGTAGATTAGGAATTGGTGGATGGTGAATGTTCCACCAGATTCTGGTCGGCGAGCCGTCAGAATCAAGGGTGTGGGACATGCGGTCAAACCTTAGTTGTCGGGACGCCAATGTTTGCAAATTCAGGATGTGGAAGTGTCCAATCGCGATTAGTGGCGATCATCATTCATTAGTGTTCCGTAAACCGATTCGGAATCCATTATCGAAAACCGAAATTTTATGCCTCGGAAACTGACTGTTCATGTTCTGCCCGGCCTGTTCGAACCCTCGGATTTGGCTGGCGGGATCGCTGTCGTGACTGACGTTCTGCGAGCGACGACGACCGTTGGTTACGCTCTGAAGAACGGAGCTCGCGGCATCATTCCCTGTGAGTCGATCGATGAGGCGGTTGGTATTCGCGAGGCGAACGACACGGCGAGCGGTGAGATTTTGCTCGGTGGAGAACGCGGGGGCGAGCCGATTTCCGGCTTTGATCTGGGCAACTCTCCGTCCGAATGGAGCAACGAGGTCGTGGCCGGTCGCGAAATTGCATTTACAACGACGAATGGGACACGAGCATTGCTGCGATCTGTGTTGGCTGATCGCGTTCTGATGGGGGCGTTTGCCAATTTAGGAGCGGTCTGCGACGTTTTACTTGAGGATTCACGTCCGATTCACATCGTCTGTGCGGGGACTGTTGGCAAAATTTCTACGGAGGATTGTCTCTTTGCCGGGGCAGTGGTCGGTCGGTTGCTCGGTGTAAGCACTGAGAGCACGGACCTGGCTGCTGCGGGGATCGAGCTTTGTGATGCAGCCCGGCTAGTGCTTTCGCACTGGAACTCAGCTATGGATACTCCGGATGGACTGTTTCAAACAATGAAAGCGGGAAGTGGCGGACGGAATCTCATGCGGCTCGGTCTAGAGGCCGATATCAGAACTGCGGCAACTCTGGACCAGGTTGACCTTGTTCCCGAGTACCTGCCACAATCCCGGCGCATTGGCCGTTCGAATTGAGAACATTCGGCGGCTGATCCAGTCATACCTGCGAACTTTCGAGGCGACAGGTTTTGCAACCTGGCGTCTTTATTTCTTTCCGACGTCGCATGTTGTTGCGAACCTCGGACGCCAATTGTCGGATCGTGCCCGTTCAGGTGGCGGCTTGTTCTCGACACTCCACTCGAGAATCTCACATTCAGTTTAGAGGACCAATTTTGCCATGAGCAAAAACATGGACGCGATTGTTTCGCTTTGTAAGCGACGAGGATTCCTGTTTCAGTCGTCGGAAATCTACGGTGGATTTCAGGGATTCTGGGACTACGGCCCGCTGGGGGTCGAGCTGAAGCGAAACGTTCGCGAAGCCTGGTGGCGAGACATGGTGAACGCACACGACGAATTCACCGCACCCGAAGGTGCGCCGACTTCGTTCAACATGGTCGGCATCGAAACGTCGATTATCATGAATCCCCAGGTCTGGAAGTGCTCGGGGCATTACGACTTGTTTCACGACATGATGGTTGACTGCCGCGAGACCAGAAAACGGTTCCGTTTCGACCAGATTCGCGGTAGATGGGCAAACAATGCCGAAGCGGAATCAGAAGAGAACAAACGCGTTTTCATTACGACCGACGCTGCTCCGGAAGAAGCGGTTAGCGACACCGAATGTCGAGCGGCCGATTTCTACGGCGTAAAGAAAAAATACGGCAAGAAGTACTTCGATGAAGACAGTACGATTGAAACCGTCGACATGAGCTGGCTCGGCCCTGATGCGGTTTCGACTGGAAAAAGTCTTGATGGAGTGCTTGCTCTGGGCGCTTCCAAAGTCGGCACGCTAACTGCGCCGCGCGAGTTCAATCTGATGTTCAAGACGATTGTCGGAGCACTCGGCACGGAAGAAGATGCTGCGTTTCTCCGACCGGAAACGGCTCAGGGCATCTTTGTGAACTTCAAAAACGTCTGTGACAGCAGTCGAGTGAAGATTCCATTCGGCGTCGCGCAGATTGGCAAGAGCTTTCGCAACGAGATTACGCCAAGAAACTTTACGTTCCGGTCGCGCGAGTTCGAGCAGATGGAAATCGAATTCTTCTGTCACCCGGATACTTCGCAGGACTGGTACAGGTACTGGCGCGATCGGCGTATGAGCTGGTACAAAGCAATGGGGCTTTCAGATGAACGGTTGATCCTCCGTGAGCATGATCCAGACGAACTGAGCCATTACTCAACAGGAACGGCTGACGTGGAATACGCGTTTCCGTTTCTCGACGATGGCGAGTACGGCGAACTTGAAGGAATTGCTCACCGAGGTGACTTCGACCTGCGTAGCCACATGGAAGGCAAGCTGGATGAAAAGTCCAATCCGCTTGAACTTCAGCTTGATGCTGAAGGCAATCCAAAGTGGAAGGGCAGTGGCAAGGATCTGCAGTACTTCGATGATCAGACTCGCGAACGGTTCACGCCTCACGTGATCGAGCCATCAGCCGGTGCGGATCGGGCGACGCTGGCGTTTCTCTGCGAAGCCTACACCGAAGACGAAGCTCCGGACGACAAGGGCGTGATGCAGAAGCGAGTTTCGTTGAAGCTTCATCCGCGTTTGGCTCCGATTAAGGCCGCCATATTCCCATTGATCAAGAAACTGGGCATGCCGGAAACGGCTCTCGGGATTTACCGCGAGATGAAAGCCGCCGGGCTGAACGTCATCTATTCTCAGCAGGGAGCGATCGGTCGTCGATATCGTCAGCAGGACGAGATCGGAACTCCGTGGTGCATCACTATCGACGGCGATACTGCGACTGATGGTGCGGTCACGGTTCGGGATCGCGACACGCTGGAGCAGACTCGCGTGCCAGTTTCCGAAGTCACCAACGAAATTCTTAGCCGTCTTCGCGGCTGAGGTTTCAGATTGACTTTTTATCGCAGAGATCCTGCAAAGGGATGGGAGAGTCCTCGTTGTCTCTCCCTTGCCTCGACGTGTCAAATCTCTCCGTCCTCGGCGATTAAAATTGTCTACGGGGTCTACGTCGATGTCGCAAACGTCTGCAGCTTGTCGAACGTCGTTCCGTTTCGGTCTTTTTCGGACAGAATCGGGTCGGTGTCTAGCGGCCATTCCACGCCGATTGATTCGTCATTCCAGAGCAGTGTGCGCTCGTGCTCGGGGGCGTAGATGTCGGTGCATTTGTAAACGAAGTCGGCGGTCTCGCTAAGGACAGTGAATCCGTGAGCGAAGCCTGGTGGGATCCATAGTTGGCGTTTGTTTTCGGCCGAGAGTGTGACTCCGACCCATTTTCCGAAGGTCGGCGAGTCCTGCCGGACATCCACGGCGACGTCGAAGATTTCGCCCTGCATTACATGGACGAGTTTCCCTTGCGGGTGCTGAATTTGAAAATGCAGGCCCCGCAATGTGCCACGACACGAATGTGACCAGTTGTCCTGAACGAATGGGTCTGTGATGTCCGCTTCGGCGTATCGTTGCGTCGAAAACGTTTCGAGAAAGAAACCGCGAGAGTCGCCGAAGACTCGTGGCTCGATGAGCAGCACTCCGGGCAGCGATGTTGCGGTCACATTCATTTGCTGTCCCCTTTGGTGCTGCTTGACTTCTACCGACAAACGGCGGTTTACCGTTCCGAGACGGTTTGTTTTTAATCGACTCATTATTCCTTGATCCCGTTGGTATGCGTTGCTGGCGACGCAATGTCGAATATTCAGCCTTGTCTAAACCCTCTAGTTGCCGAATATTAGTAACGGTCTGCGTTTGCTCCTACATCTTTCTGGCGGGATGAAACCTGACGTTGAAGCCAATGTTACGTGTGCTTTACCATCCACCGTTGAATACCCAGGTCTGGATGTCACGAGTACTTCAGACGTTTTGCGGACAGGTTTTACCCCGCGGAAGGCATCGAATGAGTTCCGGCTGGCTTGGTTCACAACGCAACCGGTTTAATTCTGCGACGTCGACTTCGTCCAATCTATCGGGATCGAGCGACGCGTTTGACCCTGAGTTGTTTGCCGCAACAGGGATGACCGTCGAGTCTGAACGACTCGGAGCCGCGATCACTCGTACTAGAGACTGGATGCTCGATAATCAGCACCCGGATGGATTCTGGGTAGGCGAACTCGAAGGCGACACGATCCTGGAGTCGGAGTACATCCTGTTGCTGACCTGGCTCGGCCGAGGTGAATCTGAAGAAGTTCAGCGGTGCGCGCGGTACATCGAGCAGCAACAGATTTCCGACGGCGGATGGGCGATTTATCCGGGTGGTCCACTTGAGATTTCGGCATCCGTCAAAGCGTACTGGGCGATGAAGATTGCCGGTTATGCTCCCGGCGAAGAGTGTATGCGGCGAGCTCGTGAAGCGATTCTTGCGGCGGGCGGCGCCGAGAAGATGAACAGCTTCACAAGGTTCTACTTCGCACTGCTCGGTCAGATTTCATACTCACAGTGCCCGGCCGTACCTCCTGAATTGATACTGATTCCGGGCTGGTGTCCGTTCAATGTTTATGAGATGTCGGCATGGTCACGGACGATTCTGGTCCCGCTCAGCCTGATGTGGTCGTTCCGTCCGGTCAGCAAGCTGCGTGACGAATGGAACGTACCTGAGTTGTTTGTCGATTCACCAGAGTCGCTGCCTCGAACGATGCCGCCGTCCGAAGTGCTCGATGAGCTGAAGTCGGGGTCGAAGTTCAATTGGCAAGCGTTTTTCAACGGTGTCGATCTAACGCTGAAAACGCTGGAAAGTTGCCGGATTCGTCCGCTTCGTCAGGTGGCGATCAGGCGAGCAACGCAGTGGATGATGGACCGGTTTGAAGGTAGCGACGGCCTGGGAGCAATCTTTCCGCCGATTGTCTGGAGTGTCATCGCGCTACGATGTCTCGGCTACGAAGAGGATTCTCCGGAGGTTCAAGGTCAGCTCGACGAGTTGAAAGACCTGGTGATTTCCGAAGGCGATACCGACAGGCTTCAACCGTGTAAGTCACCGGTTTGGGACACGGCTATCGCGACCATTGCATTGAGAGATGCTGGCGTGCCGGCCGAGCATCCGTCGTTGAAGCGAACGGTCGATTGGTTGCTGGATAAGGAAGTCCGTCGGTCTGGTGACTGGGCGGTACGGAACAGTGAGACTGAGCCTGCCGGGTGGTACTTCGAGTTTAACAACGAGTTTTACCCCGACGTTGACGACACCTGCATGGTGTTGATGGCTTTGGCGAGGTGCCTGCCGAATCAGCCTGAGTGGGATGCCGATTTTCTCGTTGATGACTGGAGTCCTCACGAGGCGGACAAAGACGTGACGGCCGTGCTGGCGGCTCGGAATGCGGATGCTGTTCTGGCTGCAGTTCAAGTTGACGGTTTGCGGCCGATGCTTGGAGCGATGCATCGCGGAGCTCGATGGATTCTCGCCATGCAGTCCAAAGATGGTGGCTGGGGTGCATTTGATCGCGACAACGTTCGCAAGTTGTTTACTCAGGTGCCGTTCGCCGATCACAACGCGATGATCGATCCCAGTACGGCCGATTTGACGGCAAGGATGCTGGAGATGTTTTCGTACCTCAATGTACCGGCTGATCATCCAGTGGTACGGCGAGCGATTGATTTCGTCTGGAAGGATCAGGATCCGGAACACTGCTGGTACGGACGTTGGGGGGTCAACTATTTGTACGGAACATGGCAGTGTCTGGTTGGTTTGACGCGAATCGGCATGCCACTGACGGATGCTCGAATTCGCAAAGCGGCCAATTGGCTGAAGTCTGTCCAGCGGGATTCGGGCGGCTGGGGCGAAACTCCACGTAGTTACGACGATCCAACTTTGAAAGGGCAGGGGCCGCCGACAGCTTCTCAAACGGCCTGGGCAATTCTTGGTCTGATCGCGGCCGGTGAAGGAGAATCGGAATCCGTTGCGCAAGGAATCGAATACCTGCTCGACTCGCAGAATGAAGACGGCACGTGGGACGAAGAATGGTGGACGGGAACTGGCTTCCCGAAAGTCTTCTACCTGAAATACCACCTGTACCGAATCTCATTCCCGCTGATGGCCCTTTCCCGATATGCGAGACTTCGTTCACGAGTGTGAGGCCTGAAAGTCAGTCGGTGGTGACGAATCGTTCAGTTGCTTTCGACGGTGCGGCGGCTGGCCGCGCGGCCTTCGTCTTCACAGGCGGGCCAGGTCAGGCGGAAGCGAGTGCCTCGATTTGGCTCGCTGTCGAGAATGATTTGTCCGCCGTGTTCGCGGACGATCTTCTGGCTGACTGCCAGGCCGATACCCGTTCCACGAGCGCCCTTGGTTGATTCGAAGATGCTGAAGAGTTTGTCGAGCTGGTCTTCCGGGATGCCGGGGCCGTTGT
>CALGTK010000475.1 GCA_937904325.1 uncultured Planctomyces sp.
CAGACGCAGGCTCAACAGGAGAAGACCTGACAACTACACGCTCAAGTGCAAGTGCGAGGTCGCTGCGTTCCTTTGCCCAGCCAAGTTCGAATCGAAACTCGTTGTCCGACATCAGACGAGCGATCATCGCCAGCGTGTCGAGATGCTCAGCCGCTCGGCCAGTTGGCCCCAGTAGAAAGAAAAAAAACTGCGTCGGAATCCCGTCCGGTGATCCTAGATTGATCGCATGTCGCAGCCGTACAAAAACAATCTGCGGCTCCGTCAACATGTCAAGATAACAATGCGGAACCGCAACCGAGTTTCCGATTGCGGTCGATACGATCCGTTCCCGTTCGAGAAACGCCGAAGTTAACTCCTCGTGCTGCTGCTGCTCGACTCGGCCTCGGTCTACCAGATGATCGACAATTTGTGGAATCAGATCGTCGATTCCGGACGCCGTTATATCCAGAATACACGTGTCGTCGTGTGAGAACGTTTGTTGAAGAAGTTTCACGCTGTCCCTGCTCAATTAGCTCATTAGAGATCAGACGTCCGGGCAACCGGATCGCCACATAACAGCTTGGAACGAGTTTACTGTGTCTCCGCAAGTATGTTTAGACATCATCCATGCGCCGCGTCGAGATATCATCTTCCGGCGAATTCAGAACCGACGTACAATTTTGCATTTCCTCTCCACGACCGATTTATTTGCTCTATCATGTACAACCAGGCCGAAGTCTCAGATATGCCTTGCCGGCAATTCAACATATATTCGGGTGATCCGTCCAGGCACATCTGTTCGGCTTCCTGAGCGACTCGTGTACGGAATTGGAATCGCAGACTTGATCGAAACAGCATCACCATTGAAGCCCTCGCTTCTGATTGCAATTTGCCTGATCTGTTCTCTGTCCGTCGCCGATTGGACGCAGGCAATCGCACAATCAACGAACCCGGGTGCAAGCCGCTATGCGACTCAGCACGATCAATATGTCACGGTATTTCAGGATTCGCTCGCGCGGCTCATCGCAGACTGCCAGGCGAAAAACCTTCAGAATGCGGGAGCCGAACTGCTCCCGTGGCAGGTCCCTGTCGATGTGGCATCGCTAAGCGACCGGACTCTGCCGCAATCGCTCCAGCCAGAGATACCACTCTCACTTCCTCAAGCCGAACGGCTCTGGCGACTCGAATTTCAGTCACTGCGACAGGATCTGGCGAAAAATCTCTACCTACTTTCCAGACGCGTCCTCAACGCGGGGAACCCTCATGCGGCATGGCGTCTTATCCACGAAGTCCTCTGGTACGACTCGGACTACGGACGAGCACGCACGCTCCTGGGGTATGAACAGTTCGGCAGTCAGTGGGTCACCCCTTTCGCGGCAAAAAAGCAACGTGAGCGTTTCGTCTGGCATGAACGCTTCGGCTGGCTACCAACCGCCCATGTTGAGCGTTACGAAAACGGCGATCGATTCTTCCGCAATCGCTGGCGCACCGCTCAACAGGAAGAGAATCTGCGTCGTCAGTGGGCGAATGCATGGCAAATCGAAACAGACAACTATCTTCTGAAAACGAATGTCGGCCTCGAAGAGGGTGTCGCTCTGGCAAAGAAGCTTGAGGTCTTTCATGACTGGTTTCAGCGAGCGTATCCGGCATTTTTCAACACGCCGGCCCAGCTGAAAGTTCTATTCGGGGCTGCAGCCCGACCACGAAGAGCGAAACGAAAACCATTCGTAATTCACTATTACCGAAGCAAACAGGAGTACGTACGGCGACTGATCAGCAAGAATCCACAGATCGCGATCTCGAACGGGATCTACGCTCCAGACGAACGGGTCTCGCACTTCTTCGTCGACCCGAACAGCGACATCGAGTCAACAGTCTACCACGAAGCAACGCATCAGATACTGTACGAGCTGAATCCTAAACCACGGCGGATCGCTGATCATGAGCACTTCTGGATTGTCGAAGGATTCGCCTGTTACATCGAATCCTTTCGTCCGTTGGAGACTGGGGTTTCGATCGGCGATCCGGACTATGTACGATTTTATTTCGCCAAAGATATTCTTATTAATGATGCGTTCTTCGTACCGCTGGATCGATTCGCCAGTTTAAGTAAGAACGAGTATCAGACGCCGACTGAAATCAGCGAGCGATACAGTCAGGCGTCGGGAGTCGTCCACTTCTACATGCACTACAAGGACGGCGTTTATCGCGATGCACTGATCGACCACTTTGCTGCTTTATATCGCCCGATCGCTCCCGGCTACCGAATTGGTGGAATGGACCACTTCACCGGCGTTTCGTACGACGAACTCAGCCGACAATACCGCGAGTATATTTCCAGGCTGGATAGTAATCCGAATCGACTCGCAACCGCGAAACAGGCGGCAACCGCTCAACAAGCCGATCGCCATCAGGAACAGTAGCTGATCGCTTGAAACCTGACTGGTCCACGCGTTAATGAGTTATCACAAAGCCGTAACAACTCAACTACCGCACAGGACCTACATCGATGAGTGATCAGATCTGCCGCTGGGGAATCCTTGGAACTGCCGGCATCGCCCGAAAAAACTGGCACTCGATCCGCAACTGCGAAAACGCAGCGTTGGCCGCGGTGGCCAGTCGAAGCGTCGAACGAGCCCAACAGTACATTGACGAATGCCAGAACGACGTTTCGCATTCGCCAGCTCCGCGAGCAATCGGCACATACGAAGGAATGCTCGCCTCGGACGACATCGATGCCGTTTACATTCCGCTGCCCACTGGGATGCGTGCTGAGTGGGTGATCCGAGCCGCCGAGGCAGGCAAACACGTCGTCTGCGAGAAACCCTGCGGTATGGACGCGGCCGAAGTCCAGAAGATTCTGGATGCATGCAGTCAGAACAACGTCCAGTTCATGGACGGCGTCATGTTTATGCACAGCCATCGACTGCACGCAATCCGCGAAGCCCTCAACGACGGAACGAGCGTTGGAGATCTTCGCCGTATCGCGACCGGCTTCAGCTTCTGTGCGCCAGACGACTTTCTGGAAGGCAACATCCGCGTCAGCAGCCAGCTCGAACCAATGGGCTGCCTCGGCGATCTCGGCTGGTACAACGTTCGATTCACCCTCTGGGTTATGAACTACGCGATGCCGACATCTGTCAGCGGACGGCTGCTCTCCAGTATTCAAAGCGGCGGCAGCTCCGCCCCGACACCAACAGAATTCTCGGGCGAGCTGTTCTTCGATGGCGGTGTTTCAGCCAGCTTCTACTGTTCGTTCCTCACCGAGCATCAACAGTGGGCTCACGTCAGTGGATCGAAAGGCCATCTTCACACAGACGATTTCGTGCTGCCGTTCATGGGGTCTGAAGTTGCGTTCGACGTCTCGAACCATCACTTCGACATCACCGAGTGCCACTTCAACATGGAGCGACATACCAGCCGAGTCGCGGTCAGCGAGTACGCGAACAACCATCCAACTGCGCAGGAGACGAATCTGTTTCGCACATTTTCGGCACAAGTACTAAGCGGCACGACGGACCCACACTGGGGCGACATCGCTCTGAAAACGCAGCAGGTGCTCGACGCACTGGTCACGTCGTCACAAGACAGCGGAGCAATCGTCGATCTGTAACACCGGTGCCCGGTGTCAAGAATTGCAGATTCTGGCCAAACGCAATCAGGATGCCTTCAGGCTGTCAAGCAGACAGCCCGCCACGTCGATATTGTTGGTGCGTGAAAATGCGCGCCAACCTGGCACTGCGTTGACTTCAATAACGTAGCACCGGCCTGAGTCGTCATACAGGACGTCAACGCCAGCAATTTTCGCACCGACAACTTCTGCCGCCCGCAGGGCCATTTCGACTTCCACTTCAGTAGGCTGGTGCGTTGCGGTTTGAGCAGAACGCGACACATTCGTCCGGAAATCGTTTGCAGAATACCGCTTCATGGCTCCCAGGACTTCACCATCAAGAATCAGAATACGGACGTCGAAACCGGAATGCCGAATAAACTTCTGAATATAAAGCACCGCCCTGGTTCGCTCCAGAGTTCGAAACGTCCGAAAAGCAAGATCAGGATCACTGACTCGGCAGATCCCTCGCCCTTCCGCCCCGAACAATGGCTTAACAACAACGTCGCCCCCAAGTCGTTCGAAGGCTCCCATCGCCGTTTCGGAATCCTGACAAGTGACAGTAGCTGGCACTGGCAAACCAACAGCTTCGAGTTTCGTCGTCGTCAGAAATTTATCGACAGCACACTCCATCGACCGGGGTGAATTCACAACTTCTACACCAGCATGCGCCAGGCAAGCGAGCGCGTCCATGCGGAACACAACCTGCTCCAGCGAACCAGGCGGCATCGTCCTGACAATGATCGCATCGAAGCCGCTAAGGTCATGCTCCGCACTCGAAACGAGATTCCGCTCCGAAGATGGTGACTCACCACACGACGCGGCAACCAACGGGAAATCAACACGAACGCATTCATGTCCGAGTTCATCAGCAGCACGAGCAAGGTCAGCGCCGTACCAGCTTCCTTCGTTCCCCAAAATCCCAACTCTCACGCTACATAACTCCAGACCGGGCCAACAACTGGCGACACAACAAAGTGGCCCGTATCAAACACCAAATGACTTCCGTAGAATCCGCGGTGCGATTTCACCAAAGCAAAACATGCTGCCGGTCTCGATGTTGTGAAAAACTATCTCGGCTGGACTGAAGAGCATTGGATCAATCTTGTAGAAGTCGTGGTCGGCCTCTCGGAAGATATCAATGAACGGCTTGCCATACTCACCAGCCGAGGAAGACGGAACTTGTGGACCGATTTTCTCCAGCGATGAATCATCGCCCGTCACCCAAAGCGTGACGCTGCCTCCGTAAAGAATGGCGTCGTTCGTTCGACCAATTCCGGCAAGGTCGTCTTTTGCTACGGGCGGCAACGGTGCCGATCCAAATCCGCTGATGATCCGTCGGACGTCGAAACCCAGTTCGAACAGCTTGTGCAGTGAAGTCTCCACCGACCTCGCAACCACCTGAATTGTCCCAGCCAGGCTGGCCGTCGGAGCCACTGCCAGCGTCACGCCAGCAGCCCCCACCCCGCAACGCTCCGCGAGATACTCGGCCACTGCATCGCCCGGCAAAGATGAAGACTCCAGAACTCCGGCGACAGCGACTGGCGACTCATCCCACGAAAGTTTTTCGAAAATTTCTTCGCGAGCCGCCGCCGCCCGCATCGGTCCTGAACCCATGCCGAAGTAATCATCGACCGAAACTCTCCACCCGGCGTACTGGCTGAGCAGACAGGCCTCAACCGGACGATCGGTCTGCACCTGCACAGTCGGAACTCCGATGCCGTCAACCTGCCCCGGAACGAACGAAACCTCACCAAGCCCTGCCATACACAAATTCGCCAGTAAAGCCCCAGCCTGAAGACTTCCGGCAACATTGACGCCAAAATCCAGAACACGAGTCCCCGACGGCAACAGGTGTTCGGAAATGCCTGGACTATTAAACTGACTTCGACACTGCGCATGCTGTAACTGCTCAAAAGCCAGCGCATTAAGATTCAGTCCGCTCCTGGAATCAGCCTGGTTACTCATTTAACAATCCATTCAGAGAATCACGAGAATCAGTTGCGACGAACAAGCAAGCCGGGATTATCCGTCGACAAGTCTGTAACCGCAACGTGGCGGGCACTCCCTTCTTCATGTTGTTCAGTCCCCTTCTTCATGTTGTTCAGTCATTGTCAGGCATGAACTGTGCGGCTAACTCCAGAGCCTCGGCGGCGTTTGATATCTGCAAATTCAACTGAGCATCGCGCACCCGATCAAGCACATCTTTAAACTTCGGCCCCGGCCGAAAGCCGGCTTTGATCAGGTCGTCACCCGAAATCAGTGGAGACGGTTCAAGCACGTCTCGACCGGTAGTCTTCAGATAATGTTCACAAAAGTCGACGTCCCTGGCCGCTTCGCCTTTTGCCAGTGTCCGCGCACGAACTAAAGCGATCAGATCTGGAGCAAGCGAGTTCGCAAGAATTCGTTTAAGACGAGACAGCGGCAGATCAGCGGCGTTATCAAACGCTCGGCGATGGCGCAACAACCAGGCCGCATCATCAATTTCTTGATTTGCAAGTTTCAACCTGCGCCCAACGACTTCTGACAGCCTTGAATCAATCGTCCCCGCCTGCTCTGTCGCTCCGATAACCGAATCAAGAAGAAGTCCAAAGACAAGCGCAAAATCAGGTTCGACCAGTGACGCAAGGCCTTTGTGAAGTTGAGTCCAGCACTCTCGATCACAGACTACCGCTTTCAGTTCTGGAATGATTCTAAGAAGCAGGCCAGCGTCGTTGCATAATTCGACCGCTCGTCCACGATGCCGGTCGACCAGCATGCGTCGTAACTCTTGAGCGACCCGCTCGGCACTAACGACTGCAATTTGATCGGACATTGATTGAACGGCTTCGGCGGTAGCGACGTCCAGTTCGAAGTCAAACGTCGCTGCAAACCGAACAGCACGCAACATCCGAAGTTTGTCTTCTTTCATACGTGCGTGCGGATCGCCAATTGCCCGCACGACGCCGGCGACGAGATCCTGCTCGCCGCCGACGAAATCCATCACCTCTTTTTTGATGGGGTCATAGAACATTCCGTTGATTGTGAAATCGCGTCTCTGAGCGTCTTCCTCAGGCGAACTGAACACCACAGACTCCGGACGTCGCCCGTCGATATAATTGCCATCCGATCGAAACGTTGCCACGTCTACCTGACCAGCCGACTTCGGACCAAGCACAACGATGACTCCGAAGCTCTCACCAACACTAAACGTTCTGCGTTTCCCGAAAACTTCACGAACCTGCCCAGGTCGGGCACTAGTGGCGACGTCGTAGTCCCTGGGCTCTCGCCCGACCAGCAAATCGCGTACACAGCCTCCGGCCCAAAACGCCGTAAAACCAGCATTGGTCAGTTGTCGTACGACCTGCTCGGCAAACTCTCGCTGTGAAATCGCCACGTCAATCAGCTCCCCGCTGACGGCCTGTCCTGCACACTAACTGTCGGACAGCTCGTGTTCGCCTTGTGTAATCTGATCGACCGACTCTACCGACTCTGCTGACGCAGCATAGACAGCTTCCAGACGCTCCATGACGGAAGTTGCCCACGGACCTTCCTGATCAAAATCCAGATACTGCTTCCACAGGACAACGGCCTCATCGTTTCGACCAAGCTCCGACAACACCGTCGCCTTGTGATATACCGCGTCGGAATAATCCGCATGGCAGGTCAGTGCGATGTCGAATGCTTCGATCGCGGCTTGTGAATCGCCTGTTTCAAACCGCAGACAGCCCAGTTGTGTCCACGCCTCGATATATTCGTGGTCCAACTCAACCGCGACATGATACCTCTCCATTGCCCCGCCGACGTTGCCTATGCGGTAGAGTGCCGAGGCGAGATAAAAATGAATCTCCGCGTCGTCCGGGCAAAGCATTAACGCCATTCGAAACGCCTCAACCGCCTCAGTAACTCCATTGTCAGCCAGCAGACCGCAACCGTGGTCGAACCATTCTTCCGCGTTCCAGTTGGCTGGCGTCGTCTCTGTAACGACACCAAAAGTTGGAATCGGGATCGTGCTTGGAGCGTCACTCAAACCTGCCTGGGCAGATCTTTCATTCTCAGATTCGGATAAGTTGGGCGATGAGTCCACCCACTCCGAATCAAAGTCCAGCATTCGCTGTCCCGTCCGAGCTTCAACAAGGCCATTGCCGTCTCGAAAAACGACACGCGAATCACGAGCGAGAATCTCCAACTGCGCCAACGGGCGATCGACTGACGGCAAGAGCAGTCGCAACCCGCTGAGACTTTGCTCGATTCGGTCTCGCGGGACTCCCGCCTTAAGCATCTCCTGCAGACGTCGAACGGCAGCGACTTCCTGAAAATCAAAATACGGCAACCGGTAAACTCGCTGTTCCGGCTTGATGAGCCCCAAGCGTTCCCAGCGACGCACGACGCCAACCGGAATATCAAGCTTCTGCTGTAGCATTGCGGGCGTAAACAGACGATGCACGTCTCGTTCACGATGCTCAAGACCGAGCAACCGTAGCCATTCAGACTCTTTAAGAATCTGCAACGGCACCCCCGAGTTGATCAGATCCACGGCCTGCTCGACTTTAACCGAAGCCTTGCCTTCCTCGTCAAGTGGCCAACCTTCTTCGCCAACGACAAGCATCGTTACCTTGCGGCTGACATGAACTGACGACGTCCCACCGTTTTCAACAACCAGTTCGTACGCCTGACGATGCGTCATCGACGCAAGGATCCCCGTAAAAGCGACCTTTTCGCCCTGCAGGCAAGGTGAGCTATCCAGCTCTGGTGGAAGTAGTTCGTCGTCGTCAGACATCGTGGCGCATCGATAGGTGGTTCGAACTGATCAGTCTGTGGCCGCGATGATGACTATTCGAAGTAGCCATCACAACCGCGTGACGCACCTTCCGACGACCGCAACGCGAAGGTCCATTACGTTCGTATGAGTCGGGCCGGTTTTCAGGAGCCCGCCAGCTTGCTCGAAAAACTCATACGAATTATTGATCGCCAGAAAGTCGGCAGGCTGCAGACCAAGCCGTCGAGCCTCATCGATCACAAACGAGTCGAGAAACGCGCCGGCAGCATCGGTGGGTCCGTCCTCACCGTCGGTCCCGCCTGACAGAATCGCCAAATTGTCGGCCCCGTCTACCCAAAGCCTCTGACAGGCAGCAAGAACAAGCTCCTGATTCCGGCCACCTTTCCGTGCAAGATTCGTGTCCGCAAGCTGAACAACCGGTTCGCCGCCGCTCAGCACACACACGGGTCTCGCCCCAGCGGTCTCGTCCTTGAGAATCATCAAACAAGCCTCAGCGAGGTTACGACCAACTTCTGCGGCAACCCCCGCCATTCCACAACCTTGATTGACGACGCGGTAACCAAGTTCGGCCGCTTTCGCAGATGCAGCACGGACTGCAAACTCATTGTTCCCGATTACCAGGTTTCGCACACGATCGCCGTCAACGTGCGAATGCTGATCTACTTTAGAAACGTTACGGCGCAAGCGATCCAGAATACTCAACGGCACGTCTGCCGTGTCCTTGATAACCCGGCTGATTATCTCCAACGCCTCTCCTGGAGTCGATGAGTCGTCCACGGTTGGGCCGGATGCGATTACGTCCAGCGGATCGCCAATTACATCGGAAATAACCAGGGCCACCATCTGGCCAGCGCGACTCGCGCGAGCCAACCCACCACCCTTGATCTGCGAAAGCTGTTTTCTCACACAGTTCAGTTCGTTGATAGTCGCGCCACCGCGCATCAGCAACTGAGTGATCGTCTGCTTGTCCTGCAAAGAGATCCCGTCAACCGGAGCAGGCAGCAGGGCGCTTCCCCCACCCGATAAAACCACCAGGCAAAGATCGGAATCTTCAAGACCATGAACCAGCTCAAGGATTCTCTGCGAGCCCTCAACCCCTTCTGCTGTCGGTTCATTCACTCCGGCAGGCCGTGCTGCATTCAGAATAATTCTTGGCAATGGTCGCACACAGTCGGCCGGCACGTTTACCCAGCCGAGCACTTCACAGGCTGCATCAGCGTTCTGCAGAGCTTCACTCGAAAGAATTTCTTCGAGTGCCTCGGCCATGCCTGCACCTGCCTTGCCTGCCCCCACCACGACGATCCGCGATAACTGCCGGAGATCGATACTCGTCCCACAAATCGTCAAGACGTGGCCGGACAATGCGACAATATCTTTAAGCAGCCTGCCTGAATCGACCGCGTCAACTCCGGCCTGCCAGATTTGCTTTGCGTGTTCGGCACGGTTGCACGAATTGGTCATCAGTAAAAGTCGTCCTGATCAACGTCAGCAGTGGCCCGGCGTGAAGACTACGACGCTTCATCGTACGGAATACCGAAATATTCGTGAATGAACGCTTTGCGATCGCCTTCATGGCGAATTAACTGCACCAGAGCGTAAAGCTTTTGCTGGTCGCGGCGAAGCTTCTCTTCCAGTCTTCCCTCGTCCTGCAACATTGACGGCAACTCACACAGAATCTTTGGCGCGCCCCTTTCGCGAGCCATTTCAATCACACCGTGACGGTCGAACATCTGCAACGCCGTATCCAAACGGTGATCGTGGCGTTTCTTGGGGTGCAGCGTATCACGAACCCACTCCATCCCAAACGACTCGGCTTCTTCCTCGCGATGGAGCAGCAAATCGTGAACGCGGGCGTAATATTCAGCCGTGGGATTACTCCACTGCAGAAACTCCATTTGTGTCGTCAGATCGTGCTCGTCGTAAAGCAAGACGCAGTCAGACGGTAATCCGTCTCGTCCAGCACGGCCGATTTCCTGATACCACGACTCCATCGAGCCGGGCATTTCCGCATGCATCACAAACCGGATGTCTTCTTTGTCGATGCCCATCCCAAAAGCATTCGTCGCCAGCACGAATGAACTCTGCGATCTCATGAAGTCGCTCTGAACTCGACGTCTATCTCGACGTTCAAGTTGTCCGTGGTAACAGAAGTGCGGAACCTGTTTCTTCCGCAACATCTCACTGAACATGTCCAATGTTTTGATCAGTGTAAAATAGACGATTCCATTTCCGGCGGACTCTTCGAATTTCCTGACAATACTGAGAATCTGCTCGAACTTTTCTTCGTTACCCCAGACTTCCTGGACAGAAATTGCGAGATTCGGGCGGTCAATCCCCTCGTGAAACATCGCCACGTCGCCCGGTTGAATTCCGAGTTGCCGAATGATGTCCTGCTGAACGTCGGGCGTGGCAGTCGCCGTGAGCGCGATTGTTGTGGGATCACCGACCTGCTTTCGAAACTCTCTCAGTCGCGTGTAGTCCGGGCGGAAGTCATGCCCCCACTCGCTGATACAGTGAGCCTCGTCAACGGCCAGTAGTTTGATATCCCGCTTTGCCAGCACATTGATGAATTCTTTTTTTCGAAACCGCTCGGGAGTGACATACAACAGATCGAACTTTCCATTTGCCACCTGCGCATATCGGGTTTCGCGTTCCTGCCTGTTCAGCGAAGAGTTGATAAACGCCGCTCGAACCCCCTTATCCTGCAATGCGTCAACCTGATCCTTCATCAACGCGATCAGCGGAGAAAGCACCAGAGTCAACGGTTTTTCACATGAGACTCCATCTGCCATGGAAGCGTGCAGCAACGCTGGCACCTGATAGCACAGTGACTTCCCACCACCGGTCGGCATGATCACCAGCGAATGGCCACCGGCCATCGTACGATCGATGACCGCTTCCTGCTGACCTCGAAAGGCAGCGTGGCCAAAACATTTGTGGAGAATCGTAAGAGCGTTCATGGCTGGCAGCTTAACCAGGACGTCCATGCACGAAGATGTCGAGGTAGATCACAAACACCATCAACCCCAGCACAAAGGCCATCCCAACATAGCTCGCGGCGATCAGTACTTTTTCACTTGGCTTCCGCCTCGTCACGCCTTCCCAGATCAAGAAGACCATGTGCCCACCGTCGAGGACTGGAATTGGCAGAAAGTTCAAAATCGCCAGATTGATACTCAGAAAACCGAGGAACATAAGGAGTTGCTGAATCCCTTGTTTGGATACCGCATAAGCAACCTTTGCGATACCTACGGGCCCAGACAGATTCTTAGGCGACAGGTCGCCCGAAATAAGGTTGCGAAGAGTCAGGTAGATATCAAACCCCGTATTCTGAGTCTGATGAATCCCCATCCTGAAAGCCTCGCCCCACGTAGCAGCCACCAATGTTTGACTCTGTGGCTGCAGAAAGATTCCACGCTGCGAGATATACCACTCTTCTTTCGTTGGCACGGGCTCAAGCGTGTAAGTTTTGTCATCACCTTGAAACTTCAAAGTAACCTTTGCATCGGGAACTTCCTGAAGCTGCCAGAACGCATAAGCCATACTTTTCTTAGTCGTGTCTACGAACTTCAATTCGGTCGAGGAAATCGGCGAAATCTTCTTTAATACCTCGTTTTCAGACTCAATCACAACCGATTCAAGAACCCCTCCTTCAGGAACTCCGGCTCTGGCGGCAGGGCTGCCCGGGACGACTTTCAAGACATTTGATGTCAAATGATATGCGACACCGATCGACGAAATTTCCAACGGAATACCGTCCGAAAACGGATACTCAATCCAGGCCGGCGTATCATCCGGAGTTAGCGTTACGGTGACCTCTTCAAGTTCTGGCGAACCATCAACTGTCCGCTTGACGCGGATCTCAACCTCATCGCCAGCAAACATTTCGAGGTGCTCGGCGAGGTGCAATGGATTGATGTCTTTCCCAACATCCACACCGTTCACTGAAGTTATTTTGTCACCAATCTTCAGACCTGCTTTCGACGCTGGCGAGTTATCCTGGACAGACGCAATCTGTTCGATGTCCATCCAAAGCCCGACTTCGCGGAAACGGGCCGGCATGAGCTCCACACGTCGAAGTTCGTCACCCAGCTTAATCTCCAGGTTGATTACCTTAGATCGATGCCTCGCAAGCAGCATCTGCAACTGTGCATGAGACTCGACCGGTTTTCCGTCGAGCGTCGCAATTAAACCGTTCTCACGAAAAGCATCTTTCACAGCTTCAGCAGGTGAACCGGGCACGACTGTCGTTTTAACTTCGTTACCAATCTCGGCGATTTTAAGCGATCGTGCGTCTGAGACACCGATCATCCTTCGTAAGCCGCTTGAATCCGGTTCAATTGTGACCTTGAAAGTCTCGCCGTCAGCGTGGTAACCCTCGATTTCAATGTCGCCCCGAGATAGCGTGGTACCTCGCAGAATGTCCTGAAAAGACTTCGTGTTACGCCCGTTAATCCGAGTAAAGGTATCTCCCGAACGGATCCCTTTTTCCCACGCAGGCTTGCCTACGACTGCATGCCCAACCTGGGCCGGCGAAGATTCAACTCCAAATCGAAACGCCAGGCCGAAGAACAGCATGCCGGTTATTACGTTCATAATTACGCCGGCTGAAATGATGCCCATCCTCTGCGGCACGTTCTTGGAAGAGTAAGCGCGTGGGTCCTGAGCGATTTCTTCTGTCGTCAACTGGCTGGGATCCATGTCGTCCTGGCCGAGCATTTTGACGTAGCCGCCGAACGGGATCAGCGAGAGTGCGTATTCGGTGTCGCCTTTTTTGAAGCTGCAGAGGATCGGACCAAAGCCGATGCTGAATCTTTCGACGAAGACTCCGCACCATTTCGCGACGGCGAAGTGGCCGAGTTCGTGGAAGAAGATGACGAGGCCAAGTCCAAGTGCCACGTACAGAATGTGCAGGGCTTTAGTAAGCAGCACGCTCATATCGAACGCGAGGATTTCCACCGTGTTGTCTCCTCTCGAGCCCAGACGTCCAGTCGAACAAGTTCCGACAGCGAAGGACTCGGATCAAAATTATGCGCATCGAGAACCGCGCG
>CALGTK010000476.1 GCA_937904325.1 uncultured Planctomyces sp.
CAGTGAGAGAACAGTGCTGATTGTCGACGATGATGAGCGTGTCCTTCGGCTCATGGCACTGGTTCTGCGTAATTCGGGATACCACGTCCTGGAAGCTCAAACCGGTGCGGATGCCCTGAATCAGTGTGATCTCTGGAAGAGGACCATTGATCTTCTGATAACGGATGTCGTGATGCCTGTCATGGACGGTCCTGAAGTTGCGAGGCAGGTTCAACGCATTTATCCCGGAATTAAGATCGTCTTCGTGAGCGGCTACTTTCAGGAAGAAGCTGGTATTCAAAAGTTCATTGACGAGGGCGGGCAGTTTATTGCCAAGCCGTTTGTCCCCGAAGAACTGCGGGATTTGGTTGGCAAGGTTTTGGAGCAGTAAAGCCGAAAAGTGGCGACGTTATGCTACGGCGAAGTAATTCTGTGATCACGACTTTGTTGAGAGACCGTTGCGCTTTGAAGTCGAAGGTTTCCAACGATTTTTACGTCGCGACCTTTGTGGCTTTGAGACGGCGTTCGAGATCGATCAGTTCCAGTTCACCTCGCTGCAGCAGGAACGCCAGCTGGTCGACGTTTTCAGTGGCGCAGCGTGCAGGCGACTTTTTGCATTCACGATGAACAGTCGGCATCTACAGTGCTTTTCGTTTTGGTTACCTTCATCGTTTTCCTCTCAGTTCTTAGTCAGTACATAAGCAAGCGGGCGTTCGACTGGGACACCGCAAACAACAGCAACTCGGCTTCTTCAGGACAGGATCGCTTGTAGACCGTTTAAAGTGACGTTGCTTAACTGTCCGCCGGGACCGTTTCCGTTCCATCCGAAACTTACTGTTGAGCCGGCGGCTATATCTTCCGCCCAGGACGGACATTCAACGACATAGTGATTACCGTCGCGACTGATGAGGATTGAACTCCAGACGCTCTGGATTTCTCCGCTGTAGTCAAATTCCAGCCGCCAGCCTGTGATTGTCTCTGTTGTGTTATTGGTAATTGTCACATTGCCGACGTGGCCGCTTCCCCAGTCACCAGTAATTTCAAAAGCAACACTGACGGCGATGGGGGTGTCGTCATCAATGATAGTACCTGCTGACTGGTTCTGTGCGAGTTCTGCTCCGGTCGCGTTTGACAGTTTCAGCAGCAGTGTTTCGTTGGCTTCCTCAAGAGCCTCACCCAGCACGCCAACCGACACCTCTCTCGATGTTTCGCCGGCGGCGAACGTCAGTGTGCCGGACGTTTCCGTGTAGTCCTGTCCGGCCATGGCTGTCGCGTCGTGTGTGGCAAAGTCAACGGTGACTGGCTCCTCGGACGCTCTCGTCAGGGTCACAAGGAAGGTGAGCGTTGACGTTCCGGAATCCCCTTCGATAACACTGGCATCTGACACACGCAGCGACGGAGGACCTGGCGGGCCGCCGATCCGGTCGTAGACGGTGTTCAACAGCGAATTGTCACGGGCATCGGTGGCCAGTTCCCAGAACATCAGGCCACCAAGATTGCGGTCATTAATGAAATCAGCTTTGAGGCCGATGGACTGTTCGTCGTCATAGGTCACGAACTGCTGTGTGTCAGAATTATAGAGGTATGGAACCTGAGCCTCGTTGTCCCAGTAGCGTGTGTATCCGCTGTCTGCATGCAGGTAACGTTCCTGAATGTCCCAGTAAGACAGGTAACCGGCCTGACCATCTGTCCCGCTGACGATCTGCGTGTCGGGTTGAAAGAGGCCGTTGTTTGTGCTTCCGACGCCGCCGAACACGCGACCGTAAAACGGAGCACCGATGACCAGCTTGTCGTTCGGAACTCCAGCTGTCAGGTATGCATCGATTGATGAATTCCAGTTCAGCCGATTGTCAGCCGGGTTGTCTGCCTGGTCATAGAGGGGGGCGTTATGGCCCGTCTGCGGGTCCCAGTGACCAGCCAGGTCGTAGGCCATCAGATTGATCCAGTCGAGTGTCGCCGACAGGTTTGCAATTTCGAGATTCTGCATCGTCGAGGGACCGGCGGGGGCCGCGATTGACAGCCAGTAGTCGCGACCGTGCTGGGACTCCAATGCGTCCAGTTGTGTGCGCAGTTCCTGCATCAGCAGCGTGTAGTTCTGTTTGTCTTCGGGTCGGTTGACGTTGTCCCATTCACCACCGGCAACCGGGTATTCCCAGTCGATATCAATGCCGTCGAAACCATGGTTAAGCATGAAATCGACTGCAGATTCGGCAAACGCCTCACGGGATGCAGCCGTCAGCGCAACGTCAGAAAAACGTTCGCTCCATGTCCAGCCTCCCACCGATATCATTGTCTGCAACTCCGTATACTGCTGCTTTAGAGTCCGCAGCGCGGCGAAATTAAGGCTGTCCGCGTAGGAATCCCCCATCGTGATGCGCAGATCGGCGCCGATGTTTGCAAAGGCGTAGTTGATGTGCGTGAGTTTTTCGGCGGGGATGTCTTCGACCTGATAGTCGCGGCCATAGATGCCCCAGCTCGGGAAGTAGCCAATGATTCGAGTTTCACTGCCCGGATCAGCTGGTGGATCGGGATCGTCGTCATCGTAGACAGTGCCAAGCCCTGTCGTGTCGCCGGCGATTGCTCCAGCGATGCCGAGCAGATCAACATAGAAATTTTCGGTGGCTTCGTCGGTCGTGTCACCAACGACGTCGATTGTGATGGTCTGGGTGATGTCGCCCGGTTCAATGGCGATGAAACCACTGCTGGAAACATAGTCCAGTCCTGCTAGTGCCGATCCGTCGCGAGTAGAAAAATCCAGTGTGACACGGTGATTCGACGGTTCATTCAGTGAAACCGTGAATGTCGCAGTCGTGAGACCTGAGTCGCCTTCGGTGACCTCAGTATCAGAAATGGAGACAATGGAGTCGACAGGCGGTGGTGTCTGCTGTTGATCGTCATCGACGATTGTGGCCAGTGCCTGACCGTCGTCGATCATAGCTCCGACGGCATTGCTCAGATTGATCGAGAAAGTTTCATTGTCTTCGTCTTCGGTATCGCCGAGGACTTCGACCGCAATCGTGGCAGTGGTCTGACCGGCATCAATCGAGACCGTGCCCGACATGGGGGTGTAGTCGCTGCCGGCGGTGGCCGTGCCATCTGAAGTGGTGTAGTCGATCGTGACCGGGACACTGGATGCTTCATTCAGCGAGACAGTGAAGACACCTGTGGTGGTTCCGGAGTCGCCTTCGTTCAGAGTGATGTCGGCAATGGAAATGTCTGGTTCAGATGGTGGTGGTGGATCGCCGTTAACAGAAGTCCCGTTGATCACAACGTTGACTGGACTGTCTGTGACATTTCCCGGATTTCCACCGAATCCGAAAGATACGGTCTGTCCGGCTTCCACGCTGCCGTTCCAGGAAAGGTTGCCGATGACGTAGTGATTGCCGATGTGGCTGACAATTTCCGCATTCCAGATCTGCGTGATGTTGCGGTCCCAGTCGAATTCGACGGTCCAGTTCGACCACGCCGTTGATCCGCTGTTACTCAGCGTGATCTGTCCGTTGAACCCGCTGCCCCAGTCGCTTGTGGTTTCGTATTGAAATCCGGGAGTCGTGGGTGGTGTCTGCTGTTGATCGTCATCGACGATTGTGGCCAGTGCCTGACCGTCGT
>CALGTK010000477.1 GCA_937904325.1 uncultured Planctomyces sp.
TGGCGGTTGGCGGTTGGCGGCTGGATTGATAAGAGTCTTGTGCTGCGTTGCTTTGTTTGTGGGTTCGTTTCGGCTTTCCGGATCTGTGCCAGGGCAGTGTCACGAGCTGGCGATTAGTAATGCAAGCAGTGATGTATTCGGGATGTTACATCGACACGATAATCGCTGTTCGATACTGCGCTATTACGCTGCCTTCGTTGCTCTGGATTGTGGCGTCTTTTTCTGCTCTTGATTGGTGGTTGAGTGGCCTGGGTTTGCTTCCCGACGCCAGGAACCGCTGGTAAGCAACTTCCATTTTATGAGAAATCACCGGCTATAGGTCATCCTCTGAGTTGCGACGTGACGATCGAGCGACAACAATCCCGCGCCGCTGACGGCAGAGCTGCGCATTCTTTCGGGTGCGCTCGCACTCATCCGACAGGTTGAAGCTGAATCATGGCCAAGAAACCTAATACAGACGACATTCTAAGTAAGATTCGCAAGCAGGGAGCTGACAGCTCCGGTGGAGATGCTGACGGGTCTTCCTCTGATGGTGCAGCTCCGGCTGAAAAGCCAAAGGCAGCGCCTGCTGGTGGGCCTGCGGATATTCTGGCGAAGATTCGCGCACAGGGTGCGTCAGGTGCGGCCGCTGAGCCTGTTGAGGAAAAACCTGCTGCGGCGAAGAAGGCTGCCCCTAAAAGTCCCGCTGATATAATGGCGGCGATTCGTTCTCAGGGAGCTTCTGGTGGTGCCGCGACACCTGCCGCTAAATCTGGGGCAGTGCCTTCAAAGAAGGCTGCCGTAAGTGCGGCACCGGATGGTGATTTGCCGCCAGTTGATGAGATGTTGCGGCAGATGAAGGCGGGGAAGGTTGGTGCTGCTGCTCCTGTGGTTGCTCCTGCGAAGCCTGTATTGAAAGTTCCCGTTCGGCCTGTAAAGAAAGCTGCTTCTGCTGGAGCGTCGACTCGGCGTGGGTTTGTGTCGTGGTTTGCGGCGGCATGGGTGTTGTTGACGGTGACGTCGGCGACATGGGTGCTGGGGCTTGCTCGCTTCATGTTTCCGAATGTGCTTGTTGAACCGCCGTCGCAGTTCAAGATTGGGTCTCCGGCGGACTATCCGCTCGGTACCGTTTCGACAAAGTACGCAGCGTCTAATGCGATCTGGGTTGTGCGGACTGATCAGTATAAAGGTAGGGATTTGATTTATGCTCTGGCATCGGTCTGTACTCATCTTGGGTGTACGCCGAGCTGGCTTGAGGGTGAACAGAAGTTTAAGTGTCCCTGTCATGGATCTGGTTTTTATATGACTGGGATTAATTTTGAGGGTCCGGCTCCGCGGCCGCTTGAAAGGGTTGGCCTTAGTGTGGCTCCTGACGGGATGCTCGAAGTTGATAAAAGTGTGAAGTTTCAGGAAGAAAAAGGGCAGTGGGAAGACGCGAAGTCTTTCGTTGATGCTTCGCTTGTCTGATTTTGCTGTCTGTTTGATTTTCTAGTTGTTTGTTTTGCCATTTGTCTCAGGTCGTGTTCGTCCTGAGTTCCGAGGGACCCATGTCTGTCGGCGACTACATTCGCGAATCGCAGATTTGGAAGAGTGTCTTCCGTCATCCGGCGCCGTACGATCGGCGAAACCGGGTTGTCGTGATGTTGACGAACTTCTTTCTGCATTTGCATCCGGTTTCGATTAAGCAGAATGGGATCGCTCTTTCATACACGTGGTGTATGGGTGGGATTACGTTCTTCTTGTTTCTTGCAGAGACGATTACCGGTGTCTTGTTGATGTTCTACTACCGGCCGACGCTGGAGTGGGCGTTTAACGATATTCTCGCGCTTCGTGATGTGAGTACGCTGGGGATTATGCGTGAAATTCATCGCTGGGGTGCCCATGCGATGGTGATTACCGTCTGGCTGCATATGTATCGAGTCTTTCTGACGGGGTCGTATAAGCCGCCTCGGGAATTTAACTGGGTAATCGGCGTTATTCTGCTGAAGTTTACTCTGTTGCTCTCGTTTACTGGTTATTTGCTGCCGTGGGATCAGTTGGCGATCTGGGCGATTACTGTCGGTTCTAATATGGCTCGCGCTACTCCGGTGCTTGGTCATGAGGGGCCGGGTTTTCAGTTGCTGAATATTGGCGGCTATGACCTGATTACGAATGCGAGTGATGCTCGTTTTCTGCTGTTGGGTAGTAAGTTTGTCGGTGAAGAAACGTTGAATCGATTCTATATCCTGCATTGTGTTGCGATTCCGTTAGCTGTTGCTGGCTTGATCGCAATTCACTTCTGGCGGGTTCGTAAGGACGGTGGTATCAGTCAGCCTCTGTAGGTCGGCTGGTGTTGGTTGCGCGGCTAAGTTGCCGTGCTTGTTTAGCTGTTGTGGTGGCTTCTACTGTAGTCACGTGCTCAGGATGACGGGTTCCGATGCATCATCCCAACTTGACATCAAGCGTCATCTTCGGACTGGGTTTTCTGTACCTGGTTCAGTTGGTGATGAATTTCTTCTGGACTATTCGTAGTCTGAAGAATGATGGTCATTGTCGGTTGCCGTCACTGCTTGGTGGTGCCGAAGTTCCAGTCGCCATGTGGTGGGGGCTCTACACCGCTGTATTGATAATGCTGACGGCTGCCCATTTTACAGGGTATTCGAGTCCCGACTCGTTCCTGATCCTCCTGCCGGACTGGTTCAAGGCGTTCGTTGACTTCGCAGTGAGTGATCCCAAGTTTTTCTTTGCTGAGACGGTTGCAGGTTTTGCTGCAATTATCTGGTTTCGTCGATACCTGGCGACAGATACAGCCGGTTGGATTTTATTGAACGCTTCAACCATGTTCCTGACTCTCAGTCTGACTGACTGGGATTTTCGACAGATCGTCGGGAAGCCGGATAATGTCCCGATCGTTGGGATGTTGTTTATCGTCGGTTTCTTCACGTGGCTGGCGTTCAAGAAGGCAAATGAGAACGATCAGCGACTCGAGCAGGGGCTTGGTCCACTTGAAGGTGAGAATAACGAAAAGGTGCTCGTATGGCCGGATCTGGTTTATACGGAACTGATCGTGATGATTGGCCTGACGGCGTTCCTGTTCTTCTGGGGTGTGTGTCTTGAAGCTCCTCTGGAAGAACCTGCGTCTTCGGTGAAAACACCGAATCCTTCCAAAGCTCCGTGGTATTTTCTTGGGCTTCAGGAAATGCTGGTCTACTACGATCCCTGGCTGGCTGGTGTTGTGTTTCCGAGCACGATTCTGGGTGGCATGATGGCCCTGCCGTATATTGACTTCAATAAGAAGGGCAATGGTTACTACACGTTTAATGAGCGGAAGTTCGCAATTTCAGTATTCATGTTTGGTTTCCTTCCACTTTGGGTTGGAATGATCGTATTAGGTACGTTCCTGCGTGGTCCGAACTGGAACATGTTCGGGATCTACGAATACTGGGACGTTCACAAACTGGAAGCATTGAATAATGTGAATCTGTCCGAGTGGTTCTGGCTCTATGTGCTTGGTGTCTCCATGCCTGTGCCTGACGCCAACGATTCATTCTTCTGGCAGGTTTGCACGATCGTTTATCGTGAGCTGCCAGGGATTCTTTTGACTCTTGGGTATCTGTTGGTGTTGCCGTCTGTGATGGCGATGACTGTCTTTCGCAGTTTTGCTTTCCGCATGGGTTTCTTTCGGTTCATGGTGTTTGCAAACCTTGTTCTGCTAATGGCGGCGTTGCCGGCGAAGATGGTGCTTCGGTGGTTGTTTAACTTGAAGTATCTAGTCGCGATTCCTGAGTACTTTATTAATATCTGAGTAGTCTTGTGGACGGTCGCTGGTGGTGACCAGCGGCTTCTGTGAATTTCGTTTAACTGGCCAGGTCCGGACGACAATGCCTGCAACTGACCAATATCTACGCAACATCAAGAAGGTGCACGTTGTCTTCTGTCTGTCCGCGATCGCGTTTGCGGTGTCGACGGTTGTGATACTGTATCGTGACCATGATGACGAATGGCGCGGGTATCAAAGTGAGTTTGATGCCATTGAAACGGCGGTCGCTCAGGGTGCGATCGAATCTGCAGAAGTGGCGGCCGCTGGTAGTGTTGACGGCTATGAGGATCGCAGTGCGGAGCTTCAGGAAAAAATCGATGATCTGACGACGGAGCTTGAGTCAAGCAGTCAGAGTTACGCTGAGAAAAGTGACTCTGTCGCTGAAATGGCGAGGCTCTACGATCTGAAAGGCCGTGAGGTTCGCTTTAACCGAGCTGATCGCGACGTTGCTAAGGCCAATCTGGATCTTGGAATTCGCGATGTTGTTTCTGACGAACAGATGACAAGCCTGAAGGCTACGTTCGATGCTGCCTTGGCAGTGGTTGACGGTTTGGAGCTTGAATGGGAGCAGCTTGAAACTAAGTACCGAAGCGAGCAAAAAGAGTTGGCGGTTATTACTGCTGATCGCGACGCCTTGGATAGTGAGTTGAAAGCGTACACATCACAAGTCGTCAGGATCGAAACGGCACTGGACGATATTGCTCCAAGCGGCTGGCTCAAAAAATACAAACGCAAGTTTATGGAGCTGCCGATCATTGATGGGTTCAATGGTCATCAGCGAGTTATTCAGGATTGGTTGCCCGAACTTAAGATTACGCTTGGCATGTCGAAGACTGCCCGGTTCGATCGATGCCGCACATGCCATCTTGGGATTCAAAAGTTTGGTGCTGGCGACGTTGCGAGCTTTCCGCTCGGAGAACTGGATTCTGATTCTCCGGAAGACTGGGTTGCCGCTAACGAGTTTCCGCATCCTTTTGCAAGCCATCCCCGGCCAGACGTTTATTTGACTGCCGCCAGTCCGCATCCGTTGCCTGAGTTTGGTTGCACCATCTGCCACGATGGCCAGGGATCTGCGACGAGTTTCCATAACGCGCAGCATGGTCCGAACGATCCAGTCCAATCGGATGAATGGAACGAAAAGTACGGATACTCGCATAACCATTTCTGGGAGTATTCAATGCTTCCGGAACGGCTTCGTGAGTCAGCTTGTCTGAAATGTCATCACGAAGTGATCGAGCTTGGCGTTAATCCAGAATACGGACCTACCGCTCCAAAAGCGTTCGAAGGTTGGGAGCTGATTCAAAAGTACGGTTGCTTCGGCTGCCACGAGATCAATGGATACGATGGTCATGATCGGATTGGCCCGGATCTCAGGCTTGAACCTACCGTTGAAGAGCAGCCGAAGTACGCTTCCGACCCGAATATGATTCCGGGCAAGATGCGAAAAGTTGGGCCAGGTCTTAAGCACATCGCTCAGAAATCCGGTGAGAACTGGATTGCTTACTGGACCGAAGACCCGCAACGATTTCGGGCGTCGACTCGCATGCCGAAGTTCTTCGGTTTGAGTAACCTCGAAGACCACGCCGGGATGAACATCTCAAAGGTAGAATTGGCGGGGCTTGCTCAGTTTCTGACTAAGCAGTCCACGAACATCGAACTTGATTCGCCGGCAGAGGGCTATGAGCCGGATGTTGAGCGTGGCAAAGAGTCGATGGCTAAACGGGGTTGTATTGCCTGTCACAAGCACTCCAATCCGGCGTTCGCTGGTGGCGAGGCTGACTTCGGGCCTGACCTGTCAGTCACCTCGCAGAAGTTACTTGCAGGGAAAAAGGGGTTCGACTGGGTCTACACCTGGATTCGTGATCCTCAGCGGCATCACCCGAGAAGTCGGATGCCTAATCTCTTTCTTGAGCCAGTCCTGGATGGCGACGGAAATGTGCTTGAAGACCCGGCAGCAGATATTGCAGCTTTTCTTGTTGGCGAAGGGCCGAAAGAATGGCCGGAACCAGAATACGATGAAAAGGCAGCTAACGATCTGGCTGAGTTGTACTTGTCAGGGAAATTGCTGACGGCTGCTCAGTTTGAAACATTCATGGCGACGAAACTGTTTCCTCTTTCCAGAGAAGACATCAAGGGTGACGAGATCGAGTTGGTTTATGAGGGCGACGGAACTCCAGACGAAAACCAGTTCCAGACGATGATGATGAACTACCTGGGGCGTCGGAGTGTTTCTCGTTACGGCTGTTACGGCTGTCACGACATCAACGGGTTTGGGACGTCTCGTCCAATTGGCACCGCTTTGCAGGACTGGGGACGTAAAGACACTAGCCGGCTTGCCTTGGAGCATGTTGCAGAGTTTCTTCATCATCACGGTGAACGTGATGGAAGCAGTACTTCTGAATTCGTTGCTGAAGCTCTGAGAGATGCAAAAGCGGACGCGTTTGATAACGACGAAGAGCGGGAAGAAGCACTTCGGACCAGTTTCTTCTACGACAGCCTGATGCATCACGGTCGGCCGGGATTCATCTTCCAGAAGTTGCGACATCCACGGAGTTACGATTTCGAGAAGACTCAGTCAAAGACGTATGTCGAACGACTGGTGATGCCGAAGTTCCCG
>CALGTK010000478.1 GCA_937904325.1 uncultured Planctomyces sp.
TCAGCCAGCAGGACTACTACTCGGTTTATGCGATTTTTAATCAGACCGCAGACGTGGATCGGTCTGACGATTTCCCGGTTCTGCCACTGCCCACTTCAGAGCAGCTCAGGGCTATTTCGGAAATTGAGGCGGGAATTAAGTCTTTGCAGCTGGAGAAAAAAGAAAAGTCTGATGACTCGTTAGATGCGATGATCAAGGAGCAGCAAAAGAAGTTGTCGGCCACGCGCAACGCTTTCACGAAGACTCCCATTATGAAGGAGTTGCCCGAAGGAAAGCTGCGGGAGACTCGGCTTCATCGCCGTGGCAACTTCCTCGATCCGGGAGACATAGTCAGACCAGCGATTCTGGAGCTGTTCGGAAGCCAGGCTCCCGAAGTTCCTGTGAATCGACTTGGGGTTGCGCGATGGATCACGCAGTTGGAAAATCCGTTGACTGCACGCGTGATGGTGAATCGAGTCTGGGCGCGATTTTTTGGAATCGGCCTTGTCGAGACGGAAGAGGATTTTGGAACTCAGGGAATGCTGCCATCGCATCCAGAGCTGCTGGATTGGCTCGCGGTCGATTTCCGCGAAGGCGGCTGGTCAATCAAGAAGCTGATTCGAACAATTGTTCTTTCTGCAACGTATCAGCAATCGACGGCGGTGAACGCGGTGAAACGTACCGCTGACCCTCGGAATATTCTACTGGGCAGAGGTCCGCGTTTTCGTTTGTCGGCAGAGACTGTGCGGGATCAGGCATTGGCGGTGTCGGGATTGCTAACGCAGAAAGTTGGCGGGCCGTCGGTTATGCCGCCTCAGCCAGATGGGGTGTGGAAGTCGACCTACAACGCTCTGAAATGGATCGACGCGACGGGACCGGATCGATATCGCCGGGCACTTTACACCTACTGGAAACGGACAAGCCCGTACCCCGCGATGATCACGTTTGACGCGGGTAGCGGAGAGGTGTGCCAGATTCGGCGAGTACGAACAAACACTCCGTTGCAGGCTTTAGTGATGCTTAATGATCCGGCGTATGTAGAAGCGGCGGGTGCGCTGGCAAGGCGAATGGACGATGTCGAAGGTCATACGTCGGGAAAAATTCGGCGGGGCTTTCGACTGACTTTGATTCGTCCGCCAACCGTGGACGAAGCATCTCGGTTGCTGGAAGTTTATGAGGATTTGTCCGCCGACTATGCGAATGATTCAGCGGCGGCCGATAAGCTGGTCAAAGCAGCGAATCTTGAAACCGGTGACGCCGCGATGATTTCCATCGCAAACGTATTGCTGAATCTGGATGAGAGTTTGATGAAGCCTTGATACGCGGCTTCGAATTCCGGGTCTGACTTCGGTTCGCTGGGTTTGGACTTCGTCCAACGGAGTCTGACGTATGGAATGACTTAACTTATCTCAGATCACGTTGTTCGAGATACGGTTGTTTGAAAGTAGATCACGATGGAATTATCGATTCCTCTTCGACAAAAACAAGCGGTTACCCGCCGGCATTTCTTCGGGCAGGCGGGGCTTGGGTTTGGTGCGTTGGCTCTGCAATCGTTGCTGGCCAGAGGCGGGAAGGCCGCCGGTGGCGACTATCGGATTCCAGCCAAAGCGAAATCGATCATCTATCTGCACATGGCTGGCTCGCCTTCGCAGATGGAACTTTTCGAAGACAAACCGGCGCTGACGAAGTTCCACGGTCAGGAATGTCCGCAGGAATATCTTGAGGGAAAACGGTTTGCATTTATTAAAGGTACGCCGAAGATGCTTGGGCCGCAGTTCAAGTATCAGAAGCACGGCGAAACCGGGCAGACGCTCAGCGAATTGCTGCCGGGTCTCGCATCGATCAGCGACGACGTATGCGTGATTCGGTCGATGCACACGGAACAGTTCAACCATTCGCCGGCGCAGTTACTTCTTCAGACTGGGAATCCGCGTCTGGGCTATCCTTCGATTGGTACATGGGTGAACTACGGCCTTGGCAGTGAAAACGAAAACCTGCCGGGATTTGTCGTGCTGGCGTCGGGCGGGAAGACGCCGAGTGCTGGCAAGTCTCTTTGGGGCTCAGGTTTTCTGCCAACGGTTTACCAGGGTGTTCAATGCCGGACGGACGGCGGCGATCCGATTCTTTATCTGTCCAACCCGTCGGGGATGAGTCGCGAAGCAAGACGCAAAACGCTCGACGCAATCCGTGACCTTAACAGGTTCGAGCACCTGAATATCGGGGACCCGGAAACTCTGACTCGTATTTCGCAGTACGAGCTGGCCTATCGGATGCAGATGTCCGTGCCCGAAGTCATGGATATTGGAAAAGAGCCTAAGCATATTCTGGACCTCTATGGGGCTCAGCCAGGGCACGTTTCAGAAGCGGAAAGTGCTGCTGATCCGCGAGTCCTTTACAAGGGCAACGATCCAACGTTTGCAAATAATTGCCTGCTGGCAAGGCGGCTAGTCGAAAATGGCGTGCGGTTCGTGCAGCTCTACGATTGGGGCTGGGATCACCACGGTTCGTCACCCGGTGAGTCGGTCGACGAAACGTTGCCGATTAAGTGTCAGCAGATCGACCAGGCCATTACAGGGCTCATTAAAGATCTGAAACAGCGAGGTCTGTTTGACGAGACGTTGATCGTCTGGGGCGGCGAATTCGGACGGACTCCGATGATGCAGAACAATGTCCACAAGGAACTGAAGAAAGGGTTCATCGGTCGTGACCATCATCCTCATGCGTTTACGATGTGGATGGCGGGAGGCGGAATAAAGCCGGGCTCGTACGGCAGCACGGACGATATTGGCTATTATATCGGCGAGAACCCGATGAGCATTCGCGACTTGCAGGCGACGATTCTTCATCAGATCGGCATCGACCCGCATCGATTCAGTTTCGCCTACGAAGGCTTGAACCAGCGGTTGATCGGGCCGACCGAAGAAGGTCGAGTCATCAAGGAAATTATCAGTTAGGGATCACACTGTGACGATGAAATTTTGCCTTCTAACGATGGTCTTGGTGTTCGCCGCTATTGGCGACAAAGACGTGGCCGCGGATGAGGTCGACTTTAATCGTGATATTCGGCCAATTATTTCGGACAATTGCTTTGCGTGTCATGGTTTTGACAAAGACGCACGGAAGGGCGACTTGCGTCTGGATCAACGGGCAGCGGTCACGGAAGATCGCGGGGGCTATTCGGTTATTGTGCCAGGTAAGCCGGAAGAGAGCGTTTTGCTTGAACGAGTCTCTTCGTCGGATCCAGATTTGCTGATGCCGCCTTCAGATTCGCATAAGAAACCGCTCGGTCAGAAGTCCATTGAGACGCTGACGGAATGGATTCGGCAGGGAGCTCCGTGGGGAGAGCATTGGTCGTTCGTCAGACCGCAACGGCCGACCGTTCCGAAAGATGCGTCGCACGCGATCGACCACCTTGTTCGACAGGGATTAATAGAGCATCGACGAGACCTTGCCAGTCAGGCGGCAACACACACGTTGATTCGCAGGCTCTCTTTTGACCTGACCGGTTTGCCACCGGATGTCGAACTTGTCGTGAATTTTCCGCAGACTCCAGCGGAACAGGATTGGGACGATCTGGTTACTCAACTGCTGGCTTCACCTCACTTCGGTGAGCGGATGGCGATGTGGTGGCTGGACGGTGCCCGGTATAGTGACACGGACGGATTTCAGTCTGATTCGACTCGGACTAACTGGCCGTGGCGCGACTGGGTGGTTGATTCGTTTAATGCGAACAAACCGTTTGATGAATTTACGATCGAGCAGTTTGCGGGAGACCTGCTTCCTGATGCGTCTCCCGAGCAGATTCTTGCGACTTGTTTTCATCGCAACCACATGAACAACGGAGAAGGCGGTCGAAATCCTGAAGAGTCGCGTGTCGATTACGTGCTCGATCGAGTCAACACGACAGGGACATTGTTTCTTGGTCTGACTCTTGGCTGCACGCAGTGTCATGATCATAAGTTTGATCCGATTTCGCAGCGGGACTATTACAGCCTGACGGCCTATTTCAACAGTATCGATGAGACTGGCGCGGCGGGGGGGCGCGCTAAGCCATATCTCAAGTACAAGTCGTCTTATGCCCAACGGGCCGTTGACCAGGCGGCAGAGCTTGTCAAGCAGACTGAGTCGCATCTCGCCGCGATGCAGAAGCAGGCTGACAAAGAGTTCGTACCGTGGCTTCTCAAACAGGTTGTTAGAGCAAAACGCGGGTTCCGACCGTGGACTGTGGTCATTCCAGAGCGAATGGCGACGACGGAAGGCTACAAACTGCGGTTGGAGTCGAATGGGATCATCGCCTCTTCGCCAGCGGCGTTTCCTCAGGATGATTTTGTAATCACGCTGGCGAAGCCTGAGCTGGATCGAATCTCGGGCCTTCGATTAGAAGTGTTTCCGCACAGTTCTCACACGGATGGCAAGTACTCGTTCAGCGAGACGGGCGAGTTCATTCTGACGAATGTCAAGCTGCTGTTGAGGAAGCGTGGCAATTCGCAGATCCAGGAAGTTGCATTGGCGTTTGCGGTTGCTGATGTGAATGGCGTTGGGGTTGATTCCAGCTATAAGACGGTCAGAGAAACGCTCGATGATGATCCACGGAAGGGATGGACGACTCGTACAAAGCCGTCGGATGTTCCGCACACCGCCGTGTTTGCTCTCGAAGAGCCGCTGGTTCTTTCTCACGATGAAGAGCTCGACATTGTGCTGATGCAACGATCACTGGCTCCGCGTGAACTAATGGGGCAGTTTCGTTTGAGCGTTACTGATCAACGCGGCGCGGCAGTCCGATCTTTAAAGCCAATGCCGCTTGAGTTACTTGCGAAACTGAACGACGCAAATTTGAAGTCGGACGCTGTTGAATCAAACATTGATGGATCGCTGAGAAAGCAACTTTTTTCGCAGTTTCTGGAAGGTCACGCTGCGTGGAAAGAAGCAAAACGCCGGAATGATCTGGCGAAGAGCCAATTGAACTCTGCGAAGAAGTCGGCAGGCGATCAAAGTGTGATGGTACTTGGTGATCGGAAAGAGCCTCGCAATACTTACGTTCTCGAAAGAGGTGTTTGGAATAAGCATGGCGACGAAGTTTCGCGAGGTGTACTGCCGGCGGTTTTGAAGCGGTCAGCGGAAGATGTCGCGACGCGTCTGGAACTTGGTCGTTGGATTGTTTCGAAAGAGAATCCGCTCACTGCGCGTGTCATTACCAATCAAGTGTGGCAATTGTTTTTTGGAGCCGGCCTGGTTCGGACACCTGCCGACTTTGGTTTGCAGGGAGAGTCACCGACTCACCCTGAACTACTTGATTGGCTGGCCGTTGAATTCATGGAAAGCGGCTGGGATGTGAAGCATCTTGTTCGAACGATTGTGACCAGCCAGACCTATCGTCAGGACAGTTCGGTTTCTGCGGAGTTGCTGGAGCTTGATCCGATGAATCGGCTGCTGGCTCGGGGCACGCGGTTTCGGTTGCCAAGCTGGATGATTCGTGACGCCGCTTTGAAGGCCAGCGGACTGCTGAATGATGCGGCCGGTGGTTCGCCCGTGTTTCCGTATCAGCCTCCGGGTGTCTGGCAGGATCAGTTTATGGGGCGATTTGTTTATCGTCCGAGCATCGGACAGGCTCAGTATCGACGGACGTTGTACGCCTTCTGGCGGCGTACCAGTGCGCCGACTTTTCTGTTTGACTCGGCGATGCGCCGGACGTGTGAAGTCGTTCCTCGGCGAACGAATACACCGCTCCATGCGCTGACTTTGCTGAATGATACAACTTCGCTGGAAGCGGCCCGGACATTAAGCGATGCCGCGATTGTTGCTTCTCCGAAAGATCTTCCGAAACGATTTGAGTTTCTGATGATGCGAGTCCTGAGCCGCATGCCAACTGCGGACGAAGCGGCCCGCGTTCTTTTGCGACAGTACGCCGTCGCAAAAGATTATTACGACGAGCATCCTGACGAGGCCGAAGCGTTGACGACCGTGGGGCAGTTGGCGTCTCCGAATGAGGAAGTGGTTGCGGATGTTGCTGCAACAATGCTGCTGGCGAATCTACTGCTGAATCTGGATGAAGGGATCACTCATGAGTAACGCGCTCGAGCGAACAAACGAGAGTTCTCAGGATGTGACGCGTCGATATCTTCTGGGACGAGGCGCCGGAGTCGGGCTGGGAGCGATGGCTTTGAGCGTGCTGAACGGCGAGGCTTGTAATGGGCAGGTTGCAGCCACCGACAAGCTGGTGGGGACTCATTTTGCGCCAAAGGCAAAGCGAGTCATCTTTCTCACGCAATCCGGAGGTCCATCGCAGATTGAGCTGTACGATCAGAAGTCAGGATTGGCCAGGATGGCTGGTAAGGAGTTGCCGGCCAGCGTTCGCAATGGGCAGCGGCTGACGGCGATGACGGCAGGTAAAAAGCAGCTTGTCATGCCAGCTCATTCAACGTTTCGGCGGCATGGTGAATCGGGGGCGACGGTTAGTGACTGGCTGCCTCACATTGGGGCGATTGCTGATGAGTTATGTTTCGTCAAGTCGATGACGACTGACCAGATCAACCACGCGCCGGCGATGACTCGCTTTCTGACGGGGCATCATCTGCCGGGAAGACCGAGTATTGGAAGTTGGTTCAGTTACGGACTTGGCAGCAGCAATCGTGATCTTCCGGAATTTCTCGTTCTACTGTCGAAGATGAAACGTGGCAGTGATCAGCCGCTCTACGATCATTATTGGGGCAGCGGATTTCTGCCGTCTGTCTACCAGGGGGTAAAATTAAGAAGTGCTAAGGATCCTGTGCTTTACCTGCGTGATCCCAAAGGTCTGCCTCGACATTTGCGCCGAAAAATGCTCGATGGATTGGGCAGTCTGAATCAGGTTCGTCACGAACAGACCGGCGATCCGGAGATTGAAACACGGATCAAGCAATACGAGATGGCCTACCGGATGCAGGCCAGCGTTCCGGAGTTGACCGACGTCAGTGACGAACCCGAATCGACTTTCGAATTATACGGCCCGGATTCCCGTCGCCCCGGTAGTTACGCTGCGAATTGTATTCTTGCCAGAAGGCTGGCCGAACGTGGAGTTCGATTTACCCAACTGTTTCATCCTGACTGGGATCATCACAGCCGGCTGCGCAGCTGGTGCACGGCGAGATGCCGAGATACCGATCAGGCCAGCGCAGCGTTGGTGCTGGACCTTAAACAACGAGGTTTGCTGGAAGACACGCTGGTGATCTGGGGGGGGGAGTTTGGTCGCGGAGTTGCTGGTCAGGGGAAATGGAACAGTCCTGAGGGTGGGCGGGATCATCATCCGCGATGTTACACAATCTGGATGGCCGGCGGTGGTGTGAAATCCGGCACAACATACGGCGCAACTGACGATTTCAGCTACAACGTGGCCGAGAATCCCGTTCACGTTCGAGACCTTCACGCCACGGTTATGCATCTCATGGGGATCAACCATGAGCAGTTCAGCTACCGTTTCCAGGGTTTGGATTTTCGACTGACCGGCGTTGAAGGAGCAAGAGTCGTTCATGACATTCTTGCCTGACCACGGACTTCACAGCAGGTTGGCAGTTTTTGCTATGGGCTGGAAGGAGAGTTGTCCCGGTGACTGACGAAGGGACGACGCTCAAAAATGTGGCCTGCACGATGTGTGGCTGTGTGTGTGATGACCTGGAGATTTCCGTCGTTGACGGGCAAATAGCGGCGTTGTCTCCTGGCTGCACGCTGGCAGAATCGTGGCTGCCAGGGCAAAGTAGCGGCAGTCCCCTTAATAAAGTTGAGGGCAAGGTCGTTGCTTTGGAGCTGGCTGTCGAACGAGCGGCTGAGTTACTGAGAAACGCGAACTCGCCGCTGATCTACGGTTTGTCGAGCAGCAGTACTCCGGGGCAACGTTCCGCTGTTGCGTTAGCGGATTTGGTTGGAGCCTGCATCGATACAACGGCGTCGACCTGCCATGCCCCGTCGATTGTCGCTCTGCAGGGAGTCGGTGAGAGCACGTGCTCGCTGGGTGAAATTCGAAATCGATCGAGCATTGTGATCTATTGGGGAAGTAATCCTCTAAAGAGCCATCCGCGACACATGGAACGATTTGTTGAGGCACGAGGTTTGGACGTCCCGGACGGTCGAGCAGGTCGGCATGTGGTTGTTGTCGACGTGAAACGTTCTGAAAGTTCTGAGCTGGCTGACACGTTCATTCAGGTTGAACCGGGAACTGACTTCGAAGTTTTATGGACGCTTCGTGGGCTGATCGCTGGCGTGCCAGTTCACCGTTCAGCTGTTGGCGGTGTGAATTATTCGGTGCTGGTTGATCTGGCAGATCGAATGAAAAGCTGCCGGTATGGTGCGGTGTTCTTCGGTCTGGGACTGACCGGGCACGGGATTCCGCATCTTAACGTCGAGGCTTTGCTGAGACTGGGCACGGACCTGAATCGGCTCACCCGTTTTGTCGTACGACGCATGAGGATTCCTGGCGACGTGGCTGGTGCGGACAGCGTGCTGTGCTGGCAGACGGGCTTCCCATTCAGCGTCAGTCTGAACCGGACTTATCCGCGGTATAATCCGGGAGAGTTCACCGCGAACGATATGCTCGAACGCGATGAGGTGGATGCGGTCGTGCTGGTTGGTACTGAGGGCGTCGAAAATCTGTCGGACACTGCCCGAGCCAGGCTTGGCGAGATACCATCAATCGTGCTTGAGCATTCGGGAGTCGAAAGCTCGCTGGCAGGAACCATCAACTTCAGGACTGCGGTTTACGGAGTCCATCGGTCGGGTACGGCTTATCGAATGGATGAAACTCCAATTCCGTTGCGCAAGGTTCTGGATTCGAATCTGCCTGCCGATCACGAAGTCCTTAACGAAATTATCAACCGGATTATCAAAGCGCGGAAGAATTCGGCTAAGACAGAATCAGTCATGGAGAAGTCACAATGCGTGTAATGTTCCAGCGGTCGATCAGTCAGGCTTTTCGTGGTTCGGTGTTGCTCATCGGTTTGTCGGCCTCTTTGGCGTTGGCTGCTGACTTGCCGGCAGGAACGTCGATGCCAGTCTGGCCAGGCCTGGCTCCCGGTGAAACGTCTCACGATATCGGCATTGCTCAGCCTCGACGTGATGGTGAAGTGCCACCAGTGACTCGGGTCGTCAAGATTCGGAAGCCGACGATTGATGTGTTTCTTGCAGAAAATCCCAACGGTTCGGCTGTTGTCGTCCTGCCGGGCGGCGGATTTATGAAAGTTGTTCCTGACAAAGAGGGTTCGGAAGCGGCGCCCTGGTTAAACGCTCATGGTGTTTCTGTTTTTGTCGTTCGATACCGAACGAACGAAGTGACCCCAGAAGACGAACCAGCCTGGAAGCGACCGTTGCAGGATGGCCAGCGAGCGATCCGGATTCTTAGATCCAGTGCGGACAAGTGGCACATCGACAAAGACAAAGTCGGAGTGCTCGCGTTTTCGGCCGGCGGACAGGTGGGCGCGATTCTGCACACTGCCGACGGAGTGGCGGCTTACGATTCAATTGACGAGATCGATAAAGAATCCTGCCGACCAGACTTTTCAATGCTGATCTACCCGTGGAGAGCCTACGACGAGTCAACTCAGAGCCTGCTGCCTCAGATCAAAGTGACAGCAAAGTCGCCGCCCGCTTTCATTGTTCACACGCACGACGATCGTTCCACATCGTTGGGGAGCGTGTTGATTTACGCCGCCCTGAAAAAGCATAACGTCCCGGCAGAACTCCACGTCTACGGAAACGGCGGCCACGGTTACGGGATGCGAGCGGTCAAGGGTTCCGATATCGGTACATGGCCGGCCCGGGCGTCCGAATGGCTGGTTCGACGAAGTCTTGCTTTAAGTGTCGATTGAGAAATGAATTTCTGATTGTGTATCCACACAGCTCGTCCAGTCGCATGGTGTCGTCGTCCGACGAGATGAATCCAACTTGCGGGAATTCCACAAAACTGGAGCACTCCATGTCTGACTCTGCCAACCGTCGTGATCTTCTCAAAGCTGCCGGTGGTTTCGTGGTGGCAGGAGCCACTCTTGCTGCGAATTCGCATCGAGCTTCCGCAGTTGAGGAAGCTGAAGATGATTCGCGAGATCTGAAGATCACGTCGGTCACTACCTTCAAGTTGCTTCACAAATTGAAACGGCCGTTTGGAGTTTCTGTGTCAGTTCCGCTCAGTCGGACTCGTACGGCGTTGATCGTGAAGATTGAGACCGACGCCGGACTTGTTGGCTGGGGTGAAACGGGATTGATCAGCGGAGCACGCGGCACGATTGATGATCAGCTGGCACCGCTACTGATCGGACAGAACCCTTTGCAGTATCGAAAGCTTTGGCGGCAAATCTGGGGAGCAAACTTCGGCAATGGTCTGGCTGTCGGCGCAGTCGATATGGCTCTGAACGATCTGCGAGGCAAGGCGCTGGGGCTGTCTGTTACGGACTTGTTTGGTGGCCGAGTGCGTGATCGTGTTCCGGTTTACGGCTCGACGATGAACTACATGGAAGGCGAGGAGCCGGAAGATTTGTATCCTCGGCAGGCTGCTGCCCGAGTTAAAGAAGGATTCAAAGCGCTGAAAATGAGGCTGGGACGGTACAGTGTGGCTCGAGAGGCAAAAGTTGCGAAGGCCGTACGGGATACCGTCGGGCCGGATGTGCGTCTTATGGTGGATGGTAATGCTGCATACACGCTGCGATCTGCCGTGCAGATGGGACGGGTTCTTGACGAGCTGAACTTCGATTTTTTCGAAGAACCATTGCCCCAGTCACCTCGCTACGCTGGCTATGAAGTTCTACGTGATAAGCTGCCTCTGCCGCTGGCAGGTGGTGAAGCAGTCGACTCACGCATCGCGGCTAAGGATTTGATCGACCGTCGAGCCGTGGACATCATCCAGCCGGATGCCGCGTTGTGTGGTGGGATCGGCGAGGCACTTTTTATCGGAGAACTCGCGGCGCTGTCAGGCGTCAGGTGCATTCCCCATTGCTGGGGAGGGGCAATCTCGATTGCTGCGTCAGTTCAGTTGTTGTCTGTACTGCATGATCCGCATTGGGGTCTGCCGACCGACACACCGTTACTCGAACTGGACCTCTCAGAGAATCCTTGGCGCACTGATATCGTTAAGGAGCCGTTCCGCGTCGTCGACGGCGAGATCACCGTGCCGACGAAGCCGGGGCTGGGAATTGAAGTGGACGAAGAAGTCATCCGGAAGTATTCCGTCTGACCTTGTGTCCTGCTTGCATTCAAAAATACCGCTGCGGCACAGCGACGCTCAAATAAGTTCCTGGATCACGTTCCCTTCCGGGAGGGCCTGCATCGGGCGGTCGTCGAGAGTCCGTAGTTCAGCATCCTGTTTCATGCCCAGTGCGTGGTACACCGTCGCGGCGAAATCGGGCACGGACACAGGTCGATCCACCACCTCGGATGCGTGTTTATCGCTGGAACCGATGACCTGGCCAGTGCGAATTCCACCGCCTCCGAGCGTCAAGCTGAAGCAGCGATTCCAGTGATCTCGGCCGGGTGCGCGCGGGTCAGAATTCAGTCGCGGTGTTCGACCGAATTCCCCGGCAGTGATAACCAGCGTGTTGTCGAGCATTCCGCGATCAGATAGATCGTTCAGCAACGCGGCGTAGCCCTGATCATAGGGTGGCACTTCTGTACGCAGCCGCGGGAAAACTTCTGGATGGTGGTCCCACCCGTACCGTACGTACCCTTTGACGGTGACAAATCGCACTCCGGCCTCGATTAAGCGTCGAGCCAGCAGCAAACCCTGGCCGACTCGGTTGCGACCATAAGTGTCTCGGGTTGCTACCGGTTCTTGTGACAAGTCAAAGGCCTTCTTTGCCTTCTGCGAAGTGATCATTGAGAACGCACGCTGCTGGAACTCGTTGTGTGTTCTGGCAAATTCGAGTTGGCTTTCCACTCTCGACTGAAACCGGTCGACGGCGCTGAGCAGTCCCTTACGGTCAGTGAGACGCCCGCTTGTAATAGTTTCGGGAGTCGTGAATTCGGGAACTGCGAAGCTTGCGGCATTGGGATCAGCTTTCACGAGAAACGGGTCATAGGTCCTGCCGAGATACCCGCCCAGACCAGGCCGCCCGTAGTTGGTGCTCGTCAAATCGCCGACCTGAACGAAGGGTGGCAACTGCCTTGCGCGACGCTCCTGCTGCCAGGTCAGCATCGCTCCATAACCAGGCGGCACCAGAGAACTGCTCCATTTGTTACCGCTCATCAGATGGTGGTCGCCCATTCCGTGAGTCGGCGAGTAGGAATGCATTGAGCGGATGACCGAAAATTTGTCAGCACACTGAGCCATGTTCGGCATTAGCTCACCGAGTTCCAGGCCGGACAGATTCGTGGAGATTGGATTCAGCTCACCGCGAATTTCGGCTGGAGCGAGCGGTTTTAAATCATACATGTCGATGTGGCTTGGCCCGCCGAGCAGCCACAGCAGTACGCAATTGACTTCGCGGCCAGCTTGTTCACTTGCTCGGGCTTGAGCACGCAGGACATCCGGGAGGTGAATGCCCAGCGCTGAAAGTCCACCGACCCGAAGGGCTTCCCGCCGTGAAATACCAGCGTGTTGACCGATCGTCTCGCCCATTAATCCAAGCATCGTTAGTCAGTCCGGCAGGAGAAAATTCCTCAAGAACCTTACTGTAAACAGATTTGGATTGCTGGTTCAACGGATTTTTCATCCACACTTTAACTGTGGAAAAGGTCCCATGATCATTGACGCTTGATAAGGGACCAGATGAAGAGGTCTTACTCCTGTAAGGCATGCATTACGGTTCAGCTTGTTTCTATAATGAGTCGGTCGTCACAATGCAGCAGCAATACCTCTAACCGGGAGACTCCTTGTGCCACGCTCGTTGGGAATACTGAACGTCTTATCGTTTGTTGTAATTACCGCGTCCTGCGTTCGCGGAGCTGACAAACTTCCGAATCAGTACGAAGCCGGAGATATCAAAGTGGCTGCAGCTAGAGCTGATGAGCCGGTCATTGATATTTCGATCAAGAAGGCGGCCGAGCATCTGGACCACGGCACGATCGCATGGACTCAACAGAAAAAGTGTGTCAGTTGCCACACGAACGGTACGTATCTTTTCATTCGGCCGTCGTTGACCCCGACGCTTGGCGCACCTTTGACTGAGACTCGAAAGTTCTTCGTTGATCAATTGGCAGTGTTGAGTAAAATCGGAGTCCGTAAGCTGCGCCGCAGTGGAACTCGGCCGGCGCAGGTGATCTACATTGCGGCCGGGCTGGCCGAGTGGGATGCTCATGTCACAAAGGAGCTGTCTCCAGAGACCGACGAAGCTCTTCGGTTGGCGTTCGAGTTGCAGAATAAGGAAGGTACCTGGCACTCGTTAACGTGCTGGCCGCCGTTTGAGTCCAGTGCTTACCAGGAAGCTCACATGGCTGCGATGGCTGTTGCTGCTGCGCCGGGATGGCTTGACGCAGTCCGAGAGGATGACGAGCTGAGAGTGAAGATCGATCTGCTGAAAAAATACATCGGGACCACCGACCTTCCTCACGACTACGCAAGAGTTCTTCAGTTGTGGACTTCGCTGCGTCTTACCGGAATCTTAGATCTGGAACAGAAGCAGACTCTTGTGAAACTACTTAGCGAGAAACAGAAGCCCGACGGTGGATGGTCCATCCGACAGTTCGCAACTCCCGAGCAATGGGGCAGCGGCAACCGAGCCGGTAAATTGAGGGAAGAACCTGAATTCGCCACGGAACCTAGTGATGGTCACATGACCGGGTTGGCGATTCTTGTGCTTCAGGAAGCGGGCGTGTCCAACGACGAGGATTCACTTCGCCGGGGGCTGAACTGGCTTCGCAAACATCAGCGAAAATCAGGCCGCTGGTGGACCCGTTCACTGAACACCAATAAATCGCACTTCATCACGTACAGCGGAACGGCTTACCCTCTGTTGGCTTTGCAGCGGGCGTCTACCCCTTGACTGACGGTTGGCTAACGCATTGCACAGTGCGAGTGAGACTTGCCGTGAAGCATGGCGGTTTATTCATGCTTCTGTCGGGTTCGTACCGGTTGAGGTTACATGAAGAAGCGGGAACAGCCACAAGTGGCGTACTCAGATTGACGGCCACCCGACATCGATCTCTTTTTTGCCGATACCGTGAATTCTTCTGGTTCGACGGATGATCTGACTCTAGAAAAAGATTAGTTTTGGTAATTATGCTTGGGCAAGCATTTGAGGGTCTATTTGGAATTGTCGCTGGCGCGAGGATGATTATTTTAATATGACGAAAGCTCCACTGCCCCAGGACGAGTTCGCGCGTCTTACTGCACTACGTGGTCTGAACATTCTTGATACGGAACCGGAAGGTGCTTACGACGACATCGTGAAATTGGCTGCTCGGCTGTGTCAAACTCCGATCGCTCTGATTAGTCTCGTAGACGAGCGACGTCAGTGGTTTAAGTCGGCTTATGGCCTGGATGTGAAAGAGACGCCGCGAGCGACTGCGTTCTGTGACAAAGCGATTCTTACCCCGACCGAACCGTTAATTGTCGTAGACGCCAAGCATGATCCCAGATTTGCCGACAATCCACTTGTTACCGGCAAACCTAATATTCGTTTCTATGCGGGCGTCCCCTTGGTGACGAAATCGGACCAACAGCCGATTGGCACGCTTTGCGTGATAGGTACTCAATCAAGAGAATTGTCTGACGAGCAACTCGAGACGCTGACCGTGCTGGCCAATCATGCAGAAAAACTATTGCATCTGCGGGAAGCGACCATCGAACTGCTGAGTCAGCAACGTGAGTTGCAGCAGCAGCAGCAGGAGCTAACGCGGTTGGGTCGATTGTCCCTCGCCGGAGAACTGGTTGCTGAAGTTTCGCATGAGATAAGCCAGCCACTTTGTGCGATCACGGCTCTTTCGGCGACGCTGGATGTGATGAACGAGCATCGAGGGTGGGAGTATGGTCGGACTTCTGCTCTGGTCGGCAGGCTGCTGGAAGCCTGCGATAACGCCCGCCAGATTCTGAGTCGACTGCGGCAGTTTAACCGCATTACGCCGCCGGAATTTGAGACTTGCGACATCAATAAAATTCTTGGGTCGACCGTCGATTTTCTTGAGTTTGAGTGCCGTCGGAATGAGGTCGATATAAAAATGAACCTGGCGACTTTGCCACTGCAGGTTCATGCCAACAATGCTCATCTTCAGCAGGTCGTGGTCAACCTGTTTATCAACGCGTTCGAAGCTATGAGCGAGGTCGCGGCGGCAGATCGATCATTAATGGTATCCTCGCGACAGGAAGAAGATTTGGTTGTTGTGGAGATATCGGATTCCGGGCCTGGCCTGACAGTTAGCGACGATGTAGCATTCACGGCATTCGAGTCGACGAAAGCGGACGGGCTGGGGATGGGATTATCGATCTGCTCTCGCATTATCGAGGATCATTCCGGTCGGATTTCTGTCAGCTCCCGCACGGGTAAAGGGGCAACTTTTCGCATTGAATTCCCCAAGGCAGGATAATAAGTATGCAGAGGGTTGGGATCATCGATGACGATGACCGTGTTAGATTGTCTGTTAAATTGCTTCTGGAAGTCTCAGGTTTAGAAGTAGAGACGTTTGCCTCAGCCGAAGAGTTTCTCGGCTGCCAGGATTGTTTTTCCCGCTTTGCCTGCCTGATCGTCGACTTCCGGCTTTCCGGTGGTCTCAATGGACTTGAGCTTGTGAGAACTCTCAGAGAGCAACAGGTTCTCATACCAACGGTGATTTCAAGCGGATTCACCAGCGAGTCGGACGAAGCGGCGTTTGTCGCTGCCGGAGTAGCTGCGGTTCTGAATAAACCAGTGGTACCAAAGCAACTTGTGAAAATTATCAAGGAAGTCATCGCTCTCGGTTCAGATGCGCAGGGCTCGCCGTGCAGCAAAACGAGTTAAGAATTCGTTCCGTCTGGCCCAATGAGCTGTTTGGTTTAGCTTTGATTGCTCATTTGGGATGCTATCGATCGTTCTTTTAACGGCCCGAGATGGCTGTACCAGCGCTCTTTACCTTTGGTGATGCTTTTGTTGCGCGTTTGCTGGCATCTTTTTCGGATGGACGACAGGGAAGTGACGTCTCATGCAGTGCGCTGATAGTGGAACGTGACGGTGGACTGCCGAGTCTGTAGGTTGTCGGTCTGCGGCTACGACTCAAGTTTTGTATCGTTGCTGATGTTCTCTCCCGATTTCGACGTAATGGAAACGTCCTTTGTCTGATCGCGATTCTTCAAGTCGGCGGGATTTTCTGGCTGGGAAAGCGTTGCGCTCGAAGGTTGAAGGGGCTTCGCGGGCGGCAGGGGATGCGTTGCTTTGGGGGATGGGCGAGAGCGAATCCGGGCAGCAAGGGCAGGGGGCTCAGCCTGAGGCTGGAGAGACGTTGCGATTGGAGACTCTCGCGATGGCGTGCGCTTTTTCGATCATCCTCAATCCGGGCGAGCATCAGCGGTTGTGGGTGGCTTCGGATGTGCTGGAGATGGTGCATCAGCTTGAGCAGCAGATGACTGTCTATCGGGAAGACAGCGAGCTTTCGCAAATCAACCGCCAGGCGTCAGACTGTCCGATGAGTGTCGAGGCCGGACTGTTTGGTTTGTTTCTGAAGTGTCGCGAGCTGGTTGAGGTTACTGATGGAACATTTGATCCGACGTCGGGGCCGTTGATTGCTTTGTGGCGAAGGTGTCGTGAGGCAGGGCGGGTTCCGACTCAGGAAGAGGTGGATGAATGCCGACTTGTGACGGGGCTAAGCCACGTTTTACTTGACGAAGAGGAATCGACGGTTGCTTATGACCGGGCGGGTGTCGAGCTGAATCTTGGTGGGATCGGTAAAGGTTACGCGCTGGATCGCTGTGTCGAGTCGCTCATGAGTCAGGGGTTTGACGGGTTTGTCATGCACGGCGGACAAAGTAGTCTGCTGGCTCGGGGAGACCACAATCTGCAGGGCGGCTGGCCTGTCGGAATTGGGAATCCTTTGTTTACGGACAAACGGCTGGGCACGATTCTGCTGCGGGATCAGGCGATGTCAACCAGTGGGTCGAACATCCAGTATTTCCGGCATGAAGGGCGGCGTTATGGGCACATTCTTGATCCTCGCACTGGCTGGCCGGTTGAAGGGACTCTGTCTGTGACGGTTGTTGCGCCGTCAGCCGCGGTCGCTGATGCACTTTCTACCGCGTTTTTTGTCGGCGGGGTCGAAATTGCCAGGCGGTGTTGTGACAATCTCTCGAACGTTGGCGCCGTTCTGATTCCAGGACCAGCGCGTGGCCGACGTGTTTGTCCGGTCGTGATTGGCATCCCTGATGGCCAGATTTTATGGGATCACGATCAAATAGAGTTGCCTGCACCGTCGTAAGAGATTTATTGAAGCGGCTTGCAGAATTTGGTTCGTCCTGCCAGATTTGCTGCAAGCATGACTGTTTGAGCGAAGCGGTTCGTTCCTGCCTGTCGCCGATCCTGCGGACGCACCGGCGTCTGTCCCGCCTGGCGAATTTGAAATTCATCCAATTCACACCGATATTTGCCGAGTTGATTTCGTGAAAGATCCGTATCGTCTTGCTCTTCCGGCTTTGTTTCTCGTTGTTGTGCTCCGCATGGCGATTGGGTGGCAGTTGCTTTACGAGGGCCTGTGGAAGATTGACACACTCAATAGCCCGAAGCCGTGGTCGGCGGTTGGTTATCTGAAGAATTCTCAAGGGCCGATGCGAGGCGTCTTTCGAGACATGACGGGCGACCCGGACGATCTGGGCTGGCTCGATTATGACACGACTGCCGCGAAGTGGGACGACTGGCTGGAGCGATTCTCGTCGCATTATCAACTCGATGATAAGCAGAAGGGCTCCCTGCATCGCATCGTCAATGGCTCGTACTCGAAGATCAAAGTCGGCGAAAAGACTCGCAAGGTTTACGGCGAGGCGTTGGACAAGCTGCCGGAAGGCGTCACTGATCTAAAGGTTGCCAGCCGGGTGTCTGACCGGGTCGTCTGGTTCGACGCGAAAGCAGAAAAGATTTACGTCGACGCTGTTGAGCATCTGAAGCCGGATGAACTGGCGAAGCTCAAGTCTGTCGTGAAGACAGCAGAGGACAAGCAGAGCGATGCGGAAAAAGCTTACCTGCAGGCTGTTCAGAATGTATTTGATCGTCAAAAGAATCGCATGGGTTTCAAAGAGAAACTCCTTGGTGCTCTTAAGGGCGACCCCGATCTGGTGGGCAACGAAGACTGGCAGCGAGTCGGTAAACTACAAGAATACAAGGAGCGATTGGTTCGGTACGAAAACGCACGAACGAAAGCGGATCAGGATTTCGAGTGGGACCATCTCGATCATGTCTGGGGTGAACTTCAGACACTGCGAGCTGAACTTTCCGGCCCGATCAAGGCGATGGATACGGAACTTCGCGACAAGGCTCAGTCGATTCTGACGCTGAATCAGTTATCGATGGGGCCAGTGCCTGGCCGATGGAGTAAGTTGGAATTTGCAGACCAGGCAACCATTATCGGGCTGACAGTTTTCGGCGTCATGCTCTTACTGGGGCTGGGTACGCGGATCGCTGCGGTGGGCGGAGCGTTAATGCTGTTCAATTTTTACATGGCCATGCCACCGTGGCCGGGCGTGCCTCCTGCTCCGGGACCTGAACACAGCTACGTGATCAACAAGAATCTCATCGAGGTGATTGCGTTGATTGGCATCGCGGCTATGCCAACCGGATCGTGGTTTGGTGTGGACGCATTTCTTGCTCGCTGCTGGAGTGGATGCTGTAAACGTAAATCGGAAACGGTCGAACTGACTTAGTCATTTTCTACGTTGGCAGAAGCCGTGGCCGAGACGGAATCTGTGATCGAAGCGTCTTCTGACTCTGCCCGCTAAAAACAAATAAGCCACATTCAGCAGGGCTTCTTTTGTCCTGTTATCCTTCAGAAATCACAAACTATCTCCATAAGACCAGGACTGAACGCCGCGAAAATTCGCACGCAACACTCAGTTCAAGGAGCATCAAAATGCTGCTGACACCTGAACAGGAAAAAATCGGTAAAGACAACTTTAACGAAGTCGTCGGCGTTTCTCGCCGGGACTTCATGAAGGGGGCTGCCGCTGCCGGCACTGGCCTGGGTGCGTTTTACTTTGGCTATGAAAAGCTCAAGGGCGACCCGGTCAAGGTGGCGTTCATCGGAACGGGTGACGAAGGCAACGTACTCATCAATGAGCATCCATCAGACTATATGGAAATCGTCGCCATTGCCGATTTGCGGCCGGCTAACCGTGAGCGAACTTTCACCGGCAGTCACCCGGTGGCGCGACGTGGTCTTAACGCAGTCCTTGGGCAGGCCAAAGCGTCCGAAGTTAAGGTCTACAACAATCATCGCGACCTGCTGAAAGACAAAGACGAACTCGGTCTGGAAGCAGTCGTCATTGCCGTGCCGTTGAATCAGCACGCTCCGATTGCCGTTGAATGTCTGCAAGCCGGGCTGCACGTTCTGTGCGAAAAGCTGATGGCTCAGACGGTGACATCATGCAAAGAAATGATTAACGAGGCCGACAAACGAGACCTGAAGCTGGCCGTCGGTCACCAACGGCATTACAGCGTGCTTTACGATAACGCCGCGCACATGGCTCAGATGGGGCTGCTGGGAGACATCAAATTTATCCGTGCTCAGTGGCACCGAAACAACAGCTTCCCGAATAGCGACGCGTGGCAGAAATGGGGAGGAGCGAAGAAAGAAGATAAAGAGCTTCTCACGAAGCTCGAAAAGTCTGGCGAGCTGAAAGAACTCGGGTACGAGACAGCTCGTAAATTGATCGACTGGCGACTCTACAACTCGACCGGCGGTGGTCTCATTGCCGAACTCGGCAGTCACCAGATGGATGCGGCGAGTATCTTCCTTGGCAAGGTTCACCCGCTGGCGATTCAAGGGTACGGCGGCAAGAACTTCTTCGGTATGGAAGGCGTTGGGCCCGAGTCGGCGTGGGACGACGATCGCGATATTGACGATCAGATTTTCGTTACTCTCGAATTTCCAGGTAAGTCGCACCCAACGCATCCCCTGAACATTGCTGCGAAGCAGGAAGATGCCAAAACGTCGTCGCACGAACGCGACATCAGCGTGGTGACGTATTCGTCGATGAACACCAACCGATGGGAGCCGTACGGCGAGGCTGTCTTCGGAAGCCGCGGCACAGTCGTCATGAAGACGGAAAAAGAAGCTCTGCTGTACAAGGAAGCCAGCAAGGATAGTCCTGGCGGAATCGAACAAAGGTGCTGGGTGGTCAGCAGCAAAGGCAGCGGACCGGTGCTGGACAGCTACGAAACCGCCGCTCCATCGGCCGCTGCGAATACCGCTCAACAGGGAATGGGGCCGAAGATCAGCCGCGGGTACCGCGAAGAAATGGAGCACTGGTGCTACTGCATTCGGACCGGCAAAAACGAGCTGCGTTGCAACGGTCGCGTCGCGATGGCGGATGCGATCATGGCTCTGACCGGCAACCTGGCGATGGCCCATAAGAAACGCATTGAATTCAAACCGGAATGGTTCGACCCGACCAGCGACGCTGCTCCGGAAACGGATCCAGACGTTGTCGGATGAAGCATGCTGGATTGGTCTTTGGGAGTGCCAGATTCGAAATAATGAATTCAGGAACGGATCGTGCCGTTGCTATTCGATGAAAGGCGGCGCAGGCAACGTCATTAAGATGCAATGTGCATGAAGGCAAATATAACTTCAGGCATTAGCGTCTTTGTGACATACATAACTGGATTTCGAACTCCGACTGCTGAAGGTGGCCGGGGGGGTATGGTGGAACGATGGGACGCTGGCCCGATAGCTCACGTTCGACGATGGTCACCGCATTGATCATGTTTCTCGGATTTCCTTTGCTGTGTCTGCTGGCGTGGTGGTGGGTCCGGGGAAGATAAAACCTGCGTCGATTCGGACTGAGGATTTGTGCTTATGGACAGTCAAGTCGCGAAACTCCACCAGATTGTGAACGGAAAGTGATGAGATGACAGACGGAGATGCTGCGAGAGCTTCAAGAAAAACACCGCTGGCGATAATTTTTATCACGGTCTTCATTGATCTGCTTGGGTTTGGCATCGTCTTGCCGCTATTGCCTCGTTACGCCGACGCGTTCGGAGCCAGCGACTTGGAACTGGGGCTTCTGATGGCCTCGTTTTCGGCGATGCAATTAGTCTTTGCTCCGATCTGGGGCGGAATTTCGGACCGCGTCGGTCGTCGCCCGGTGTTATTGGTCGGGCTGGCTGGCTCAACGATTTCGTACGGTGCCTTTGGTTATGTATCAACGCTCGGTGCGTCGGGTACTATGCTTGGACTGACAGTTCTGCCCTGGTTGTTTCTGACCCGGATCGGAGCTGGCATAGCTGGGGCCACGATTCCGACCGCTCAGGCCTACATCGCCGATTGTACGTCACGTGAAAACCGAACCAGGGGGATGGCCTTAATCGGTGCAGCATTTGGTATCGGGTTTACGTTTGGACCGTTGATCGGAGCGGCCTTCGTTTCCGGTGAAGCTGGCAGTCCTCCGAGTCCGATGGCTGGGTATGTGGCCGCTATTCTTTCCGGCTGTGCCTTTTTGTGGGCGATGGCGAAGCTGCCTGAATCGCTCAGGAAGGGTGAGTCCGAGCGTGCTGGGAAATTTCATCTCAGGCACATCGCATCAGCTTTCGGCGATGCGGCGATAGGGATGGTACTGCTGACAATTTTTGTGACGACTTGTGCATTCGCTCAGTTTGAAAGCACGCTATCTTTGCTGACAGAAGCTCTTGGCGAATCAGACAAGGATAACTTTTTGATCTTTGCCTACGTTGGATTCATTCTGACTTTAAGCCAGGGATTTATTGTCCGGCGACTCTCGTCGAAACTGGATCCAAAGTGGCTGGCGTTTGGTGGGACGGCGGTGATGATCGCTGGACTTTTGCTGATTGGATTTGCCGGGAAGAACGGATCAGTCACTCAACTTTTCATGGTATTGCCGATTGCCGTCGTTGGATTCTCGGCCGTTACACCGTCCTTGCAGGCTCTGCTTTCGCTGCGTACAGCTGCCGATGAGCAGGGCAAGGTTCTGGGTCTCGGGCAGAGTATGTCAGCTCTGGCTCGGATTGCCGGGCCGGTGATCGGCATGCTGTTGTTCGACGAGACTCACGTCGAATGGCCGTACTGGGCCGGGGCCGCGATGATGGGCGTCGGTCTTGTGCTTGTCTTATTTCAGCGAAGTGGACAAGGCAAGGTCACGGAGACCTCAGGCAAGTCTGATGTGGCTGAAACGGGCAGCCCGGTCGAGTGAGTTGCGATGCTGTGCTGTGGTAGCAACTGCAGATTCGGTTCAGAAGGCGGTGGGCAGAGCTCACCTTTCGGATGGGCCAGTCACGACGGCTTACTTCAGTGTGTTTGGTACCCAGTGAACCTGACGAGCCGGTTTCGGAGCCGGGAATGTTGGGATCATCAATGTGGTCGAAGCTGGCAGCGGGCCAGGTTCTGGCGTTGGAGTGACGGTCTCACCAGGTGCTGCCTCAGTAGCAGGTGCTGCAGTAGCAGGTTCTGCCGCTGGTGCTGGTTGCAGTCCGGTTGGCTTGTCATTCTCGTAAAGCGGTGTTTGACCGTGCTCGTGCTCATGGCCGGGGACGATGGTTCCCTGGAAGATCGGTCCGTTGGTTGACTGGCAGTGAGGACAGTCTCCTGAACCGCTGAAGGTGTCGGGAAGGATTGAGCCACCGTCGATGATTGTTTCTCCGGGGAGGATCATCGGCTCGGAAGAATACGAGTCTGTGACGATGGGCTCGTCGTAAACGGTTCCGGGATAGCTGTCGCCAATTCCCATGGTTGAGCAGGTGTCGCAGATCGAGGATGAAAATTGATGCTGACAGGGGTCGCAAACGTCGCAGGATGAGACTGGCGTTGAGCAGTTGCAGTGTGGCTGACCTTTGCCTCGACAGGCCTGCGAGCGTTCGTCGCAGGAACATTTTCCGGTGCAACCTGACGAGCTGTGTTGCGGCGACGGGCAGGCACAGTTTGGTGAGTGGCTGCCTTGAGTGTGTACGGGTTGACCGAATGCTGATCCGTAATTTGTGGTTGATGACCAGGTCGTGCCTTGGCCGTGCTGACAGCATCCATCAACTCCACCGTTGACGCCCGGTGGCGTCGCAGGAGCTTCAGCGTTGCACAGCGGACAGCTATCTTCGTCATGCTTGTGTTTCTTGCGACCTGACAGGAAAGTCGGAGCCTTCACCGAAGGGCCATAGCAGACTCCGCCGCACGGATCGTAGTAGCTGCTTTGCATGCATGTAGAGCAGCCTGTTGTTACGCTCGTGGCAAGAATCAAAGCGATCGTTGTGAGTTTGCCCATGGCAAATGCCTTTCGAGGCACGTTGGATTGATGTCGATTTTTGAATTCCATTAAGGCGACAGTTCGGTGCGTACATAGCGCAGCGGCAGAACTGGTCCGTTATTTGAAATATCGTCAGGCTGGGCTGGCAAACTTTAACGGTTATTCCGATTACGAATTTTTGCTGAACAGTCATCGGATGCTGGTTGCCGAAGTGTTTTTTCAGAAAACAGGATGGTGTCGTCGTGTGGACGGAACTTGATACCTGGACAGCTCTTACGGCGGCTCTGGCGGCAATGGCTTGTACCGTCCCGGGGACGTTTCTTGTGCTGCGGCGTCAGAGTATGCTGGGAGACGCTCTGAGCCATACTGTGCTGCCCGGGATCGTCGCCGCGTTTCTTGCTGCCTACTGGCTGGGAATCGTCGGTCCGCATTCCGAGGGCGGTTCGACCATGCATTTTGTATTGCTCGGCGGCGCCGTCGCCGCGGGTCTGCTGACGGCATGTCTGACCGAAGCCGTTCAGCGGTTTGGACGCGTGGAGAATTCAGCTGCCCTGGGAGTGATCTACACGTCGCTCTTTGCGCTGGGTTTGCTGATGGTCCGGTTGTACGCGGACGATGTGCATCTCGATGCAGACTGTGTGTTGTTTGGCGCTGTTGAGACGGTGGTGCTCGATACGGTTGGCGATTCCGATGTGCCGACCGCTGCAGTCTTAAACGGAGTCGTTCTGATCTTGAATCTGCTGCTGCTGGCAGTCTGTTTCAAAGAGTTGCGACTGACGACATTCGACCCGGATCTGGCAACCAGTCTCGGCCTTAATTCGACGTTCGTGCATTACCTGCTGATGGCGATAACGTCGGTGACGCTTGTTGCGGCGTTTCAGTCTGTGGGAGCGATTCTTGTTATCACCGTTCTTGTTGCACCGTCCGTCGCCTCATTTCTGCTGACCGAGCGACTGCATGTGATGATCGCTTTGGCGTTGCTGATCGCTGGAGGGAGCGCATTCGCCGGGCACGGTCTGGCGTTGTGGAGTCCGAGGGCCATCTTTGGGAACCTAGGGTTTACGACGGTTGATGATTCCAGCACCGCCGGAATGACTGCGATAGTCTGTGGTATGGTGTTCGTGCTGGCATTCCTGTTCAGTCCACGACGGGGCATCATCGTGCAGACAGTGCGGCAGTCGCTGCTGGGATTTCGGATTCTGTGCGAAGATTGTCTTGGGATTCTTTACCGGAGTGAGGAAGCGAACTCGCGGCCAACGGGTACTGAAGAACCGTTCGTGAAGGCGTCCGTCCCGGCGACTCTACGTGGGCGATTGGCGTGCTGGCGACTTTCCCTGCAGGGATTTGTCGCTGGTACTAATGGAACGTGGGCGTTGACAGATTCCGGTCGCGAACATGCTGAACATCTCATCCGCTCTCACCGGCTTTGGGAATCGTACATGGCCAGGCACTTTTCACTGCCGGATGACCATCTCCATGAAGCCGCTCACCGCGTGGAGCATTTCCTGGATGTACCTATGGTTGATCAACTGGAGCAGGAACTCGATCAGCCAGGGCTGGATCCTCACGGCCGATTAATTCCAGGGCGATCTGTGAAGGAAGTAACAGAAGCAAACCATTCTGAAGGGGAAAGCGACTTGCATCCGTAAGATGAAATGACGGACTGAAATGTTCCACGGTAGCGTTTAGAGTGGTGCTGGATCGGGCTGGTTCATGCCCGAGCTGGCAGCTACATTTCGGAATCGAATGAAGGTCGGACGTAGGCTCCGGCAAATTGATAATCGATCAGATGGAACAATCTGGAGAAATGGATATGTCTGTAAGTCGAACGAATTACAAATGGGTGTGGCTGGCTACTGGCCTCGTAGTGGGAATGAGCATTGCGTCGATCTGGCCGCACGAGCCGCTGTCCGCAGCGACGACTGACCGTAACGAGAAGTTCGGATTGATTACGGTTCCGGTGACTTTGGATTCTGAAGCGGTCTTTGTGATCGATTATTTGACCGGGCGATTGAGCGGCGCGATGCTGCAGAGGACTCGTAGTGGCACGCAATTCGCGAATTTCTACTACAGAAACCTGGCGGAAGACTTCAAGGTAGGAGCGTCTGGCGAGCCTTACTACGCTATTTCCAGTGGGTTTGCCGAGATTCCAAACACCGGCGGCAACCAGTGGGGCCGAAGTGCTCTTTATGTTGCGGAGCTGACGTCGGGCAAGGTTGGAGCGTATGCGATCCCGTATCAGATTACACAACGGAAAATTCCACCGCAGCCATTGACTCCGATCGAATCCTTCCCATTCCGTGAAGCGACGGTGACTCAATAATTCTACTGAAGCGGTCTACCACTTGGTGCTGACGCAGATGTTGGCGCTGACGCAGATGCTGAACATCGATCCGAAAACTGCAACTCCCGACCGGCATAGTGCGATCGGGAGTTTTTCGTTGCTGGACGAGATGAAGATGAAGTGGCCTCGGGAGAATTTGGCCGCTGTCGTGAATATCGAGTGATTGGCTGTTGCGGCCGTTTTCAGAGCGAATTATAAGTTGAGACCGATGTGAGACTGAAAGTCAGGGTGGCCTTCAGTCTTCAGCTAAAGTGTCGGAACAGTGGTTTGAATTCGCTGACGGGTGCCATTTTCAGATTCAGGGTTCTTCATCGATGAGTCAGAACTGCGTGCTCGAAGTTGAAGTCTGCAGCCTTTACGAAGCTGCCTTCGAAGAGGCCCGGCGTCACCGCTGGATCGAGAGTCAGAAACGCGGATATGATCTTGGGAACGTGGGTTTTTTCGAATGGTACGACCGCTACTGGTGGAACTTTCTCCGGTATCGCCATCTTGAGCACCTGCTGGGCGAGTATCGCTGGCAGGAATTTTCGACCGACGCTTTCGGGGTGCTGGCGCCCTTAATGGATTCTCAAGACGAGATTGCCAGCGAGGTCATTGACCTGTACCGGCAGGGCTGTGAGAACCTCGATATAATTAACTGGGCGATTCGAAACTGCCAGTGCATTGACGGCATTTTTGAGTGTCTCTTGCTGATCAACATGAACGACGCTCGTATTGATCCTCAGTTCAACTGAGGTACACCGCTCAGCTCAGTTTTGCCTGGTATCGAGATACTTATGAACTGCGAATGAAGTGTGATGCGAAACTTCGGACTTCCTGGCCGTTGAGCACATGGACCATTTTCAGTCGCTGAATTGTTTCCTGGCTGAATCGTCCCAACGGTACATGGACCAGCTTCTTGCCGTATCGCCTGGCGAGACGTCTCCAGCCAGCACCTGGCGGTAGTTCACTGAGCACGGCGATGTGGCGTTCGCGGCTGTGCATGCACGCTCCGGCGAGCAGACGTTCTTCCAGCGTGTCGGTGAAGTCGAGCCGGAAATCGTGCCACACATCCATGATCTCGCGCGGCGGGAAAAGGAACATCGCTCCGCCATATCTGGCCAGTCCAATGCCTGGTCCTGCGAGTTCGTTCTGAAAGTCGCTGGCAAACAACGAGAGTGTTGACTCATCGTTGTGCTCGGCCATCCAGGTGATGCGCCACGGGTAGTCACGTGGGTCCGCTGGCGAATCGAAAAACATCAACACGCAGTCAAGCGTTCCGCGAAGTTGAGGCGGGTAGACTTTGACGTAGAGGTCTCCCGTGTGCCAATTGCGGAGCGTTTCCCGGATGTCCAGTCCGTCTTTCATGCTGGCAGAAAACTTCTCCGTCTGTGCCATTTCTGCCCCCATCATCGACAACGCCGCATCTTTGACGTGATTTCGAAAGTTCTCGATCGCAACGTCTTCGGGCGGCCAGCTGCATTGCCGATGCGGATTCCATCGCATCTTCCATTGATCCTGATCGATCTGCGGTGGCTTTGTGTTGAGTTCGCACGTTCGCCACTGAACCGGTGGGCCCGGCAATCGCGAAACAGCATCCGCCATTCCGCCGTCCGGCAGGCGAACGATGTCTATGCCGAACGAGATTTCCGGCAGGTCCATCGATGAGAAATACGGGTAGCTCCGTGAAACCTCTGCCAGCTCAATCGCGAACGAATCTCCAAAGACCTGACGTGCGGCTACGATCAATGTGTAAAGATCCGGAGTCATTCGTCGTTCGATCAGACTCAGGTTACGGACGTAGCCGAGAAATACGCTCATGAGTTTGGGGGTGACGCGTCGGGCGAGTGATCGCATTTCGACTCGGTACCGGTCACGCGAGGCCAGCAGTAATTGCTTCAGGCCGTCAACTGACAGGTTCTCGTCACTGTCGAGTTCCGCTCGCGCCTGCTCGTAAAGACCGGTCAGGAATGGCAACTCCCCAAGCATGAACAGCAGCGAATTCGGAGCGACTGAGCAAAGTTGAGCGTCCTTGACTTCAGCATCCTCTTCATCAGTCACCAGGTTTTGAGCGTAGGCTTCTTTGATCCACGGCCAGTCGGCCAGAGCACAGACAAACAGAATTTTCCCGTACCGTGTTTCGAGTTCCTTCAGCCGTGCAACCATCGTTCGGATTCGATCCGTCGGCAGACCCTCTGGCGGCTTCGGAATTCCAAGCAATGCTGCAGCAGAAAATCGCTCAATAGATACGCGTTTGAGTGCGTATGGATCGGGAAGTATGATTGAGTGACTTTCGAAGTGATCCGTTTCAAGGTCGATAAATGCCCGCGGAGTTCGTTCCTGGATGGCGACTCGCAACGCAGCAATCACTGGCTGGCACGGGTCGACAGGAACGTAACTAACGCGTCGCTTGTCGTCGGTTTCCTCGTCAGGCAAGTCGCTGTTCGGAGTCCAGTCGTTTGTTGAAAACGAAGGTCGTTCTTCCTGAATGACTGTTGTTACGTTCGGAAGATGATCTATAGCCTGCTCGACTTGAGTCTGAAAAGACGGCGGCAGCGGGACGGCCAGGCAGTCAAATTCGTGAGCAAGCTGAATTCGACGTACTTCGACCGCGAAGTCGCCGCTGCCGTGCAGGACCGGGGCGACACTGATTCGCGGGCTGAGTTGCAGAGACTCGTCGAGCATTCGAAAGGCCAATCCCGAAAACTGTGGCTAAAGAGATTGCTGGATTATGCTTTCAAGCAGTTCAAGAGGAGTTCAATACGGGGCGTCGTCATCGTCATCATCAGGATCGTCCAGCGGCGACTGGCCATCGAATCCGGAATCGTCGTCATCATCTTCGCCGCCAAACTCCCGTTGCATCTCTTCTGTCATACCGCCGGGCGTGTCGGGGTGAAGAGGATCGCCTGGTGAGAAGAAGAAATCTCCAAGCCCCATCGGAACGGCATTTCCGCCAAGTGACTGGTTTCGATTGTCTGCGAGTGATGATAGATCCAGAGCATCTTCACCGAGGCAACGCAGTATCGCCTCTCGCCAGTGTTCGTCATTGCTGAGCGGGTGGTCGGTCGACTGGGCCAGCCGTTTTAAGGCATAACGCAGGACGTTGATGCCGTCTCTTGTGGAAAAGTCGAGTTTCAATCCGTGTGCCTGCTGAAGGAAGTCGACGGTCAACCCGAGCATCTCGTCATCGGCGAACGGGATGTGGTATTTGAGAATCGCCAGTTCATCGTTTCGGTCAGGTGGCTCCAATGCCAGAGTTGGCTGCAGGCGGCTCATGATGTAATCGGGAATCTCGAAGGTCGACTCGTCATCATTCATGGTCACTGCACAGCGAAAATCAGCGTGTGCCTTGATCGTAATGCCCGCGACGATGGATTCAGCATAGCGTCGATGATCGAGCAACGGCGCCAGGCTGGCCCACGACTTTTCGTTCATCCGGTTGCCTTCGTCGAGGATACAGACGCCACCTCGCAGCATTGCCGTCACCAGGGGAGAAGCGTGGTACTTGATCCGCCCGTCTTCAGCCAGCACGGGAGTGACCAGCAGGTCTTCCGGCCGTGTGTCGGCTGTGCACTGGTAAATGTAGAGTTCCTGCTTCCTTGCGTGCGCGGCGGCGATGGCAAGTGTCGTTTTACCGATACCAGGCGTGCCGACGATTCTTGGTGCAAGAGCGAGATCTTTGTCGTCAACTACAATCCAGCACGCGAGCAGTTGGCGCAGTGACTCACTCTGACCAATCCAGTTACCTTCGGATTCGTCCGGTTTGCTCAAGTGAAGTGACACTCCGTCGATTTCGACCTGATCAATCATTACTTTCTCGATCACGTTTTGATTAAGCGATAATTGCAAGGGATCTTCAGCGTTTGAGGCCGGACTCGAAGCGGCCGCGGTCGAAGCTCAATCACGCAATTTAACTGCGAAGTCCAGTGAGGCGTAGAGTTATCAACAGGCAAACGCGTGATATCGATAGAATGCTGGGCAGGAGAATGTGCTTGCCGAACCAAATTCCAAGATCGATTGCCCTGTAATACCTGAGATTGCTCGACTTGGAGAATAGGTAAAACGGGAAGATTAGATTAACTTTAGTGGTCGACAGATGTGAATGTTTGGAAACTTACAGGCATAGTTTCGGACGAATGAGATTGGATTGTGAATGGCTTAGGAGTTGCCTGTAGTACATGACGTAATGACTCGCATTTTTGAGGCGAAGCTTTCGTTGGTCTATTTTTTGTTAATTAAGAAATTTTAGCAAACCGATGTTGAAGTCACGCGATCGCGTGATACCTTACCTCAACTCATCACACGTTCGCGTGGGATGGCTGTGCTGCTTACCGGCTCCGGTGAATGAGCCGTGGGCTTGGAGTTAAATTTAGTGGGTTCTGGTGTTCAGAATCTTTATTTTTTCGTTAGTTCGCATTCAGGAGAGCATGTTATGCCAAAGCGAGCCAAAAAGGGATTTACGTTGATTGAGTTGTTGGTCGTGATTGCGATTATCGCAATCCTGATTGCTCTGCTGCTGCCAGCCGTTCAGCAGGCTCGTGAAGCAGCCCGTCGTTCACAGTGTAAGAACAATCTGAAGCAGATTGGTCTCGGGTTGATGAACTACCACGATGTTCACAAGACGCTTCCTCCAGGTGTTACCGTGGCCAGTAGCATTGTCCCAGCTGGTGGGACGAACACGACTACGTCGAATGGCTTGGCGTGGACGTACCACATTCTGCCGTTCTTCGACCAGGCGCCTTTGTTTAAGAAGATTAATTCAAAAGTGGCTTATAACAATGCCGCCAACATCGTGAACGGCAAGGCGTATGCATCCACGATCCTGACCGCTGCACGCTGTCCATCTGATTCCGGCCCGGACCAGGATACATCTGGCGGTGTGGCAGATATGGGTTTGGCGAACTATGTTGCCAAGTATGGCGTTGG
>CALGTK010000479.1 GCA_937904325.1 uncultured Planctomyces sp.
GTCTTTGCAGGGGGCGGCTTCGCTCGAGGCCGAGTTGTCGGCAGGTCAGACGCGATCGGCGGCGACGTCGCAGAGACACCAATCTCCCCCAAAGACATGCAGGCAACCGCGTATCACCTGCTCGGATTCTCATCCACCGCCACGGTCCCCGATCAAACCGGCCGCCCGCACCCCATCGCCGGCGACGGTCAGGTCCGCACCGAACTGACAGGCTGACAAAAATCCCTCACGTGAGCGCGTGAACGATCCAGGTCTTCCAGCCTACGCAATCAGGTCTTGGTTGACGTGACCGTGCACGTCGGTCAGACGGAAGTCTCTTCCCTGGTAGCGGTACGTCAGCCGTTTGTGATCGATGCCGAGCAGATGCAGAATTGTTGCATTAAGATCGTGGATGTGCATTGTTCCGGGTGTCCAGGTCTCTTTGCCTGGCTGGGGATTAAGTGGTACACCGTCAGTGTCTGCGATGTTGTAACCGTACTCGTCGGTCTGTCCGTACGTGATACCCGGTTTGATTCCACCGCCGGCCATCCAGGTCGTGAAGCAGCGCGGATGGTGATCCCGCCCATAGTTCTCTTTGGTGAGATTCCCCTGGCAGTAGACCGTGCGGCCGAATTCTCCACCCCAGACGACCAGTGTGTCTTCCAGCATGCCCCGCTGTTTGAGATCCCGAATCAAAGCGGCAGACCCCTGATCGATATCTTTGCATTGCGAACCGTGTTCGCGCGGCAGTCCGCCATGCGCATCCCAGCCGCGATGAAAGATTTGAATGTTTTGCACGCCGCGCTCGGCAAGCCGCCGAGCGTTGAGGCAGCACGCAGCGAACGTGCCCGGTGTTTTCGCATCGTCTCCGTAAAGTTCGAACGTTTCTTTAGATTCGCTCGACAGGTCCATTAACTCCGGCACGGAAGTCTGCATCCGATAAGCCATCTCGTGCTGGCGGATTCGGGCGACGATCTCCGGATCGGCGAAGCGTTTGTACTGTTCGTTGTTCAGCGCCGCGAGAGCGTCCAACTGCACGCGTCGGTCACTGCTCGAAACTCCTGCCGGATTGCTGAGATAGAGCACCGGGTCTCCCTGGCTGCGCATCAGCATGCCCTGGTGATCGGACGGCAGAAATCCAGGTCCCCACAGGCGGTTGAACAGGCTCTGTTCCGGATGATTTGTACGAGCATGCATCACGACGTAATGCGGCAGGTTTTCGTTCATACTGCCCAAACCGTAGCTCAGCCACGCGCCCAGGCTTGGTCGCCCTGGAATCTGACTGCCTGTCTGGATGTACGTAATGGCGGGGTCATGATTGATAGCTTCAGTAAACGTGCTGTACGTAACGCAAATGTCCTTTGCGACGCTGGCCATGTGAGGCAATAGCTCGCTGACCCACAGACCTCGATCGTTATTGTCGTGTTTTGTGAATCGATATTTCGTCGGACAGATGGGCAGGCCACTTTTTTGATTGGCCGTCATGCCAGTGACACGCTGTCCGTTTCGAACTTCCGGCGGCAACTGCTGATTGAATTTCTTCGTGAGACCAGGTTTGTAATCCCACAGGTCGAGATGACTGGGGCCGCCGCTCATGAAGAGGTAGATTACGCGTTTGGCTGTGGGCACATGATGAGTCGCCGGCAGTACTCCACGACGAGCAGCAACTGATTCTGAGGACATCAGTTGGCTCAGCGCCGCAGTCCCCAGCCCAAGAGCTGCGCGGCCGAACAACTGCCTTCGAGTCTGCATCAATTCGCGTTCGCGTACTGGGTTTTCGTTTTCCATGATAACCACGCTGTATTCTGAAAATAGCGACTGAAAGTCACTCAGTTATTTCTAATAAAGCAGGATCGCGACGTCACTTGCCAGGACAGTCACCGCTACCTGTGTCCAACTCGCAAGCTCGACAGGATCCAGTTTCTCGTTCCGCGACGCTGCACCCTGCGAGAGTAATGCCAACGCATCTTCTGGCGATTCGGCAAAACGTTGCTTCATGCTTTTCACCAGGCCAAGACAAGCTGCGGATTCGATCGAACCAGGACTACGACTGGCGAGTAATTGGAACAACTGATCGAGGCGAGCCTGATCCGTCTTCGAATTAAGCAGCAGTCGCTCCGCAAGTTTTCGTGCCATCTCGATGCGCTGCGTTTCGTTGAGAAGGCCGAGCGACTGCAGCGAAGTATTCGTCCGCGACCGACGAACGCAACTTGACTCCCGGTCTGGAGCATCGAAAAGTGTCATCATCGGGTGCGGACTGGTCCGCTTCCAGTAAACATAAAGGCTTCGCCGGTAAAGCAGGTGCCCCTTGTCAGCGACATAGTTTTTCGTGTTACTCCCAGGATGCGCCAGTGCCTTCCACATCCCGCCAGGCTGGTAAGGCTTCACCCCTTCTCCACCCATCGTCGGATCGAGCAATCCGCTCGCCCACAGTCCAATGTCCCGCAGAACTTCGGCATCGAGACGAAAACCCGGCCCACGCGCAAACAACAGATTCTCGGGGTCGGCAACATCGTCACGCCAGGCTGAACTTTGCCGATACGTTCGGCTGGTGACCATCAGCTTGAGCATGTGTTTGAGGTCCCAACCGGAATCCTGAAGTTCAACAGCCAACCAATCGAGCATCTCCGGATGCGTCGGTTGCTGCCCCTGCAGGCCGAAATCTTCCGGTGTGCGGACGAGTCCTTCCCCAAAGACTCGTTGCCAGACTCGATTGATCAGGACTCGAGAAGTCAGGGGGTGCTCACGTGACGTCAACCATTGCGCAAGCCCCAATCGGTTGCGCGGTGCATCATCCGGAAATTTACCCATCACTTTCAAAATTCCTGGCTGCAGCGGATCACCGGTCGGCAGGTTGTACTCGCCGCGTTTTAAAAGGTGCGTCGTACGAGGTTCTGGCAGGTCCTGAGCAACGAGAGTTGTCGTGAATGCTGCTTCCGATTTCCTGATCAAGCTCTGCAGATTGGCTGCCTGCTCCGTGAGCTTGAATCGCGCAGCGGTACTTTCAGGATCAGCAAGCATCGTCAGTCGTTCCGCATCCGAACTTTCCAGCCATTTGGAAAGAGCCTTGCCTTCCAGTGAATTGTTATTCTCAAGCTGGTTATATGCCTGACGAATCAAACTGCCTCTCTTGTTCAACAGGCCAGACCACTCATCCCATGCCGTCTGATCTTTCGGCGTTTTGGCAACGGGCCCGTACTCATACTTATTGCCATCCATCGATGGCTCGGACGTGCTGTTAAAGAATGCCAGCAGTCGGTAGTACTCCGTCTGAGGAATCGGGTCGTACTTGTGAGTGTGGCAGCGTGCACAGGTCAGCGAAATCCCGAGAAATACCGTTCCCAGAGTTTCGACGCGGTCAAAGTTGTTCTTCATCTGGAATTCGGCTGGAATCGCGCCGCCTTCGCCTGTCGACGGATTCAAGCGGACGTAGCCAGTCGCAACTCTCTGTTCAAGGGTCGGATCGTTCAGCAGATCGCCGGCTAACTGCCATGTAATGAACTGATCGATTGGCAGGTTCTGGTTCAATGCACGCACGACCCAATCACGGTACGGATAGATGCCGCGTCGATTGTCCAGATGTAACCCGTGTGTGTCGCCGTACCTGACCGCGTCGAGCCAGTATCGAGCCTGGTGTTCGCCGCACCTCGGGCTCTGCAAAAGCTCGTCCACAAACTTCTCATAAGCGCCATCGCTGGAGTCGCTCAGAAACTGCTGCAGTTGTTCTGGTTCCGGAGGCAACCCGGTCAAAGTCAGAGCAACCCGGCGTGCCAGAATTCGTCGATCTGCTTCCGGTGCAAAGTCTATCCCCGCGCTCTGCATTTTCATTAGCAGAAAAGCATCGACTTCGTTTCGAATCGAGCCATCTTTAATTGCCGGGGTTTTCTTTTCAGGTGGCACAAACGCCCAGTGCATGGCGTAGTTGCCGCCTTGGCGCACCCAATGTGACAATACAACTCGTTCAGCCGAAGTTAACTGTTTCCGGGCGTCGGCGGGTGGCATGGGCTCTTCGACCGAGTTGATCCTCGCCAGCAACTCACTCTGCTCGGGTAACTTCGCATTGATTGCCTGGTAGCCGCTGCGAATTTCGGTAGCTGCCTCGTGCGTGTCGAGTCGTAACTGTCCTTCGCCTTTTGCGTCCGGGCCGTGACAGACGAAACACTTGTTGGACAGAATCGGAAGCACATCGCGTGCAAAATCGACCGACGATGCACTGGCAGGCGGCTCGGCGGCCAAAAGTTCACCGATCCCTGTGGCAAGAAATGCCACAGTCAGCGCCAGTAACTTTCCAGGGCGGTGAAATTGAAACTTCGTTTTCATAATCAAACCCACGTCCCGCAACAATGCGTAGAGACCGACTTGTGATGCGTCAAGTTGCACCTTACGCAGCGTGAATTAATTGCTCGCCGCTGGAGGAATAAATCGATGCTTGCCGCGTCGTGCCGCTTCGATCGATTGTTGAGTGTCCTGAGCGACTCCGGGGTCTCCCTGAATCACCATCCAGCGATCAAGTTCTTTGCTTAGCCGATTCAGCACATCATCGTGTTCTTTCCATCCGGCTAGATTTGCCATCTCCGAAGGATCGTTCGATGTCTGGTAAAGTTGCTCGGCCGGACGACGCATGTACCGCTTAACGAGATCGTAAGTCCGCTCATTCGAGTGGCTGTCCCAGACCCACGTCGCCCAGTATGGATTGTTTAACGCGGCTCTACCCTGCAATCCCATGAGATGCTTCTCGATGTACAGTTCGTCGGGCGTCAGATTTCGGATGTACCGCCATGTGCCGTCAGTAATCGTGCGGATTGGATAAGCCGGCCCTTCGGGGATGTTGTTGTGCATGCCGTAAACGAAATTGCGATGAAAGTCTTTCTCACCTCGAATCACTGATAGAAAACTTGTCCCATCCACCGAGTCAACGGGCGCCGACTCACCAGCCAGATCGAGCAACGTGGGCAGCACATCCGCGTACTGCACCAGGGCATCCGTTCGTTTCCCTGCAGGCGAAACGCCGGGCAAGCGGGCAATCAAAGCCGTATGAAGCCCGGCATCCCAATTCGTCCATTTGCAACCGGGAAACTGCGACCCCTGCTCTGATGTAAACAGAACGAGCGTGTCGTCGCTGCGGCCAGACTTGTCGAGCGTCTCCAGGATCTCGCCGACCTGCCCATCCATGTAAGTGATCTCGGCAAGATAACTCGCAAAGTCCTGCCGAGTTCGCAACGTGTCAGCTATATGCGGCGGCAGCTTCAGTTTCTTCTGAGGATACTGCGAGACGTCGCCCATCACCCACGGAACATGCGGCTCGACCAGCGCAACAACCAGACAGAACGGACTGTCCTCATCACGACTCACGAATTCTTTCAGTGAGGTCAGATCATGCTTGTTCGTCGGATTTCGAACGCAACTTGGATCAAATCCGCCAACTTTTTCAAAGGGAAACGCCGACTTGGGTTTGACGTGTACCTTGCCGGCGATTCCCACCCGGTAGCCGAGCTTGCCGAGATGCTGCGGCATGCTGGTCGTCTCCGGTCGACTTGCCGAGTGATTCCAGGCACAGCCGTTCCGCATAGGATACTGCCCAGAGAACAACTCGGCACGACAAGGCTGACACATCGCAGAAGAAAGATACGCCTTGTTGAACGTCAGCCCTTCCGCAGCCAACCGGTCAATATTGGGAGTCTTCGCATTCTGGCCACCGTAAAGAGGCAAATCGCTGAAAGTACAATCATCCGCCATAATGATCAGAACATTTGGCTGATCTGCCGCCTCAATATTTGTCATCCTGAATGCCAATGAGGCTGCGGCTACCGCAGAACAAAGAACAATTCGCATGTGGTGTCCCTGCGTCAGGTGTTTGATTTCTCGAGACAATGGTCCAGGCTGGTACAACGGCACCGTAAAGATAACATTTCGCGAGGTTTCTACCACGATATCAGTTGGGAGTCCCACTTCCGCGCGGACCTGTAACGCCATAGGTCACTCTGGTCGGCTCAAAAGCGACAAGGAACGTCGCCTTGGACGCTGAAGACTCGTCCGAAGATCTAGCTAGCATTAAACAACAACCATGTAGCCGGAGCAGTCCGATGTCACATCGACATGCGTGACCACTGTAATCATCCATCAAGCAACAGCAAAACCGGTACCGTCGACGATAGCTGAAAAATATCTCGACCGCGTCTGACGACTTTGCGATTGGCGACGACTCGTCCGCGTTCCTGAATGAACGACGGCAGAGATCAATGGGCCAACATCTGTCGCTCACCAACTCCGCGACGATTGTCGTCACGACTAGTTACGAATGTGGGAGCGGTCGCTCAGCGAGCCCTTGTCTCAATTGGCAAGTTCCGCGTTCCGACTTGCAACCAGTTTTGCAACAGGATAGCCACGTTCATACGAAACCACGTACTCGCCGCCCGTAACCGGATAGACAACCGAATCGCCTCTCTCGAAATCTGACAGGCCCATTCGCCTGCGTGACGTCTCTGCATGTCCGGCTTCGAGATACTTGCCGGCGACCTTAAATACGATCTCCGTTCGGTTACCCAGCGCATGCCCGCTGCTGGTAAAGACTTCGCCATCCAGGTCATCCTTCGTGATGAAGTACGGTTCGACGTCAAGTTCCGCTGATTGCATGTTCACAACCAGTTCCTGCTTTTCTTCAAAACGGCATGTTGCGTCGTGGACTCCGTGTACGACGATGATTTTACAGGCGTTCATCAATCGCTTCGTGACGGCAAGATGGACCGGGTTTCCGATAAACCGAATCTCTTGCGCCGCGGGAGAAAGCCAGTACGGACTGCCTGGATCGTTGCTCCATCGAGCGTTCAATCCGCTGCCGCCCGGCAAGTTGAACGCGACGTCGTTACTGAGTTTCGCCATGCCGCACATATCGATCACGCAGGCAAACGTCCTGGGCGCCAGTTTATTGACCATCTGAGTCACGTTGCCGCCGCCGGAGCCTCCTGTCGCAAACAGACGACCGGAATCAAATAGAGATTCCTTCTGCTTGAGGCCGTCAAACACAAACCACAATGCCCGCAGCGCATCGAGCCCCTGCAGATATCCGAAATCATAAGGCTCCGGGTCCTCAACCGACGCCTGCAGCCCACTTTGTAAATAATTCACGCAAATTGAGACGACATCCAGTCGCTTCGCCAGTGAATCAGGATTCGCTGTCCCCGCGCAGAATGTCCCACCCCAGTTGTGGAGTGTCAGCATCAAGCCCGAAGATTTTTTCACACTCGCAAGGCTCCCATCCGGATAGTGAATCGAAATATCGACAGTTCTTGGTCCTGGCTTCTGCGCCCATTCCTGAGCGGGAATCGAAACCGTTGCATTCTTGACTGGTAGCTCTGGCCAGCCGTCTGCTGAGTCCAGGCGTCCAGTGACCGTCAGGGAGACAGCCAGGGCAACAAAGGCCGGACTGAACAGTATTCTACGGAAGTTCATAAACAACTTTCTTATTGCCAGTTCAGCGACCATCGTAAGTTGAAGCACTGTACACAGTATCCGCAACGCCATTCGCATTCCGAAGAAGGCGCTAACCGCCTGAATATTATGGAGCGACGCAAATTCAGTCGAAGCGAAGAATCAGAGTTCCGACAACCTGAACCGAACGCCTCGCAACTCTGTACCTGGCACGTGGGCTTGATCTAGAGCTCTCAGTTCCAAACTGACAACCCGCTCTGCAACGGGAGAGCCTGATCCAGAAACAACCGTACACGCTGCCCGTAGCCGACTACACAATCGAATTGTGGCTGCTGAATCCTGAGAGTCTTGACCGCCTTCTCGACGTCTCCGCGTGACCGGAATCAAGCGGCTTCCCCAAAGATGCATCATCGCCTGAACGAAGTGGTCGAAGCGGATTTCTTTTTGGCGTCCACATAGAACTTAAAGTTCGTTTCCCCGACGACATTTGATAACGCTTCCGTAAATTCAGCGTTGCACGTGACCTTCATTTCCTGTGGCGGCATCAACGTATACCGAATTTTTCCGTCAGGATTCTCTTCATCGGGCGAGTCAACAAAAACATAAACCGACGTCTTTCCCGGGAACCGTTCAATGACTTCTTTTGTACGTCGGACGTCCGACGTGGTATGAATTCCACGCTTGAAGTTAATCGTCAGATGACGAGTAAACTGTTTCTCGGCATCTTCAAGCGTCAGGAACTGGTTAACGATGACGTTGGGTTCGCGACCACGACGGTCGACGCGTCCTTTGATAATGCAAATGGCCTCGGGAACAATCTTCTCTTCAGCGCGAGCATAATCCTCTGGCCAGATGATGCATCGCACGACCCCCGTTGAATCTTCGAAATCAAAATTGGCATATCGGGTATGACCGTTGCGGCTGGGTTTCTTCGTAGCTGCTTTTTTGATCGACGAAATCATGCCGCCGATCATTACGTCAACCCCGTCTTCCATTTCGCCAAGCTCTTTGTGTGTATGCGTAACCAATCGGGTCAGACGATCGCCGAGTTGCGTTAGCGGATGACTCGTCAGGTAGAACCCGAAGACTTCCTTCTCGCCTGCCAGCTTTTGAGCCTGAGTCCAGTCTTCGGCTTCCGGCAGGGTGGATGAACCATCAGAACCACCATCATCGTCGGCTCCGCCTGAATCGTCGCCGAAGAGACTTTTCTGCCCGCGAGCTTTGTCTTTCGCCTTTTTCGCAGCACCGTTTACGGCACTTTCGATAACCAGCATGTGCTGCCCGCGGTTCGGGCCAAGGTGGTCTAAAGCTCCAGCTTTAATCAGAACTTCAAGGATGCCTTTCGACATACACTTCGGATCGACTCGTTCTGCCAGGTCATAGATATCCTTAAATGGTCCACCTTCTTCACGAGCGGCGACCATCGCGGCCATCGCGTCTTCGCCGAGGCCCTTGACCGCTCCCAGCCCAAAATAAACTCGCTTGGTTCCGTCGTCGTCGGCTTCAACCGCAAATTCGACATGAGACCGGTTAACGTCAGGCGGAACGACTTCGATGTTCTGTCGCCGAGCGTCATCGGTGTGTTCCTGAATTCGGTTGCTGTCTTCCATTCCGCAACTGAGCAGTGCGGCCATGAACTCGTACGGGTAGTGAGCTTTCAGAAACGCCGTCTGGTAGGAAACCAGCCCGTACGCCGTTGAGTGCGATTTATTGAAACCGTAGCCAGCAAACTTTTCAATCAACGTGAACAGACTGTCGGCGATTTCGACGTCAATTTCGCGTTCCTTCGCGCCGTTGATGTACTCTTCTTTAAACTTCGCGATGACCGACAGCTTCTTTTTGCTGATCGCCTTAATACATTGATACCCCTCGCGAAGTCCCAGGCCACCAACGCGGTTCAGAATCCGCATGACTTGTTCCTGGTAAACCATCACGCCATAGGTCTCTTCCAGAACAGGGTCGACGACTGGATGGATCTTCGCGGGTTCCTTCCGCTTATTCTTCACGTCGACATAGTCCATAACCATGCCGCCTTCGAGCGGTCCCGGCCGGTACAGAGCACTGGTCGCGATGATGTCTGCAAACGCGTCGGGCTTCATCTTCTGAAGCAAGTCACGGATGCCACCCGATTCGAACTGGAAGATGCCCTTCGTTTCGCCTCGTTGCAGCAGCGCGAACGTTTCAGAATCGTCCAGTGGAAACTTCAGCGGATCGATTTTATCGCCGGTCGTCTTCTCGACGTTCTTGCACGACTTATGGAGGATGGTCAGGTTCCGAAGACCAAGAAAGTCCATCTTCAGCAGACCAGCGGCTTCGACGTGATACCCGTCCCACTGTGAAACAAGGTCTTCCTTGCCCGAGATTCGCTGCAGCGGTAATCGCTCAATCAGAGGTCCGTTACCAACGACAACTCCCGCCGCGTGAGTCCCGACGTTGCGAACCATACCTTCCAGACGATGCGCAATCTCGATCATCTCGGCAACCTGCTCGTCCTGATTCACCAGGTCGCCAAGTTCCGGGCTCTTCTCGACAGCCTCTCGCACTTTGATACCAAGTTCGTCCGGGACCATCTTTGCGATTTCGTTGATCCTCGGCTGAGGGAACCCGAATGCGCGAGAGACATCTCGAACCGCCGCTTTCGCCTTTAACGTTCCAAAAGTACCGATCTGGCAAACACTGTCCGCACCGTAAGTTTCCTTTGTATAATCGATGACTTTTTGCCGTCCATCGCGACAGAAATCGATATCGATATCGGGCGGTTCCGCGCGGTTTGGATCGAGGAACCGTTCAAACAGGAGGTCGTACTTCAGTGGGCAGACATTGCTCAGACGCAGCAGATAAGTGACGACAGCTCCGGCCGCCGAACCTCTCGCGCCGCAAGGAATATCCTCTTCCATCGCGAACCGGACAAAGTCCCACACGATCAGGAAATAACTTGAATAGCCCATTTTTTCGATGACGCCGAGTTCATAGTCGAGCCGCTCCTGGAAGCCCTCCGGCGTGCCATCCGGGTAACGTTCGGGGATTGCTTCGACGCAAAGTTCACGAAGATACTCGCTGTCCGTCTTGCCTTCCGGCGGTGCGAAGACGGGATAGTGCTTCGGATTCTCGTCGAGCTGAATGTCACAGCGGTCGGCGATTTCCTGCGAGCGGGCGACCGCATCTTCGAAACCCGGAAATGCCTCGTACATCTCTTCCGGAGTTCGCACGAAAAGCTGGTCCGTCTTCATCTTCATCCGGTTTTCATCGGATCGCAAAGACAGCGTGCTGATACACAGTAAAATGTCCTGAGCTTCAGAGTCTTCCTTGTTGAGATAGTGCGCGTCGTTCGTCGCAACCAGCGGCAGACCCTTTTTTTTGGCCATGTCGACCGTCATGTCCATACAGTCTTTTTGAATCTGAATGCCGGCATTTTGAACCTCCATGTAAAAGCGGTCGCCGAACACGTTCGAGTACCACTCGGTCAGCCGTTCCGCTTCTTCCATCCGATCCTGCAGCATGAGCTGCGACAACTCACCCGCCGCGCAGCCGGACAGACAAATGATGCCCTCGTTGCATTCTTCCAGCAGTTGCTTGTCGATTCGCGGCTTGTAGTAAAACCCTTCAAGATAAGCTTTCGATGTCAACTTAATCAGGTTGTAGAATCCGGTTCTATTCTGCGCCAGCAGAGTCAGATGATTCGCCGCATCTTTCTGCCGAGACGCTCCAGTTCGGTCAAACCGGCTCCCCGGAGCAATGTATGCTTCCAGGCCGACGATCGGGTTGATCTCTTGAGCACGGCACGCATTGTAGAACTCGAACGAGCCATACATGTTGCCGTGATCGGTGGTGGCGACGGCGTTCATTCCCGAGTCTTTGACCTTCTTCAGAAGGTCCTTCATGCGCGTTGCGCCGTCGAGCGTTGAGTAGGTCGTGTGGCAGTGCAGATGAGCAAAAGGCCGGACATCAGACATCGAGTCGCATCCCTTCGATATTCCATTTCCAGAGCAGTTCGCCGGGAGTTTACCGGCTGAGAAGTCACCGATGCCACTGTGGCGGACCACAACAAATTTGATCCGTCGACGACCTGGTTCCCGTACGACGGATTATGCATCAGAGACCCAGACTCTTTTTCAGAGGCTTAAGTTCCTCATCCCTGATGCTGGTCCTCCTGTTTGAGTGTCTTCAGATTTCGCAGACCTGATAAATTGTGAAGCCCCGAGCCATCAATCTTCGTCTTTATGATGCCCGGAACTCCCAGCCAGCTCATGCGTTTGATGTGTCGTAGACGATTCGTCTGTGATCGGCTGCCCGTGAAGACTCAGATACCACAATTCGTTAAATCAGCTCAGATACACCATGCCGTTGTCGATGAGCTCTTTGCAGGAAACGGCGAGCGATTCAAACTTGTGCAGTCTGGTGATCAGACTCATCTCGACTTCGGTCCCGTGCGTGCCACAAATCTTGAGTAAGGTGAGGTTTCGTAGTCGGACGACGTCGTGAAATCCTGGCTGACTCAGTGGCAACAGCAAATATCTGACAACAAAAGAATCTATCAGTCCTCGACGGGCAACGAGGCACTCACCCGGGAGTCCTGTTACTTGACTGTTAACGCTATCCAGATACGAAAAGTACCTCAGAGTCCTAATATTCGAAGACGTAACGTTGGGATAATCTTCAAAGTCAAACTCAACGCTTTTCAGACTCCGCAGCGTCTGCTCGACGCATAGCGATTACCAGTAGCGGCGCAACGTGCCACTTATCGTGTAATTTGATCCTGCCGGGAACATGCTCGAAAATGGCGATCAGGCATCTTTGTTTGCGTACGTTCTCGAGACTGTAGTGAGCCCGCCGGAAAGCAACCTGAGCGGCCACCACAATCCCCGTGACAGTAGTTGCAGTGCAATGTCGGAGTTCCATAAGCGTCACCCGATCTCATTCATAATGGGTTTCCAACCTGATAAGACACACGGGAAGCCACCTTTTAAAAAATGAAGCTTTGTCGCCTCGAGTTGAGATTCCGCACGCGGAGCCGAAGTGATGAATTTATTGCCCCACGCCAACTGAGAACGAGCAACCGAAAATCGATCGACTTGACACCTGTGTTCGATTGCGCTTGACTGAGTCATCAGATCAATCGATCAGTTCTCGCATGAACTAAGGTCCTGATCCCCTAAAAGATGCTTCATCCGAGTCCGAGTTTGAAAACCGAATAAACAGCAGGAGAACGGCTATGCATACCACCCCTCATCTAAACGCATCAGCGTCTTTCACCAGGTCAAATCGCCGCGAGTTCCTGTGCAAGGCCGGTAACGCCAGCGCGGGACTGGCAGTCTCGCAGTGGCTATTCGGAAATTCCTCTTCGGCGGCCGAGCACAATTCCGGGAATATGGTCGTCCACACGACCAGCCCGCTGAACTCCGAACCGAAACTGGCTGTCCTTACAAATTCATGGATTACCCCGGTCGAGTCATTCTATGTCCGGAGCCACGCTCCAAATCCAAAGATTAATCCGAGCAGTTTCCGGCTGACGGTCGAGGGCCTTGTCGATAAGCCGCTTTCCATTTCCCTCGCGGAACTGAGCGGCACCTTCGACTCAACATCCGTTGTTTCCACGATGACATGTGCCGGAAATCGCCGTAGCGAACACAGCCTCGTTAAGCCAGTCGGCGGCGTCCCCTGGAAGGCCGGAGCGATCGGCAACGCTCGCTGGTCAGGCGTCCGACTATCCGAGGTACTGAAAAAAGCAGGACTGAAGGAAAACGCGAAACACGTCTGGTTCGAGGGGCTGGATGAGATATCTAAAGGCCGCGGAATCATACCGTTCGGCGCATCAATACCCGTCAGTAAGGCAATGACCGATAAAGAGGGAATGCCCGGTGCGCTGCTTACAACGAAGATGAATGACCAGTTGCTGACACCGGATCACGGAGCACCGCTTCGCGGAGTCGTACCTGGATACATCGGTGCTCGTAGCGTCAAGTGGCTGGGCAAGATCGTTGTCAGCGACCGGCCATCGCCGAATCACTACGTCGCGACAGCTTATAAGCTCGTCAGAGAAGGCACGCCCATCGAGTGGGCCGAATCGGGACCGCTTTACCGCTTTCCGTTGAACTCAGTGATCTGCTCGCCGGAGCCGAACGCAACAGTCACAGCCGACAAAGTCGCTGTCTCCGGATACGCTTATCCGTCCGGACAACCCGGCTCAACGATTGCCAAAGTGGAAGTCTCGGCCGACGAGGGACGTAGCTGGACGACCGCAAAAATCACGTCGCCAGTCCGCGAACACTGCTGGGCCTTGTGGAAGGCCGACGTCAAAGTATCGTCATCAACCAGTGAGCTCACTGTCCGAGCAACTGATTCTCGCGGCGACACTCAACCAGCAGAAGCCACCTGGAACCTGAAAGGCTACATGTTTAACGGCTGGTATCACATTCCCGTCAACGCTGGCTAACTGACGAAACTGGTCATCGATCAATGTCCGGCCAAACGTCGAACCAGAATAAAACACGTGTACTCACTTGACTGCCCGGAAGCGGGATGTGTACAAAGTGCCTCAACTGGGCTGTTTTGAGTTGAGCCCGCAATTCACTTTGTTCTAGGCAGGAGAGTTCAGATGAGTCAGCGATTCGCATCCACGGTTGTTGCTGCCAGCCTTGCACTGGCACTTGGTACTCAGCTTTTGGTTGAGTCAACAGTTGGTCAGGAGAAGTCCGCTTCAAAACCAACTCCCGCGAAAGTATCGAAGAAGCTATCGGGCAGGCTGCCGCCACATTACGGAAAACTCGGGATCAGCAGCGAGCAACGGACTGAAATTTACGGCATTCAGGCGACCTACAAGAAACAGATCACCGACCTGCAGAAACAGATCGACGAACTCAGAGAGAAACAGGGCACGGAGGTCACAGGCGTTCTTACCTCTGACCAGAAGAAGAAACTGACCGAGCACCTTACTGCCGCTAAAAAAGCCGTCGAAGCTCGAAGCAGCAAGAAAAAATCTTCCTGAATCGGCATCTTCCTGACGCGAGCAATGGAATGACGCGAGCACGACGAACCTCGATCCGCAAGATGCTGGTCGAGGCTTTTTTTGTCTGCAACCCCATCAGACATCAGTCGACTTCTGGCGACCACCATTCATCCAACTGACGCCGTAAAACATCCAGTTGGACGAGAAACTTTGGGTCGCTGATCAGGCTGTATGATTCATCGGGATCATTCACGACATCATACAGCGCATCTTTCTCCAGATATTCGCCCCACGATTTGTCTCGTCCGTGTTTGTGAGTCGTAATCAATTTCAGACGCCCCTTCCGAATCCAGCGATGAGCGACGTCTCTTTCAGGATGTCCCAATGAGGTTGCATCGCCGGGGTAGATTTCTCCAAACACAGCTCGATCTGAATCAACAGTTCTTTCTCCCTTTGCACTGCTCCAAAGACTCTCTCCTGGAAAGTCTGTCGCTCCTCGTGGCAACTTAGTCGCTGCGAGAATCGTCGGAAGAATATCAACACTGCTGACGAGTTCCGAATGGGTCGCAGGTTCCGTCGCACCGTCCCAGCGAATGAGGATCGGCGTGCGAAGCCCATAATCAAAAGGGGCTCGCTTACTGCGTTTCGTGTGGTCCCATTCTTTTGTCGCTACTCGTAAACGGCGGGCATCCGGTTCCCAGCCATTGTCCACGACAAAGACAAAAATCGTGTTACCAGTCAGGCGTCTCGCTTCGACGAAATTTATGAGATCACCTACGGTGTCATCAAATTGTGAAATTGCTGCGTAGTAGGGAATGCGATGCTCAGGAATTCTCGACCGGTCCCGGTAAAGGTCGTAGTACTTCTCTGGAGAATCGTGCGGAGTGTGCGGTAGAAAGGGTGCGTACCAGACGAGGAACGGATTGTCCGCACAATCATCGATAAAATCGTAGATCGGCTGCATGGTTTGTCGGCCGATGCTCAAACCGTGATCGCCATTTCCGTGCGCCACCACATCGCCGTTGGCCAGTGTTTTGTTCCCATACTTCGCGTCAGGTGTCGGTTCAGCAGTAGTCATCCCCTCAGTGAAGCCTGCATTCCGCCAGTGCCCTTCCCAGTACTTTCCCGTCTGCAGACAACGATACCCTGCGGCCGCAAGTCGGCGTGGCAGACTCGGAACGCTTCGGATAAGGGTGGCCGCTTTCTTACGGAACTCGTCAAACTGTACCTTCCCAATATCGCGAGACCTCGTCAGTCCGCTGAATCCCGGCGGCGGATGGTTGAAATAGACACCGTGCTGATGCGGATAAAGCCCGGTTAAAATACTGACCAGAGACGGCCGACAAACACTACTCGGCACATAGCCGTTCACATAACGAGCCGACTTCGCAGCAAGCCGATCGATCTGTGGAGTCAGAACATCCTTGTTGCCCATGAACCCGAAGTCGGAGTAGGTCTGGTCATCCGACACGATCACCACAACATTCGGCCGCTTGGATGAATGGGCAGGATTATTCATCGCCAGAACGAGAATGGCAGCTACCTGGAATCTGGAACATGTTTTCAAAGCGAGACCGCCTAAAGCAGGTGTCGAGAGAAACATTTCTTTGTCCGTGACCACATCTCTTCCGACAGGATGTGTCCCGAATCTTCCTCGATGTAGTGTGAAAAACCAATTGCCGCGCCGGATTCTTCGTACGCCTTCGCGATGACTTCGACGCCGCGGCGAGCTTCGTCGATCGGCGAACCGCCGTCGAGTTCGCCAAGATTCAGATGCAACGCGCGAGGAGCAATCAGGCCGGCGATATCGGGTGTATCGTGTTCAGGAAAGATTCCCGGCACAAAGTTCGGGAAGCAATGCAGCATGTGCTCTTGGTGCATCGCTTTGTAAGTCGGCAGGCAGCAATTGCCGACAAGGCATTTCAATCTCGGCTCCCACGGCCCAACCAGCCAGGTGTGAGTTGAACCCATCGAGTGACCGTAACAGCCAATCTTCTGGGCGAAAACTTCAGGACGGCTCTGCAGGAAATCAACTGCCCGCCGCATGTCGAGAATATTCTTCCAGGCCATGCATTTCCCCTCGACGACGTATCGGAGGAATTCAAATCGCTCGTAGTTTCCACCCTTCAGCTTGCCAGTCGAATCCTGTCGCTCTTCGAAGCAGAGTGCATCCGGACAAAGTACGACATACCCCTCACGAGCGAGTGCGGCACCAGTGTGGTGCATTGGGTTTCCCGTCAGTCCAGCCGGTTCCCCTTTTCCGAGATGCCATTGTCCGGCGTGCTGATGCCAGACACAGATTGCTGGTGCCGGGTTGTCGTCGGTCGCGCAGTCAGGAACGAGCAGCAGGGCGGGGATCGCGTCGCCCGGTTCGGCATCGTAAAAGACAGATTCAATCCGGAATCCTTCTTTCTTAATAGTCTCACGATGCTGCACGTTGAGCAGGCATGGTTCGGGCCACTCGCCTCCAAGGCTCTTCAGCAGGTGCTCACGAAATTGCTCGTCTGCCATCACGGGCTCCCGCGTAAGGCGAAAAGAGTTGCTGCGTCATCTGTTCGCGACGCCAAGGCTGCCCTTGTCGTATCCTTGATAGCAGATTCCGAATCGGGAATCATCCCATCAGTTTGTTTAACAAAGATAACCGAATTCACTGAGGCAATTCTGATGTTCCATCTCGCGATGAAGCTTCGAGCGTTCATTCTTTTTATTGGTCTGTCATCCGTCGTCCAAAGTGCGGAACGGCCTAATGTCCTGTTCATCGCGGTCGACGATCTGAACGACTGGATCGGCTGTCTCGGAGGCCATCCCGACGGATCATCTCCCAACATCGACGCCCTTGCAAAACGCGGCTGCCTTTTCACTCGATCTTACTGCTCGGCACCGGCGTGCAATCCGTCGCGTGTCGCCATCATGACCGGGATGCGGCCAACGACGACGGGCATCTACATGAATCCTCAACCATGGAAACCGGTCCTCAAAGATGCAGTGACGCTCCCGCAGCACTTTATGAAGCACGGATACCACGCCGCCGGATGCGGAAAGATTTATCACGGAGCATACGACGACGACACATCGTGGAATCAATACCTGAAGAAAGGTGGCGACCCCAAACCAACTCAGAAAGTGCAGAAGGATCGGCACAGCAAAGCCGGTGGCATTATCTGGGGAGTTCTCGACAAAGACGATTCCGAAATGAACGACTACAAGATGGTCGACTACGCTGTCGACTTTCTCGAGCAGAACCACGACAAGCCGTTCTTTCTGGCGTGCGGAATCTATCGACCTCACATGCCGTGGCAGGTACCCCGAAAATACTACGACCTGTTCCCACGCGACAAGATATCGCTGCCCGAAGTTCTTGAGTCTGATCTTGATGATCTGTCGAAAGCCGGCGTCAACATGGCGAAGCCGACCGGCGACCATGCAAACATTCTGAAGTCGGACAATTGGCGATACGCCGTGCAAGCTTACCTGGCGAGTGTTCGTTTCGCCGATGAGCAGGTCGGACGACTGATTTACGGCCTTGACAACAGCAGGTATAGCAAGAACACCATCATCGTACTCTGGGGCGATCATGGCTGGCACCTCGGCGAAAAGCACCACTGGCGAAAGTTCTCCCTGTGGGAAGAAGCCTGCCGAGCCCCTTTGATGATCATCGCACCTGGCGTCACTTCTGCTGGTTCGAAGTGCGGCCGAACCGTCGATTTCGTCGACATTTATCCGACCTTGAGCGAACTGTGTGGCCTGCCGATCGGCGACCACCTCGATGGAGAAAGCGTCGCCCCGCTGCTGAAGAATCCGGATCAGACATGGGAACATCCAGCTCTCACATCACACGGGCTGAAGAACGACGCCGTACGAACCGAGCGCTGGCGACTGATTCGTTACAAGGACGGGACCGAAGAACTGTACGACCACGACGACGATCCAATGGAGTGGAAGAATCTCGCCACGAAACCCGAATTTGCCGATATCAGGAAAGAACTGGCAGAGTGGCTTCCGAAAACCCATGCTCAGGAAGCCCCTTATGACGCGGGCAAGCGGCGTGCAAAAACTTCGAATAAAGTGAGGAACTCTTCTCAAAAAAAGCCGACGAAGTAATGCAGTTTCGTTAATTCCCGCGAAGGATCGACTCTGGAATCCGGTTCAGCAGGAAGCGACATCGTCGCGACACTGGTCAGCCCGATTTCCAATGTAACTCGAACAAATAATTGGCGAGGAAAAGAAAAGTAATGCGTGAACTGGAAGTCGCCCGTCAAGCCGCACAAGCGGGTGGAGCAATTCTTGCCGGATACTTTCGGCAAGGTGTCGAAATGCGAACTAAGCAGGAATGCGATTTCGTCTCGGACGCGGACGTAGAGTCCGAACGAGCTATTATTGACGTAATCCGATCTCATTTCCGCGGCCACGTAATTCTCGGAGAGGAAGGGCAGGCTGGAGCAGCGGAAACGCTTGACACAAACGCTGAGTCGCTATGGGTAATCGACCCGCTCGACGGCACAACCAACTTCGCACACAACATTCCACACTTCGCTGTCTCGATCGGTTTCTACCAACGCGGCCAGCCAGTTTGCGGAGTCATCTACAACCCCGCTCGTGGAGACTGGTTTCACGCCGTTCGCGGCGCAGGCGCATTTACTAATGACACACCCGCAACGGTTGCCGACCACGCATCGCCAGGCGACTCGCTGGTTGGCGTCGGCTTTTACTACGACCGCGGCGCAATGATGGATGCGACGCTGACTTCGATCCGCGACCTGTTCCAGCAGAAGATTCATGGCATCCGCCGTTGCGGAACCGCGTCCCTGGACCTCTGTCAGGTTGGCTGCGGCCAGCTTGGAGCGTTCTTCGAGTACGAACTATCACCCTGGGACTTCGCGGCCGGACGCCTGTTTGTTGAAGAGGCCGGTGGGAAAATCACCAACTGCTGCGGCGACGAACTGCCCCTCGCAAAAAGCAGCGTTCTGGCGTCCAACGGAAAGTTACATGACGCAGTCCTGGAGATCGTCAGCAAAAATATACCGGACCAGGACATGGGCTAAGTTTGCGGCGGTAGAACCGCCTGAAATTACGGGCATTGAAACTACGGTACTTTACTCACCTGGCCCCGGGCGAGTACCGTTACTTCCTGAACAACTCGCCAAAAAGACTCTTCGAAAGAGAACCAGTGACTGACCACGCAGACGATGCAAACATCGACAATTCCGATCTGCAGGCCGTTGAGAAACTTGCAGACGCCGCTGCACGTATTTCCAGTGAATTGTCACAGGTCATTGTCGGCCAGGGTCAGGTAATCGAGGAACTGTTGATTGCGATGTTCGCAGGCGGTCACTGCCTTCTAGTCGGCGTTCCCGGCCTGGCAAAGACACTGATGGTTCGGACGCTCGCCGACACGCTGAGTCTCTCATTCAACCGGGTCCAGTTCACACCAGACCTCATGCCGAGCGACATCACTGGCACGGAGGTTATCCAGCAAGACCGAACCTCGGGCACACGAGAGTTTCGGTTCATCGAAGGACCGATCTTCACAAACGTTCTGCTGGCCGACGAAATCAATCGAACGCCTCCGAAGACACAGGCGGCTCTTCTGGAAGCCATGCAGGAGCATCAGGTGACGGCCGGTGGAAAACGGCACCAGTTACAGGAACCATTCTTCGTTCTAGCCACTCAGAATCCGATCGAGCAGGAGGGCACGTACCCGCTCCCCGAAGCACAACTCGACCGTTTCATGTTTCAGGTGTTCGTTGATTATCCCAATGAGGAAGAAGAGTTTCAAATTGTCCGCCAAACGACGGTTACGAATACAGCTTCGGTGAAGGAAGTCCTTTCGCTCGAGGAGATCCTCGCGTTGCGGCAAACCGTTCTAAAGCTCCCCGCGGCAGATCATGTCATCCGTTATGCAATGCAGTTTGCTCGTCTGACTCGACGCGAGAAAGGCGAAGTACCGGATTTTGTATCAAAGTACGTGAGTTGGGGGGCTGGTCCGCGGGCGAGTCAGTACCTGATGCTCGGCGCTAAAACGCGAGCAATGCTCAAAGGTCGAGCGTACGTGTCGACGGACGACGTCCGGGCCGTGGCAGCTCCGGTTCTTCGTCATCGGATCGTGACCAACTTCAATGCTGAAGCCGAAGGAGTTACGTCGGACGAAATCGTTCGCCGACTGGGTGAACTGATTCCTGCTGGCGCCGCGTCGGCGAACGTTAGTAACCGTATCCCGCCAGTATTCAAGGAAGCTTAAGCTGCCCGTGGATAACTCGCCGAATTACCTCGATCCGCATACGCTGGCGCGACTGGACGGTCTGGACCTGAAGGCTCGGCTGATCGTCGAAGGCTTTGTTTCCGGCTTGCACCGAAGTCCGTATCACGGATTCTCTGTCGAATTCGCTGAGCATCGTGAATACGTCCCAGGTGACGACTTGCGACATGTCGACTGGAAGGTCTTCGGTAAAAACGATCGCTATTACCTCAAGCAATTCGAAGAAGAGACCAACTTCGCCTGTAGCCTGTTGCTCGACACCAGCCAGTCGATGAACTATCGCTCGGCATCTGCAGCGATGAACAAGCTCGACTACGCTAAACACGTTGCCGCAGCAATTGCTTATCTGACAATTCAGCAACAGGACGCTTCGGGACTGGTGACGTTTGCTGACTCTGTCCAGGATTTTGTCAGACCGTCAAGCCAGCCGTCTCACCTGCGGCAACTTATCCACATGCTGGAACGCGCCCAGCCAAGCGGCGACACTGCGCTCGGGCCAGTACTGCATGACCTGGCGGAGCGCATTCGAAAACGCGGTCTGGTCGTGATTTTCAGCGACATGTTTGACGATCCAGCGACTCTACTGATGGGGCTGAAACATTTTCGACATCGAAGGCACGACGTCAGCGTTATCCAAGTGATCGATCCAGCCGAACAAGACTTTCCTTTCGAGGAACCGACACTCTTCAAAGGCATGGAGCAAGCGATAGAATCACTGACCGAACCAAAGTCAGTCGCAAAAGCATACCGTACCGAGTTCGCCGGTTTCCTCAGCGAAATATCATCCGGGTGTCGTGACCTTGGAATGAGCTACCACTTGCTGCGCACGGACCACCCGATCGACACCGCCATCACCGCATTCCTGCAGGCACGTTCAAGAATGGGACGAAACGTCTAACGTCCTTCGATCCCGCTTTAATCTTCGGCAACACCCTTCAAGACCACTAACGTGCGGTCATCCAGATTTCGACCGCCGGTGTGAGCTTCGTAACGCGTCCATATATTCTCCAGAATCTCGGATGCGGTGCCGTCAGAGTGTCCTTCCAATGCTGCCACAATTCCATCGTTGCGGAACATTTCCTGCGACTCGTTGCGGGCTTCGACGATGCCATCGCTGAATAAAACCAGGAAATCGCCTGGCCCAATCGGCAGTGAATCACACGAATAGTCGGCAGCTTCAACCACACCTAAAAGCAACCCTTGTGATTCCAGGGACCGCACTGCACCATCCCTGACATGGAGCGGCGGGGGGTGGCCAGCGTTCGAGTATGTGAAAATTTCGGTCTCCTGGTCGTAGATGCCCACAATCAGTGTGAGAAACTGCTGGCACGCTGTTACGTGAAACAGTGACCGATTGACGATTGACAGCATTTGATCGGGCGACGAAATCTGCCCTGAGTTAGCTTCAATGCACGCATGCAACGCGCCACGAGCCGCCGTCATAACAATGGCCGCAGGGATACTATCCCCCGACCCGTCGCCCACCATGACCATCGTTCGTTTTTTATCCAGCCGAACAACGTCACAGAGATCACCGCCGACCTCACAACAACTGCGATTTCGGGCAGCGATATCACACCCCGGAAACCGCTCAGCAATATCACAGGAATCGGCCGTCACACTGGCAACAACGTCGAGTTCACGCACCAGTTTCTGCCGTTCGTCACGTTCTGAGTTAAGAACGATTCTCTCAAAAGTGTCCGCAATCAGGTTTCCGAAGCCCTGCAATAATTGGATCTCTTTATCGTCAATGTCCCGTTGCCGGCGATCGTACAACCACAATGTCCCGATGGGGCCCGACTCGTTACCCACACTCACGCAGACTGCCGTCGTCATATCCTCAGGAAGCCAGAAATGTGAGTTTGAATCATCGGCATTTACGGAACTGACACCGTTCTCAAACGCTTCAAGATCAAATGGCGACGACGCTAACTGCCGACGCTTGCTCGGGGTATCGTTCTCGGCAACGTGATGCGACATCCGAAACCGCAGGGAGCGTCCGTCCGGACTTAAGACGAACAACGCAGCACCGCGAAATTTCGGGATGCATACACTTGCCCGCATCAACGCTCGCAACTGCATGCGGATGTCGTGGTCGTCGGTCTCTTTTGTAGTAATAAGCGCTCCGATCTCGGCCGCCTGATGTTTGACTTGACGACGGGAGCTGAGAATCTGATTCGTCTGTGCAGCGAGTAGACCTGCCAATCGATGGGCCGACTCAAACGACAACTTCGGCGGATGGATACCGGGAACATCCAGATGAAAGGCACCAACTCTGCGATGTCCGTCTGAAATGTCTTCGTGCCAGCACCAGTCAAGTTCCCGACGATCGAAGCCGTTCTGATGCTGCCCCGAGTCACGCAGGAATTTCAACATCCAACCAGTTGCGTCAGAAAATTCACGACAGACCCCATGTAGCCAATCATCGGTGTTGGCTGCACGCCTCTCATGAACTGCCTGAGCTGAATCTGACATTGAGGATCATCTCTTTGGGTACATCGCAGATAGACAAGCAGAAAGTACTCGATCTTTGACGGACCGCCTTCATGTTGATTGGCGATTGGCGTCTCGTAGGATTCCTGAATCCTCACAAATGTCGACAAGTGTTGCGTCTTCCCGAGCCATCGTTGAAGAATCAGCACGCTGTGTCCGAGATAAAGTCACAGACAAAGCCATCTCGAACATCGGCGTCAGCATGTGTCCAGGCTGAATCTGGAATCGTTTCCTATGTCACAGGTTGGCTTCCCGGCGGTTTTTACAACTACTTCGGCTGGTCGAGTCGATGAAATTCGCCATACAAATCGTGCCGGTAATTCGGGCACGGAGCGGGGGAAGCAGACGAGAATCGCGTTGACAGGTAAAACAAATGAATTTACTTCAAGAATACCCAGTAGTAATTGAGTTGCCCGTTCAATGGGGTGACCAGGACGCGTTGGGGCACGTCAACAACGTGGTCTTTTTCCGCTGGTGGGAATCCTCACGGATTGCCTACGCCGAACGAATAAACCTGCTTGGTGCCGATCGAAGTGAGCGGTATGGAACGGTGCTAGCCTCCATGAAGTGCGACTTTAGGCAGCAGATTCTCTACCCGGACTCGGTCAGCATAGGCGCGAGGATTGCTCGCGTCGGTAACTCAAGCATCCACATCGAGCATCGACTAGTCAGCGACCAAACAGCGACAGTCGCGGCTGAAGCGGTTTCTATAATGGTCTCATTTGACTTCGAAACGCAAACAAGCTCTCAGATCAGTCCCGAGATTCGTTCGGCAATTCGACGTCTCGAACCATTGACCAAGGCCGACGGAGTAAACAGTTAAACGAACCAACCGTCGGTTGAGCCGATCACGATCGTATCAACAACTCAGACCGACCGAACTCTGTCGCCCGGCAAGATAGACTCGCGACGGCGACACTCATCGATCAGTCATCGTAGTTAAGATTACGTTTAATCTCACGAGCTTTTGGGGAATCAAGAAAATACAGTGGATCTTTATTCATCACCCGAGGTCGCTCTCCTCGGCCTTCGATCGCCACCTGATCCCATTCTCCGGTCGCCTCATCCGCGCTCATGCGGTAGTCCAGACCTTTCGGTCGGAAGGCAGATGTCATGTAATCTGAAATCTCATGAACTGGCTTGAAAACCGCACAGCCAGCGAGAGGAAGCAACATCGTTAACAAAATATACGTACGAAGAACTCGCATAGCGTGAGCCCCTGAATTGGAGTGAGGGGTGAGAAGTCCGGATGAAGTCGTTTAATTACCGTTTGAAGCTTTGCCCTTCTTCGCAAGTTCCGGGCTAATGAACAGCGTTAGGATAACAGCGTCACCAGCTTTGATTTTACTGCCTGCTGCCGGCGTCTGGTCGTACACTTTGAAAATGTCGGATGAATCGGCAGCAACTCGCCCCTGACGAAACTTAATCGCCACTCCGGCAGCCTTGAGTACCTTCTCAGCATCCTTCCAATGAGCCCCGACAACTTTCGGAAGCGTCACCGAACGAGCGACACCAGACCCTGCACCGGTTGCGGAGTTGCGAGCTTCACTTCCCGTCTGCTGAATGGCTGGCATGAAGAGCGTTAAGGCTACAACTGAGCCACTTGCCACAGCAGTCTTTGGTTCCGGTGTCTGCTTCTGGACGCGGTAGGTTAGCTCGCTTCGCGTTGCAGGTTGCCCACGGAGCATTTTGACGGTGTAGCCTGACTTCTTCAGGATGGCTTCTGCCTGTTTGAAGTCAAACCCAACGACTGATGGAACTAACTGCCGACCTGCTGGAACCGTCACAGGTTGCCGTTCAACAATTTGATCAGGATCTACTTCCGCCGCCTGGATGTCGTACTTACTTAGATCCGGTTTGAAGACATCCTTCTCTTTCCACGGAAAGAAGCTTGGCAGAATCCCCTTTTTCGGGTTCTTCTCGACCCGTGGAAACGTGTAGACAGTTTCACGACTACCCGCCGGATCAAGCATTTGAACAGCCATCGGCAACATCGTGGCTCGTTCAATACGAATCCGAGCCCACTTGTAGTTTGCGGAATCTTGTTTCAACCGCGGATATACGAGAATGTCGATATCTTGTGCATTCAACTGGAGCAATTTCATCGTGTAGCGTTGTTTCGCTTTTGCTGGCGGCATTCCAAAGAGGAACGGAAGCGGACCATCCATGATATTTGCACCGCGGGCTGCCGCCGGTATTGGATACTGTTGAGCAACCTTCTGAACTTCGTCGATCACCAGGACCTGTTGCCCATCACAAATCCAACGTTCCGGCTGGTCTGGTTGAGCTGTCAGCACGACTTTCTTATTGGTGTTGGGATTGACCTTCTCGAACTTTTCCCCCTTACCCTTGGGGTCGGGCACCAGATCGATTCGCCCTTTATCAGGTGCTTCATAGTAGAAGCGACCTTCAGCCCGAGTCGCAACTCCGAACACATAGTCATAAATAATTCGAACGTGTTCGCCTTCGAGTCGCTTAACGTCGAGTGACTTTTTGTGCCACTCGACGAGAATCTGATTGAGTTGAGCTGCCTGTTGAGCAACTCGCGGATCCGACTGGTCAGTCTCACCTTCGGCGTGAACAAGCGGTACACTTACCAGGAACAGAGCGGTCATTGCCGTTCCGAAGACAAGTCTCGCCAGAGATTCTCTTACCATGAGCGATGCGGATCCTTCCGTCGTGTGGCGGGCATCCCTGCCCGATGTATAGTCAACTGGTCGATTGCAGACAGCGGTCAATCAGTTCTCATGATAAGACCGCAATTGTGGGGAGAGGCTTAGTCTTCAGTGAACATCAGTCAATTTTCGGCGTGGTGCGGCAAAGTCTATCTGCTGCCAGAAAACGGGACTAGAGCATTCGGGGAAGTGAATTGCTGCTGTGAATTGCCGTCACGAGGCGTTGATGCCGGGCGATTTGCACCACCCTGAGCTTCCTTTGAATACTCAGCCGGACGGATCGCCTGGAACTCAACTGACTGACGAGTGAATTGGTCAGGTCGCTGGTTCAGCGGATCAGGCCTCGCGAATTCTGAGGGCCGTCCTCTCGAAGGATGTTCTGAGCCGCGACGGCCGAATTCAGAAAAGTTCTCCGACAAAGATGCAGTCAGTACAGCCGCATAGCAGCGGTGACCAACTTCTGAAAACTCGGTCGAATCGACTTGGAACAGATCGTCAACGGATTCATATTGCCGGAACATTGTGACGGCATCGCACAACGGCAGCGCCGATGTTGCGGCGAATTCGGCGACCATCTCGTGTGGATGAGACGTTTTAATCAAAGTGCCTGGGAAGATCCCATTAATCTCCGGAATACGGGCAGCATGACTGGCTGTCGCCGATAACTGCCAGGGAGCGGGATAAGTCGCCAGCATCAATCGAATACCTTTTTGCTCACAAAGCGTTGCCAGGTGCGTAATCGGAGACAGCGACAGTTCAGTCTGCAATCTCCATAAACTCTTCTCGTCTGTCAGCCACGAGTAACGCGATCGTGGATCGTCGGCTGACGAGCCATGTGCCGACCGCTTCTGTCCAACGACCGATGCGACTTTGCTCTGAGCCCACTCCCAACTCAGAAAATTCCGGGTGAGTGGCCGTGTGACGGGAGTAGTAGAAAGCTCAGGCGCTGAACACAGCAGCGGCTCTTCATTCGAACCAAGTTCCGTCAGGCGTCGAAATCGGCGATCGTCCCAGACATCATTCATGTCAAAATGAACAATCACCACATCCGGTTCCAGGGCGAGCAATCGGTGCCGAAAATGCAGATAACTCAAAAGCGGGCAAGAATCAGGGACGCCAGCATTGATGACTTCAATTTGCAGTTTTGTGAGTACCTGCAGTCGACTTTGCGTAAGGCTGCAGAAGGTTTGAGCCTCGTCAACGCTGATTCCAAGCACTGCTTCGTCACCGAGACACAGCACTCGAAGCGTTCCAGCCGGTTTCGGAATACTGATTTCCGGGCCGCGAAGCCCCATGCTGTTTGTTCGAAGTTCGGCCGGGAGCTGATCGTTTTTTCCGGGAACCCGCACAAGCTGGAGCGGCTCAAGTTCGTGGTGTGTGTACCACGAAGCAGTCGTGGTCAGCTCAGCCTTGGCCGCATCAGTCGCCAATTGAGACCGACAAGACGCGACACGAAATACAAACTCCACGACGCACGGCGTAAGTACCAGTACGAGTAAAGCCAGCGAAATTGGTTTCAGGCTCTTGAGAGTCCGACGGATCATCCGTTGTACTCGAAGGTGCAAATCTATCCGTTGAGCCAAGAGCTGCAGGAGCGGTTGGGCATCCTTGCCGACACTTCGCTACAAATTCTGTGCAAACTCGAATCCCGGTATCCAGCCGAAATCGGTCGCATAGCGGGATCGTATCTGCAGCCTGAAAACACCACAACATGAGTCTGAGCAGGGGATATGCCCTGGCGGGACGACGCTCTCGTTTGACTCACGCCAACAAATACCTGGGAGTTACGGCCGCAGCAGGAACTTAACGAACACATCTGACTGCCACGTCAGGACGGTGCTGCCAGCCCGCCAACCATTTGCTTTATAGACAGCTTCAGTCTGTGGCCTTCAACAATGACATAAGAACCGTTTCTTCCGTGAGAATTGACCTGATCAATTCATCTGGATACCTTGATAATTGTTTTGCGGTCTCTACCGCAGGATCAAATGTCTCCCCGCCAACTGACTTCCTTCCAACTGACGGTCTTGCTCCTGACAACTGCAGCCAAGCAACCTTCTGGCTAGCGACGCACGGGAAGACCATTAATCCCGCCCCGCATGTAACCCCCTGGCTCTCGCAATGCCCGTACGCTTGACCTGTATTGATACCGTTCCTTCGGCTTCTGATGCCGTCCTCACCGAACTACCGGTTACTATCGGCCGAGGTGACGAAGCGGATATCTGTATTCGGGATACCTGGTCCAGTCGGGTCCATTGCAGACTCAGCGTTCGTGACCAGCAACTTCTGCTGGAAGACCTCGAGTCAAGTAACGGCACGCTTGTTAACGGAACTCCGACGAGCGAGGCGCGACTGCAGAGCGGCGATCAGATCACCATTGGCATTACCACGTTTCGTGTAACATACTCCCGCCTGCCTGAACCCCGAGCTTCGATTGGTGCTGACGAGCTGCTGGCTCAGTCATAAGCCCACCGATCAACACGCTCCGTGTTAGTTCAGCATAAACATTGTTTTGCTGGGGCGCCGTAAATGCCGTCAACCAGAGATCGGCTTGACGAACGATTCACAACTGCCCTGGTGGCGCGGAAACCAAAGCATGCTCGCCAATGCGAGAGTCAACTGGCTGATCCTCAAGACGAGTGTCGAAGAGCGATTGATATATCGCGGCAATTTCGCATTCGCAACGCTCGTTCGCTTTCTGCCAATTGTCACTCTCGTCTACTTGTGGGGAGCGATCTATCGAGTCGGCAGCGACGACCCACGCGGCACGATGAATGGGTACTCCTACTCAGATATGGTCGCCTACTATCTCATCGTGATGGTTGGACGAGCCTTCTCCAGCATGCCTGGGCTGGCCAGTGGAATCGCCAGGGACGTTCGTGACGGAACAATCAAGAAGTACTTAACACAGCCCGTCGACATGCTCGGTTACCTGTTCTGGTCGCGCATCGCACACAAGCTTGTCTACTACATGATCGCAATCGGCCCCTTCGCACTCGTCTTCTGGATGTGTCGCGACTACCTGCCCGGCTGGCCAGACACATTTACGACAGTCGCTTTTCTTTGTTCATTGGTCCTGGGGTTCCTGTTCGGCTTCCTGCTTGAGGCTCTGCTGGGGCTTGTCGCATTCTGGTTTCTCGAAGTCAGTTCGATCCTTTTTATCTATATGATGCTCAACTATTTCCTGTCCGGACACATGATTCCTCTCGACTGGCTCGGTGACTTCGGCACCATCGTCCAGTATCTGCCATTTCAATACCTCGCCTATTTCCCTGCTGCCATTATGCTCGGCAAGTTTTCACACCCAGAACTCGTTCAGTCACTTACCATCGAAACCTGCTGGGTTCTGGGCCTGCTGATTGCCAACCGCGTTGCATTTGCTCGCGGAGTTCGCCGCTACGGTGCGTTCGGCGGCTGATGTTCGCCAAAGCGATGCCGAACCCGGACGCGCACGCTGGCGTCTGAATGAGTGTCGCCTGAATTTCCCAGCAAGCTCCCCTGCCCCTGCCCCTGCCAGTTCGTCCCATAACGGCGAAGCAACGCCAAACATTATGCCCGAGCCACAACCAGCTATCCTGGAAACGCAGCCCCTCTCAACCAAAGAGAGCAGTATCTACGGGCGTCTTTTCTGGCTGTGCTACGCGAGTAATCTGTTGATGGTCACAGCAAATGCCATGACGTTTCGCTTTGCGGACCTTGTTCGATTTCTCGGCGGAACAGAGACGACAACAGGAGAAATCGTGCAGGTCGGCATGCTAGGTGCGTTGTTCAGCCGGATATTCCTCGGCCGAACTCTTGATCGATACGGCACGCGATTCGTTTGGTGCATCAGCACGTTGATGTTTGTCGCCAGTTGCATTGTCTTCGCAATCTGCGAGGGCGTTTCATGGAACCTCTTCGTAGCAAGAATAGCATTCGCCGCTGGTGTGGCTGGCATGTCGACGGCAGCAATTCTCCACGTACAGAACCAGGCACCACGAGCACGTCGGACAGAAGTTGTTGGCAATTTCGGGAGCAGTGGATTCATCGGAATGATCCTCGGCTCACAGTTGGGAGACCTTATCTTCGCCACGACCGCCGAAGATCATTCCAGATTCTACATTCTCTTTGGCCTTGCTGCCTTACTTACAATTGGACATGGTGTACTCGCTGTAATGATCACGCGAGGCGACTCACACACCCGTCCGAGCGAAACCCCGTGGCCACATCGCCTGGTAATCCGCTACTGGCCCGGCCCCATCGT
>CALGTK010000480.1 GCA_937904325.1 uncultured Planctomyces sp.
GGTTCGGGCCATGGCAGGCTGATGGATTTCCACATCGAAACCGCTTCGCCGCGAAACGCCGTCAGCGCCTTGAACTTCGGATGTTTCGTGTCGAGCAGCTTCTTGCCGGCCGACAGAAAGTCGCCCTCGGCACCGAATGAGTCAGCAGCGACGGCTCGCTGATGAGACGTCAGGGTTCGCCGGATTCCCATCCAGGTAAAGCTGAGCCGAACTGCCGCCGAGTTGTCACGCAGTTGATCTTCATGTGCGGCGTGGCCTGTTGGTTCACGCATGGTTGCCGTCATAGGCGTTGCTCCTTGAAAGAGTGAATTGTCAGCAGGTCAAATTTCTGTGAGTCCGTCAGTTGCTGGAAGGATCAGTGGTCACACTCCGACGGCGTCTGGGTGGCTTCGTTGTCGCGTGTTGAAAGACGCCTGCACGATCTGCCGACAAGCACCGCCCGCTGGCCCACTGCCGCAGTCGCTCAACAGAATCAGCCGCCGTGGTCACGACGGGCACCACATTCAATGCCGCCTGCATCAGCGGCACATCGAGCAGTGCAGCCAGTCGGCAGCACGATCGAATTTCAGCCCCGGTCCATGATTTGTCAGTGGGCCGTTGCTGCTCTGGATCAAGCCCGAACGTCCGCAGGTGAATTTGCCAGATCGTCTCGCGCTGTTCCGCGTCCGGCAGATCAACGAAGAAAATCCCGTCAAAGCGTTCCGCTCTGACCAGTTCCGGCGGCAGACGGCTGATGTCGTTGCACGTCGCGACGACGAAGACTTCAGAAGAACGGTCATTGAGCCACGTGAGGAACGAGCCGAAGACGCGCGAACTAACACCGGAATCACCGTTGCTGCTGCCGGCACCGGACAGACCTTTTTCCAGCTCGTCGCAGAACAGAATGCAGGGCGACATGGCGTCCGCAATTCGCAAGGCCTGCCGCATGTTTCGCTCGGACTCTCCAACGAGACTTCCCATCATCGCGCCGAAGTCCAGCGTCAGTGTCGGACGTCCTGTCTCATTACCAAGGCTTTTCGCAAACGCAGACTTTCCGCAGCCCGGCGGTGAGAGCAGCAGGACTCCTTTCGGCCGACAATCCGTTCTGCCATTCCGCCGGCGCAGTGCCCGCAGTGAAAACGCTTTGAGATTATCAAGGCCGCCGAGCTGATCGAATCGCTCGCCACCTCGGTACAAGCCGAGCAGCCCGCTCTTCCGCAGAGTTTGCGACTTGAGCGACCAGATGACCTCGGGTTCAACTCGTCCATGCCGCACCAGTGACAGCGAGAACGCCCCTTCCGCTTCATAGCGAGTCAGCCCGGCCGCTGAGTCAAGCACTCGATCAAGCCCATCACTGCCAGGGAGTTCGCCCTCTTCCGTTGCCACTTCCTCTACGATCGTTCGCAACTGGCCTCGATCCGGCAGTTCGTGCCGGACGGCCACAAACTGCTTCTCCAGCTCGACAGGAATCTGCACCACTGGAGCCAGCACAACCAGAAACGTCCGGTTCTGCTTTCCCAGCCCGATCTGCCGCGACATCGCCTGGATCACTTCCAGTGACCCCAGCAGACGGTGAAAGTTCTGTAGCACCAGGATTCCAGCACCGTCATCGCTGGCTAACGCACTGGCCGATTGGATCGCCGCTATCGGGTCCGTCGTCGCCACGGAATCGGCGGCAGCACTACTTCCCGCAGTCCTCAGGCCGCATTCAACATCCCACGTCGCCAGCGACCACTCCTCACTTCGACACAGTTCCGCAATTTCCCGCAGAGCCTCATCAGGCTCAAAAGTCTCAATCCATATCCCCGCAAAGCACGCGCGCACGTACTCCGTAAATTGTTCAATCAGCATGGGTTCTCCAGATAGTCAGAGAAAGCAGGAGTCAGCAGTCAGCGACGCCGCCGACTGCATCTGCGATGGCCGTCAACCACGAACGGACTTCACCGCGAGGGTCGCTCTCATCGAGCATTGCGGGAGTCATCCGTAAAACGACGTCGTGGTTGAGTTTGCGTTTAATCTGCAGCTTCAGTCGTCTGCGACCGCGTCTTGATAGCTGGCTGCGGTCGAGAGTCGCACAGGTTCGTGCGAGAAGTGAATCGGCGATCGCATCAACGATGCTGCTTTCTGCCGGGCACGATACGCGGATACGGAAGAATGATTCGATGGCATCCGGATGCAGATAGTTCTCGATGCTGCAATGCGAAGTGACAAACGCACGAGCGTTCGGACGACAATTCACACGTGATGCCGCCGCCAAACGCTGTCGCGACTCCGGAAGCGTTTCGCGATCGTAAATGTGAATTTCAGACAATCCCAACGGAGCAAACCGCGTTGCCCAGAATCCCGGATCGCCACCACCAAAAGGAACGAAGACCAGCTTGCCAGCTTCTTCCAGCGTTCTCAGGTCGGGGATCGCATGATCGTCGCGACGCAGAACGACCGAGATGCGGCACAGAAATTCAACGTCATAGATACCTTCGATCAGCACAAGTAGCGGACGCGCGTTCGTGTGACGCGTTTGTTTCCGGCGCGGAGCAGCGGCTTGTAGTCCCAATGGGAACCGGCGGCGGAGCGTTTCCGATTTCACATAGCCTCCGATCGTCCAGGATTCGACTGCGCCACGCCGACGTCCGTCGAAACTCCCGTTGAGTAAAACTCCACCGTTCGCCTTTCATCCTGCCGCGCACCAAGCGCCGCTTCGAGAAACCGACTCCCCACAAGACATTCCGTTCCGGTGAATCCCTTCGTCTCGATCGATGACTGGCCGTCAGGTCGAACAACGACTTCGATCGTCCTCGTAGTCGATTCTTTCACGCTGCACCTCCAACTTGAACAGTGAGTTTGATCGCTCCATCCGCCATAGCCTGCTCCGTAACCGTGTGTCCGCGCCGCCTTGCTTCGAGACGGGTTTTCTCAACCGCATACATCTGAAGCAGCGAGTCGAGGCGCGACTGCTCACCCCAACGGCCATTGAAGTTGTCGTAATGGACGCTGCCGGACTCGACATCGCAGACAACCGGATATCTCCACTCCGGCAGCTCCACGCAGTAACCAGTCGCCTCCGTGCTGAACAGCTTTGCCGTCCGGTGAGCCGGCCGCTCCAATCCAAGCCGCTCACAGCCAAGGCAGAGTGCCTTAGCATCTCTGACCTCGGTTGCGATCGTGACGATGTGTGACATCAGTTCTCCGATGTGTTGGTGAGTAGAAACGGTCCAGGAAGTAATCCTTCCCAAGTAATTGGACTAAACCGCTTCGCGGTGGGCTTCGTGTTGCGTGTTTGGTGATGTTGTT
>CALGTK010000481.1 GCA_937904325.1 uncultured Planctomyces sp.
CAGTTGTACGGTCCGGACCCCGATTCTGGAACGTTCGACTACTTCACCGACGTAATTTGCGGTGAAGAAGGAGCCAGCCGAACCGAGTACACACCAAGCTCTGACGACAACATTCTGGTTCGAGGTGTTTCAGGTGGAAAATACGCTCTCGGCTACTTCGGTTTTGCGTACTACCTCGAAAACGCTGACAAGCTGACGGCCGTTCCTGTCTCAGCAACTGACGACGTCGCGGACGCGGTGGCGCCGACTCCTGAAACAATCGAAGGCGGAAAATATGTTCCACTATCGCGGCCGCTGTTCCTCTACGTGAACAAAGCCAAACTCGCTCGACCTGAACTGGCAGACTTCCTGACCTACTACCTGGACGCCGGTCAGGATCTCGTCAGCGAAGTCGGCTACGTTCGTCTGGGAGCAGAAACTCAAGCGGAAACAGTCGAAGCGTTGAAGGCGGCGATCGGCAAGTAACACTCGCAACTCAGAATTCATTTGGCCGGTCGGTTGCCTGATAATCAGCCGAGCGGTCAGGAGATGCTCTAAATGTCTACAGCTTCCGCATCCGACATGCCGCTTTCCGAAGCGACCACGTCCTTGCGTCGTTCAGCGTCGTTTACCCGTCTCAAAGAGTCGGGTATTCGCTCGCTGTTATTTCTTTGCGCGGCGGTCTCAATTCTGACAACACTCGGAATCGTCGCGATACTCTTCAGCAACGCGATCTACGATGTGTCCCCCCGTCAGGTCGGGCCTGACACTCTGGTCCGACCAAACGAAGCGTTCTTTCAGCAGGTCTCGGTCACAGAATTTGTCACCGAAACACGATGGACGCCAGGTTACACCGAGAAGCATTTCGGAATCATGCCGCTGGTTTGCGGCACGCTGATGATCGCAGGAATCGCCGCATTGATCGGACTTCCCATCGGACTGTGTAGCGCGATCTACCTCAGCGAATACGCCGCTCCGCGAACTCGAGCCATCATTAAACCTGTGCTGGAAATTCTGGCCGGCATCCCGACCGTCGTTTACGGCTACTTCGCTCTCGTCTTCGTGACTCCGTACGTGCTGAAACCAATCTTTCAGGATCTATTGGGGATTGAAGTGGGAGTTTTCAACGCAGCGAGTGCTGGTATCGTGGTCGGAATCATGATTATCCCGATGATATCATCGCTCAGCGAAGACGTCCTGCGCTCAGTACCTCGCAGCCTTCGCGAAGCCGCATACGCTCTGGGCTCTACGAGAGTAGATGTTTCCACCCGAATCGTGGTTCCGGCCGCTCTCTCTGGAATCATTGCATCATTCCTGCTGGCGATTTCGCGAGCGATCGGCGAAACAATGGCCGTCACAATCGCCGCCGGCCAGACCGCGATCGTCACTGCCGACCCGTTAGGCAGTGTCGCGACGATGACTTCTTACATAGTCAATGTCAGCAAAGGCGACGCGGTCATCGGCAGCATCGAAGAAAAGAGTATCTACGCAGTCGGACTCACACTGTTTCTGATGACGCTTGTGATGAACATCATTTCGCAGTTCGTACTGCGGCGTTTCCGTGAGGTCTACAATTGAGCGATCAGGAAATTGAATACGCCGCACTTCTGAAGCGGCGACACCGGATCTCGACCTGCTTCGAATGGGTCTGTCGAATTGCCACTATCTCCGCTTTGCTGTTCCTGGCTGTTCTGCTGGCCGGAGTCACCTGGCAGGCCTGGGGCTGGCTCGACACGCAGTTCCTGACCGGTTTCGATTCTCGACGACCGGCCAAAGCTGGACTGCTCGCAGGTCTATGGGGAACGTCCTGGCTGATCTTCTTCACGGCGACTTTTACCGTACCTATCGGCGTCGGCGCCGCGCTCTACCTCGAAGAATACGCTACTGACAACCGCTTGACGCGACTGATCAAACTCAACCTGTCGAACCTTGCCGGAGTCCCTTCGATCGTCTACGGAATGCTCGGCGTCACCGCGTTTGTCCGAATGTTCGGAATGATCTCGGCGGCCGACGGCTGGACAATGGCCATCTCGCTGGGATTTGGAACACTTGAGATCCCGCTCCCCCTGGGACGCTGTTTGCTGGCCGGGTCATTCACACTCAGTCTGCTGATTCTTCCGGTTGTAATCATCGCATCACAGGAAGCCCTGCGGGCGGTCCCTCCTTCGATCCGACACGCGTCATACGCTTTAGGAGCGACCGAGTGGCAGACGATCCGGCATCAAGTGCTGCCTGCCGCCGTGCCGGGGATCGCCACCGGAATCATTCTCGCACTGTCGCGTGCGATGGGTGAAACTGCTCCGCTCATCGTGGTCGGAGCGATGAGCTATGTCGCGTTCGCACCTGGAAACCTGGATACGCCGATAGGGGCCGTTCAGGATCCGCAGCGAGTGTTGGATGCACCTTTTGACGTCTTCACCTCGATAACGATTCAGATCACCAACTGGATTGAACAGCCCAAAGAAGAATTTCAGAATCTTGCCGCAGCCGGAAGCCTGGTGCTTCTGACTCTGCTGATCGTTTTTAACGCCACCGCGATTGTGATTCGTAACCGAGCCCAGAAAAAGATAACCTGGTGAATGACTCATGAATTCATCGCCGACCGTTGTCACCGGCAACGGCAATGCCCCAAATGAGGAACTTTGCGTGGACGTAACCAGCACCGACGCAGCAGCAGCGACGCCGGATGAATCAGGTGCGACATCCATCCGCACATCGCGACCAGTCGTCGCCGAATCGACAGCAACTGACTCGTGGCAAGCTGTCAAAATCCGCGCGAAGAATGTCGACTTCTTCTACGGGACCAACCAGGTTCTGTTCGACGTTTCACTCGACATTCCTGAGAAGTCAGTCACCGCGTTGATCGGCCCGTCGGGCTGCGGAAAGAGTACGTTCCTGCGAACGCTTAACCGCATGAACGATATCATCGAAGGTACTCGTCACACTGGCGACATCGTGCTCGAAGGCACTGATGTCTACGATCCATCTATTGACGTTGTGTTGCTCAGAAAACGCGTCGGCATGGTTTTTCAGAAGTCGACACCATTCCCAAAATCGATCTTCGATAATATCGCTTACGGCCCCAAAGTCGCCGGACTGAAAAACAAAGCGAAGCTGGCCGAAATCGTTGAGACATCTCTGCAACGAGCGGCTCTCTGGGATGAAGTGAAAGACCGGCTGAACAGTTCGGCCATGGCGCTTTCCGGTGGTCAACAACAAAGATTGTGCATTGCTCGAACGCTGGCCACCGATCCGGACGTGATTCTGATGGACGAGCCCGCATCGGCGCTCGATCCCGCATCTACCGCTCGCGTTGAAGACCTGATCTTCGAACTCAAAAAGAACTACACAATCGTCATCGTGACGCACAACATGCAGCAGGCAGCTCGAGTCAGTCAGCAGACCGCCTTCTTCTTCCAGGGAGTGCTCGTTGAAACCGGGAACACTCACGGGCTGTTTACAAACCCGAATGAAAAGCAAACAGAAGACTACATCACTGGACGGTTTGGCTAGGATGGCCTGACCACCTGATCTCTTGCGAACCTGGCATCTTCGGATGCTGCCGTGGACATCTCCGGAAAGGTACCTCTCGACAATGTCAATTCATCTGGAACGCGACCTCGAAGGCCTGCACCACGACATCCTCCACATGTGCTCGCTCGTCGAAAACATGATTCATCGTGCGGTCGATGGATTGCGTTCTCCAAGTAATCAACTGGCAGAAGACCTGCACACGTCCGACGATGAAATCGACGCGATGGACGTACAGATCGAGAACGACTGCCTGAAAATTCTCGCACTCCATCAACCCGTCGCTATCGATCTTCGTCGCATCGCAACCGTACTAAAAATTACCGGCGAACTTGAACGCGTCGCCGACCTGGGGGTCAACATCGCTGAACGTGCAGCCGGACTGATCGGGAAGACAGAGGTGACCGTATCAGACAAGCTTCAGGACATGTCTCGCAAATCTCTCGAAATGCTGCATCGAAGCATCGACTGCTACGTGGAACTCGACAGTCTGGGTGCTCGAGAAATCCTCGAAAGTGACGACGAAGTTGATCGATTGAATGCCGAAATCATTGAAGAACTGCGTGGCATCATGCGTTCTTCACCAAATCTGGTCGAACCAGCCTTGCACCTGTTCTCTGCAACTCGTCACATCGAACGAGTCGCCGACCACGCAACAAACATTGCCGAAGACGTCGTCTTTATGGTCGAAGGCGTCATCATCCGGCATCGAGCAGACTTCCGAGTCCAACAGGCTTGAGACACCATTGCCACACATTCTGCTTCGGTCAAACATCGGTAAATCGCAATTGTCATTTGAGATAAACGTCGTACCCACAAAGATTGAATATTAAATCGTATTTTTTCAGTACCTTCCGTGACACGAATCTTTAATAGTTACCCGTCAGATGGTCGGGTAGAATTGAGCCATATAAGAATGTCGACCCAAACGATACTGATCATCGAAGACGAACCAGCTCTGGTTGAGGTCTTAACCTACAACCTGGAGAAAGAAGGCTTTGAAGTCCTAACGGCTAACAACGGCCGCGACGGGCTCGAACGAGCCCGTGCCGTATTACCGGATGCCGTCATCCTTGACCTGATGCTGCCGCTTGTCGATGGCCTGCAAGTTTGCTCCCAACTCCGCAGTGATCCCAAAACTCAGAACATTCGCGTTCTGATGCTGACTGCCCGCAGCGAGGAAACCGACGAGGTCGTCGGCTTCAATGTAGGCGCGGACGACTACGTCACCAAGCCATTCAAAGTCAGACCGCTCGTCCATCGAATCAAGGCGTTGCTCCGCAGGAATGAAAAGACCAAGTCTGAGAATACGGTTCTATCAGTCCATGGAGTGAAAATTGACAAGGCCAGCTTCGAAGTTCGAGTTGACGACAAGGAACTCGAATTGACCCGGACCGAGTTCCGCCTTCTCTGGACATTGATGCGTCAGCCTGGTCGGACCTTTTCGCGGCTCGAACTGATGGACAGCAGCCGCGGAATGGATGCCAACGCTCTGGAACGAACGATCGACGTTCACGTCCGCGCACTTCGTAAGAAGATGGGCCAGCCTGGCAATCTGATCGAAACCATCCGAGGAATCGGCTATCGATTCAAACGCGAGTAAAGTGAGTTGGCCTCCCGGACTTTGTATCCATAGTGGCTCTACACTCTTTGCTGATCAGGCACAGGCACCGTAGTCCAGTTTGAACAGTTTTCGTCGAGTCCCGACACGTTGTGCTTCCAGAAGTTGTCCGGCGACCAGTCAACCAACTGGGCACACCCCGCTTCTGATGGTTGATTTACATCGATAGAATCCATCAGGCCGAGGGAGTGCTGGGTCTGTAACCTGTTCAACAACTTAAGCCGTCCCCCCAGCATCGAGTTTCATAATTATTTCAAACCGCACGTAACCTTCTACAGAGTAAGCACCCTGCAGAGACTCGCAATAGCTCTTCAAAATTGACTGTATGGCGGCCGGCACGACCAACCAAACTGCCGTATCCTGACCGTAATCAGTGGACGCGCACACCCTCTCAATCATCACAGGAATGACTCTTTAAAAAAGCATTCGCATGTATTTAATATCGCAGTCAACAGTGTGCACGGGTTTGACCGAATCAGCTTACAGGACAAGGCCTATAGTTCGATTTCGTAACCCTTGCGAAAATCTCGCTTCAGCATTGCGTTGGCTACGGTATCGCCTTTAATCGTCTGCGTCTTTGCGTCCCATTCGATCTGGCGATTCAGCCGAATGGCAATGTTGCTTAAGTGGCAGGTGTTAATCGAGGCTACGTGACTCCACACATCTGATGCCGGCTGCTTTCGACTGGCGATGCAGTCGAAGAAGTTGTTGACGTGTTCGACGACCGGTCCGCCGTAGATGTCGTCGAGCCATCCGCCTGGCAGTGGGTTGTTTTCGAGTTCCTCGATCGGCTTGCCGGCGATCGTGCCGCGATTGACGAAGATCCGTCCCTGCGTGCCTTCAACCAGAATCCCGTTGCGGCCTTCGCTGGTGATTACCATCAGCACCTCGTTCGGAAAGTTGACGTGAACACTGAACCGGTGTGGAGCGTTGTAGCGATCATCAAGCGTCGGCTTTCCGTTTTGGTCGAACGGAACTTTTGCCTGGACCATGACTGGCTCAACGCTCGTCGGTCCCTGCCCCGGTCCGCATTGATCTATGATCCACTGAGCGATGTCAACGTGGTGAGCGCCCCAGTCCGTCATCTTGCCGCCGCTGTACTGCAGCCACCAGCGAAATTCCTTGTGACAGTTTGAGGCGTCAATGCTGCCGTCACCCAGCGTACGCACCAGCGTCTGTCCTGCCTTGCCGTTCTTCAGGAATCGATAAGGCACGTCTTCAGTCGGACCTTTCCATCGATCCCAGTTCAGCGTAGTCGGAGCGGCGACCGCCGGCAGCGGCTTACTGAATGGATTGTGATTGAGTCCAACCGTGACCTTTTTGATCTTTCCAAGACGTCCTGCATGAGCGATGGCGACTGCTTTAAGAAACCGTTCGTCGGAACGCTGTTGGGTGCCGACCTGAATGATCCGATCGGTTTCGCTGGCAACTTGCGAAATGATGCGGCCTTCGTCGACTGTCAGTGTGAGCGGCTTTTCGCAGTACACATCCTTGCCTGACTTCAAAGCTTCTGCAGAGATCTTGACGTGCCAGTGATCCACCGTTCCACAGATGATGGCGTCAATGTCATTACGATCGATGATTGCCCGGTAGTCATCGTAAACATCAATGTGAACTTCTTTGCCTTTGGCAGCCGCTCGTCTCATATAGGCCGCTTTGGCATACGCCGAATGCGACGTATCGACATCGCAGACGGCAATGATGTCGCCGTAGTTAGTCGCACGCCGGCCATCGCCAGTTCCCTGGCCGCCGCATCCAATGACCGCGACCCTGGGGCGTTCATTGGGACTGTCGGCGCGGACGGGCGAACCGCTGGAAATCGATCCCAAAGCGGTGGCCGCGGCCAGGGTAGAGGACGTATGCATAAAACGGCGTCGGTTGATTCGTGACATGGTAAGTGCTCGATTTGGAATCTTCAGTTTGACAGGCAGCAAGCAACACGTCTTTCAGAAGCGGCGCATCCGCGGCAACACGTAGCCGCAGGTGTGAATCCGCAGTCCGCATTTTGAATCCATGCATGAGCCGCGAAGCAGCGGTGGCAGGCCCGCGATGACGGTCTTGCTGTTGCCGCTTCGTGGTGGTCGATTGGCTAAGAACACCCATCCCTGGATGAAGACCCAGGCTACGTGCTGCTGCCGCATCGCGGCTAAGAAGTTTTCATCTCGTGGCGGCTTTGATGACTTTGGCGACTTCAGTCCAGCCATCATTTGCGACCACCGTGCTCTTGCCTTGGATGCCATTCGGATGCATGATCTGCGGCGTGAGCTCACTGCTCGGGATCGTACAGGAAAACTACAGATCACGGTCGAATCGCTCCATTC
>CALGTK010000482.1 GCA_937904325.1 uncultured Planctomyces sp.
GTAACGCGGCAGACAGGTTTGTGGAGCTGATTCACGAAGACCTGGAAACGCTGCGGAACACTGATTCGAAAGAGTCTCCCCGCGAGGGTCGCGCAGGGAATCGCGACCGAAAACTGAACGCGTCGACCTGAGCGTCGATGCGGAAGACGTTGGAAGTCTCATCCGAGAGGAGACTCCCCATCGTCACCTGGCCGAGCGTCTCACGATGAGATTCTCAACCGACACGGAAGAAAACAAAGACGCAACGTTAGTTATAAAGCGAGAGTATTTCGATGACCGATCCGGCCCAAATCTTGACCGATCAGCAGTACTTCACCGACGCCTTTCGAAACGGACGCCTACCCGCCAAACGTGGCTTGTACGACCCAAAAGACGAAAAGGAAAACTGCGGCGTCGGCTTCGTTGCGCACATCAAGGGCGTCCCTTCGCGACAGATCATCGACGATGCCGATCGCATGGCTCTGCACATGACTCATCGCGGTGCCTGTGGCTGCGAAGAAAACACCGGCGACGGCGCGGGAATGCTCACCGGTCTGCCCTACGAAATGCTTGAGAAGGTCGCGAAGAACGATCTGGGCGCCGACCTGCCCGAACGAGGCCGCTACGGAACTGGCATCGTCTTCATGCCGACCAACGATACCGAGCGTGAAAAAGTTCGCTCGATCGTCAACGCAATCATCGAAGAACGCGGACAAAAACTGATCGGCTGGCGTGAAGTGCCTGTCGATCCGTCAGGTGCCAACGTTGGCCCCACCGCCCTGCTCTGCATGCCGAATTTTGAACAGCTCTTCATCGCAGCCGCCGACGGTCTCGATCAAGATGCGTTCGAACGCGAATTGTTCATCATCCGAAAATACGCCAGCCGCAGGATTCGCGTCGAAAGCGAACTCGACCAGAACCTGATGTTTTACGTCAGCTCGCTCTCGACGAAGGTCATCATCTACAAGGGTATGCTGATGCCCGAGCAGGTCACACCATTTTACAAAGATCTGCAGGACCCCGACTACACCTCGCACCTTGCGATGGTTCACTCGCGATTCTCGACGAACACGTTCCCCAGTTGGGACCGTGCTCAGCCATGCCGCTTCATGGCCCACAACGGCGAAATCAACACGCTTCAAGGCAACGCCAACTGGATGTTCGCTCGCCAGGGCGTGATGGAGAGCGACCTCTGGGGTGACGACATCCGCAAACTCTGCCCGATCATCGAGCCCGAATGCTCGGACTCTGGTAACTTCGACAACGCACTGGAGATGCTCTACCACTCCGGGCGAACGCTCCAGGAAGCCGTGATGATGATGGTACCGGAAGCCTGGCAGAACCATCACTCGATGTCTGAAGAGAAGCGAGCGTTCTACGAGTACCACTCCGCTCTGCAGGAACCGTGGGATGGCCCGGCGTCAATCTCATTCACTGACGGCCACTACATCGGGGCCTGTCTCGACCGCAACGGCCTGCGACCAAGCCGCTTTTACGTGACACACGACGACAAAGTCATCATGGCTTCAGAAGTCGGAGTGATCGAAGTCGATCCTGCGAACGTCAAGACCAAAGGACGATTGCAGCCCGGCAAAATGTTCCTCGTCGATTTCGAAGAGGGTCGCATCATCGCAGACGAAGAACTGAAAGCTTCGGTCGCCGCAAAACGTCCGTACAGGAACTGGCTGAAAAATCAAAGCCTGCACCTTGAAGAACTCCCGAAGCAGGAAACGGCCCCACTCTACGACGAGAGAGAATTGCTCAGCCGGATGCAGGCATTCGGATACACGACCGAAGCGCTGCAGTTCATGCTGATGCCAATGCTCCGCGAAGCTCGAGATCCGATCGGCTCGATGGGCAACGACGCGGCGCTGGCCTGCCTCTCCGACAAGCCTCGGCTGTCGTACGAATACTTCAAGCAGTTGTTTGCTCAAGTGACCAACCCTCCGATCGATTCGATTCGAGAAGACATCATCATGTCCCTCGAATGTTACATCGGCCCGGAAGGCAACCTGCTGGACTCGACCGACGAACAGGCTCATCGACTGTGCGTGCCGCATCCGATTCTCACCAACGAAGAATTGGCCAGCATCAAGAGCCTCTCCTACCGCGGGTGGAAATCCACCACCATCGACATCACATATCCGCGTTCGGAAGGTGCAGCGGGACTCGGCCCGGCGATCGATCGTGTCTGCAACGAAGTCACACAAGCAATCAACGACGGCTTCAGCCTGGTTGTTCTATCCGATCGAAACATCAGCCCCGACCGAGTCCCCATCAGCTCGCTACTGGCGACCGGTTCGGTTCATCATGCACTTGTCCGCCAGGAGTTGCGAACCCGCATCGGACTTGTTCTGGAGTCCGGCGAAGCTCGCGAAGTTCACCACTTCTGCCTGCTGACTGGATACGGAATCGACGCCATCAACCCGTACCTCGCCTTCGAATCACTTCGTCAGGCACGCATCGACGGGCTACTCGAAGCCGAGTACACCGACGAAAAGATCGTCCCCGCGTACCGCAAGGCTGTCGCGAAGGGCATGCTCAAAGTCATGGGCAAGATGGGCATCTCGACACTGGCCTCTTACAAGGGTGCTCAGATTTTCGAAGCCGTCGGCCTGAACTCAGAGGTCGTCGAAAAGTGCTTCGTCGGAACAGCCAGCCGCATCGCTGGCGTCGGTTTCGATGTCCTTGCTGAAGAAGGCATCCGCCGGCACGAACTCGGCTTCCCAACACGAGAGACTCAGTCGCTGCCGATCCTTCCAAACGACGGACAGTACCACTGGCGGAAAGAAGGCGAAGCTCACGCCTGGAACCCTCACACGATTTCCGAAATTCAGAACGCAGCCCGCAATGGCGACAAGGATGCCTACAAGCGATTCAGCGACCTGGTCAACAATCACAATAACAAAGCATGTTTCCTGCGAGGCCTGCTGAAGTTCAAAAAACGAGATTCGGTTTCGCGGGACGAAGTCGAACCGGCCAGCAGCATCGTAAAACGGTTCTGCACTGGAGCAATGAGCTACGGGTCGATCTCAGCCGAAGCTCACGAGACTCTGGCCGTCGCCATGAACGTCATGGGAGGAAAGAGTAACACCGGCGAAGGCGGAGAAGATTACCAACGCTTCGTTCCATACGAAGCACTCTCCGAAGATCACGAATCTGTCGTTGACAGTCTGAAGCAGTTCGACGAGGAAGCGGCAGAGCGTCGCACGAATGAATACTCGAAACGGTCCTACATTAAGCAGGTCGCGTCTGGACGGTTCGGCGTCACAAGCTGGTACCTGACTAACGCCAACGAGTTGCAGATCAAAATCGCTCAGGGAGCGAAGCCTGGCGAAGGCGGAGAACTTCCTGGTCACAAGGTCAACAAGATCATCGCCGCGACGCGTCATTCGACGCCGGGCGTTGGTCTGATCAGCCCGCCGCCTCACCACGACATTTACTCTATCGAAGATCTCGCGCAATTGATCTTCGACCTGAAGAATGCTAATCCGAGTGCCGCCGTCAGTGTAAAGCTTGTCTCCGAAGTGGGAGTCGGCACGATCGCCGCCGGCGTCGCCAAAGGTCACGCCGACAAAATTCTGATCGCCGGTGCCGACGGCGGGACAGGTGCATCACCATTGACCAGTATCAAGAACGCCGGACTGCCATGGGAACTCGGCATCGCCGAAACTCACCAGGTCCTCGTCATGAACGACCTGCGAAGTCGAGTTCGCCTCGAAACGGACGGGCAAATCAAGACCGGACGAGACCTCGTTATCGCCGCTTTGCTGGGTGCTGAAGAATTCGGTTTCGCGACAGCTCCACTCATTACGATGGGCTGCATCATGATGAGGAAATGCCATCTCAACACCTGCCCGGTCGGGATCGCAACTCAGGACCCGGAACTTCGCAAGAAATTTGCCGGCAAGCCGGAACACGTAATCAACTACCTGTTCATGGTGGCTGAAGAAGCTCGCGAGATTATGGCAACACTCGGCTTCCGCACGATTAACGAAATGGTTGGCCACGTCGAAGCTCTGGAAATCGACGACGCCGTTGATCACTGGAAAGCAAAGGGTATCGACCTGACACCGATCCTGACTCCAGCCGTAAAACCGCACGAAAATGTTGGCACTTACTGCACAATCTCGCAAAACCACGGTCTCGAAGAAGTCCTTGACAACGAGTTGATCAAAAAAGCATGGGGAGCGATCCACGACAAGACACCGACCCGCTTCACTATCAAAATCGAAAATATCGACCGAGCGTTCGGAACGACTCTCAGCCACGAAGTATCCAAGAAGAACGGTGAGCACGGTCTGCCTGATGACACGATCCATATCGACGCCAAAGGGTCGGCCGGTCAAAGCCTTGGTGCATGGCTCGCTTCAGGTGTCACCATCGAACTGGAAGGCGACGCCAACGACTACGTTGGCAAAGGCCTCTCCGGCGGGCGAGTCATCATCTACCCTCCAAAAGAAGCCACGTTCACTCCGGAAGAAAATATCATCATCGGCAACGTTGCTCTCTACGGAGCGACCGAAGGTGAAGCCTTCTTCCGCGGCATGGCCGCCGAACGATTCTGTGTCCGCAACTCTGGAGCACGCACGGTCATTGAAGGTGTCGGTGATCACGGACTTGAATACATGACCGGCGGTCGAGTCGTCGTCCTCGGACAAACCGGTCGAAACTTCGCAGCCGGCATGTCCGGTGGAGTCGCTTACGTCTTCGCTGAAGACAAAGAGACCTTTCGACTCAACTGCAACCTTGGCCTCGTCGATCTCGATCCAGTCGAAGCAGAAGAAGACATCGCCGAACTGAAAGAGCTGATCGAAAAGCACAGCAACTACACCGGCTCGACGGTTGCGGCGAACATCCTCGACACATGGGGCGTTTCTCTACCGAAATTCATTCGGGTGATGCCGCGAGATTACAAACGGGCTCTGGAAGAACTTGCTGCTGAACAGGCAGCCGAAGCAGAGACTGCCCAGCCTTAGAAAACAGGGTGCGTCTCGACGCACCTTCGCGGGCCGCTGATTTCAATGCATCAAGACACATCCTGCAAAGCCCGTCAAACTTCCACGACAATACAACAACGAAGCCAGCGTAAGAGTAAAAGATAGAAAGTGAGCAGGAGCAATGGGTGACCCACGCGGGTTCATGACCGTTGATCGAAAAACATACACCGAACGGGATCCGGCCGAACGTATCGGCGACTGGGATGAGTTCCACCTTGAACTGCCCGTCGCAGAACTGCAGGGCCAGGGTTCCCGCTGTATGGATTGCGGAGTTCCGTTCTGCCATACCGGAGATCTGATTGCCAACATGGCTGCCGGTTGCCCGGTGCAGAATCTGATCCCCGAATGGAACGACCTCGTTTACCGCGGCCACTGGCAAGAAGCTCTCGATCGACTCCACAAGACTAACAACTTCCCCGAGTTCACCGGCCGAGTCTGCCCCGCTCCGTGTGAAGGTTCGTGCGTCCTGGGAATCCACGAGCCGCCCGTCACGATCAAGCAGATCGAACGAAACATCATCGACAAAGGCTTCGAAGAAGGCTGGGTCAAATCATCAGCTCCAGAAGTCCGCACTGACAAAAAAGTCGCCGTCGTTGGTTCTGGTCCCGCCGGACTGGCTTGCGCCGCCCAGCTCAACAAAGCCGGTCACCTGGTCACCGTCTTCGAACGTGCCGATCGGATCGGCGGGTTGCTCATGTACGGCATCCCGAACATGAAGCTCGAAAAAGAAAGAGTTGTTCAGCGACGAGTCGACCTTCTGGCCAGCGACGGAGTCACCTTCAAGACGAGCACGGAAATCGGCAGGGATGTTTCCGCAAAGCAGCTGATGGACGACTTCGATGCCGTCGTACTTTGCGTCGGAGCCACCAAGCCGAATGATTTCTTCGCGAAGACTCCGGGGCGAGACCTCACGGGAATTCATTTCGCGATGGAATTCCTCACAAAGAACACCAAGAGTCTACTCGACTCCAGGCACGAAGACGGGCAGTACATCGACGCGGCGGGCAAAGACGTCATCGTTATCGGTGGAGGCGACACCGGAACAGACTGCATCGGCACCTCGCTCCGCCACGGTTGCAACTCACTGGTGACGTTTGAAATTGTCCCACAATCTCCAAACGAACGAGCCCCGAATAACCCCTGGCCACAGTGGCCGCGAATCATGCGAGTCGATTACGGCCATCAGGAAGCAGCCGCGAAGTTCGACTATTCACGAGTCAAAGGAAAACAACTGTCCGGTGACCCACGTGAATTTTCAATCCAAACATCCGAATTCACTGGCGACGCCGCTGGCAACTTGACCGGTGTCAAAACAGTCCGAGTCGACTGGAGCAAGCCTCAGGAAAACGGTGCCCCGTTCACCGTCGTCGAAGGCAGCGAACAGGAATGGCCGTGTGATTTGATTTTCATGGCACTGGGCTTCAGCGGCCCGGAACAGATCATCGCTACAGAACTCGGCCTGAGCACCGACGGACGATCCAACTTCGCCGCAGAATACGGCAACTACGCCACCAACATCGAAGGCGTCTTCGCCTCCGGCGACTGTCGCCGAGGTCAGAGCCTGGTCGTATGGGCCATCAACGAAGGCAGAGAAGCTGCACGAGAATGCGACCGCTTCCTGATGGGCTCAACGAAGCTGCCATAACCGAGTTGGAGAACCGCAGGGTCGGCACCGCCCACCTGCCGAGTATTTGTGGTGAGCCATGCTCACCTTACGCAAGTCACGACGACTCCGTCGACTCATTTCCTTCAAGCCTGCTCAACCTCGTTTCGAGATCGTCGACACGATCGCGGAGCCGAGCCACCTCGTCCTGAACGACAAAGCCAAGTTTGATTCCGACCTTAAGTACCGTCTGGGCAGGGCAGGCCACGGTGTCCTCGGAAAACTGCACCAGAGTCAGCCAGACCAGCCCTTCACCCGTTTGGACCAGCGCACCTCGTTCGGCTTCAGTATGCAGTACTCGCCCAACCGCTCCTCGCCAGGGAAGGTGCTTCTCCAACTCCGCTCGCCACACGATTAGTTTGCGGCCCTGGTGCCAGGTATACGCTCCCGGGTGGGGAGTCGACGCGGCGCGGATCAGCGTGTGGATGTCGTCACTCGATTGATACCAGTCCAGCAACCCATCATCGATGCTCCGTCGACCATTGTAAGTCGCCAGAAATTCATCCTGAGGCCGCGGATTCCAGACGCCTGATAGCAATTCCGGCAGCCAGCGATCTAAACCCGTCTCCGTCGCGGCGACAAGTTTCCTCTCAACATCGGACGCATAGTCATCCGGAGCAACCTCAAACGTCTCCTGCACAAAAATCGGGCCAGAGTCGACGCCTTCGTCAATCATAAAGAATGTCGCCGCTCCCGGTTGTCCGTCAAGCGTCAACCACGCCAGCGGAGCCCGACCGCGACCGACCGGCAGAAACGTCGGATGAAACCCGACACACCCGCGCTTCGGAATCGACATCATCTCGTCGCGGACAAGCTGCGAAATCCCGACAACGAACATCAGGTCAGGCTGCCACTCTCGCACCTGTTCGACAATTTCCGAATCATTGATGTTACGAAACGTCGCGCATGGAATTCCGTGCGGCTCAGCCAATTCGCCGAGTGGCGAAAATGCAGTGACCGTGTGCGAAGACTCGTTTCGCAACTGCAGCACGCCGACAATTTCCGCTCCGTGGCGAACCAGAGCCTCAAGAGTCTGATGAGTGCTGACCGTCGCTCCCGCGACAACAATTCGCATAATGAGTCGATCCGATAAATCGGCACGAAGTAGAAGTAGGCCGAATCAAGCGTAATGCCGCTCCGGCAACATCAGATCATCCAGCATATCATTGCTACCGGAACATCGTCGCTTCGCTCCTGGGTCCGGCCTGCAAACTTTAACTCAGAAAATCGCTGCATTCACAGTGGCCACAGCGTCGGCGCAGAGCTTTGTGGAGACATCGGCGCCCTGGGCTTCAGCAATGACTCGAATAATTGGTTCTGTATTGCTGGCTCGAACCTGAACCCAGCAGTCGGACCAGTCGAGCCTGAGACCGTCGCCGGTTGTTGCCTCTGCATCCTGATAGGCTGTCTGCAAAGCTTCGCAGGCGGCGCCGACCCGGTCGGTGGGACACTCGATCTTGTCTTTGGTGATCGTGTAACTCGGCAATGCGTCCGCCCACTCGGCGAGCGTTCGGTTCCCGTCAGCCAGACCGTCCAGCACGTAGGCCATTGAAACGAAACTGTCTCGCACGTACCCGACCTTTGGCTCGATCACTCCGCCGTTGCCTTCTCCGCCCAGGATCGCATTCTTTTCTTTCATCATCGCCGTAACGTTGGCCTCGCCGACGGCCGATCGATGGAACGTCGAGTTGTGGTTCGATGCAATGTCCGCGTTGATTCGGCTGGTCGAACCGTTCACGACGAACTCGCCGGGCGTACGAGCCAGGACGTGGTCGGCGGCCAGAGCCAAAGTCAGTTCTTCTCCGATGTATCGACCGTTGTTGTCGACGATGGCCAGGCGATCGGCATCGGGATCCTGAGCAAAACCAACGTCCGCCCCGACTTCACGGACGGCATCGCACAGTCCACTCAGATTTCCTTCTGTCGGTTCGGGGATGTGTTCGAACTTTCCGTCAGCCGTGTCACCCAAAACGACCACTTCGCAACCGAGTTCATCTTGCAGCAACCTCGGAGTCGACACTGCACCCGAGCCGTGGTTGCAGTCCAGGACGACTTTGAAGTTTCGAGCTTTGATCGCGTCGGCGTTGACCAGCTTCAGCACGCGTTCGATGTGCGGAGCGGCCGGGTCTTCGCAGGTTTCGACTTCGCCCAGCCGATCCCACGAGACATAGTTGAATTCCTGAGACTCAATCAGCCCAATCAGCTTCTCGCCGAGTTCTCGATTGAAGACCGAACCATCCGACGAGAACGGCTTAAGTCCATTCCACTGAACGGGATTATGGCTGGCCGTAATCTGCAAACCGCCAGCCGCCTTGAGATGCGTGACCAGAACTCCACAAGTCGGCGTGGTCGCGATTCCCGCATCCACGACTTTGCAGCCAGTCGCAGTCAAGGCCGAAATCACCGCATGCTTAACCATCAGTCCTGTCGAGCGCCCATCCCGGCTGACAACCACAGTCCCGCCGTTAAATATCGTCCCCAGCGCCGACGCAAACCGAACAAGATATTGAGGATCAAGCCCATCCCCAATCACCCCGCGCAAGCCCGAAATGCTAAGAATCCGTTCCACCATCTCATTCACTCCTTCTGATCCATCGAAACAACGCGGGGAGCGTAAATCACAAGCCATTCGCTGTCCATGTGCCGTGCTTTGCAGGGATTCCGCGGAGTATTCTTGCTCGCACCAGCAATCGTAAATTGGCCAAACAGCGAGCAGGATCATTTGGAAAGACGTTCCTGTGCAGGAAGATAGAAGCCAATCACTCTCCTCTGATGTTTGAGTCGTCGATCACAGCCCTCAAACTCCGCTCAAATTCGAGCAGAACGAAGTGATCAAATGACCCAATTCCGCAGCAGCGTTGGACACTTCTTGCTGGCACTTCGCTCAGTTGACATAGACTTCCTGCGCACGGATACCCAACACTTGGCGAATTTCGAAGAACAGCACTAAGCAAAACCAGCCGTCTGAAAACATATTTCAGGTGTCAATTTCAAGTGGGCTACCGCACTACTTTCCAGCCCAAAAAACGCCCGGATCACGACCCAGCCTACGAATCTCAACGTCAACGTGATTTTCACTACGTCAAAAAATGCCGTGAAGTGGACCGCCGGGAGCAGCAAGCTGATCGACGCGGCCAGTGACTTCCGGGTCTTCGATCAGCGGTGGGGCGTGGTGGGGTTTGATTCTAGCGTCGATGACCAGGGAGCCTCGGCAACCCCAGTGTTTCTGTTCGG
>CALGTK010000483.1 GCA_937904325.1 uncultured Planctomyces sp.
AGATCGAAAGAAAGTTGAAGCGTTTCTTGCATCCGACAAACCTGACAAACGGGAGCAGCTTGTCGACGAACTGCTTGGTCTGACCGGGGATTCCGCGCGGGACATTTACGTCAACGACTGGTCCGCGTACTGGGCATTGAAGTGGGGCGACCTGCTTCGGAACAACCGGAACAAAGTTGGCGACGGTGGCATGTGGGCTCTTTACAACTGGATGCGGGCGTCGTTTCGGGAGAACAAACCGTTTGACCAGTTCGTCAGCGAGATCGTGACGGCTCAAGGATCAATCTACGCCAACGGCCCGGCCAACTATTTCAAGATTGCAACAACTCCGACGGACCTCGCCGAAACGACGGCTCAGGTTTTCCTGGGAATCCGCCTGCAATGCGCGAAGTGTCACCACCATCCGTTCGAAGTTTACAGCCAGGCTGATTACTACGGTCTCGCTGCTTTTTTCACGCGAGTCGGTACGAAGGGGAGCACAGACTTCGGAGCTCTTGGCCGCGACACCGTCGTCATGTTGAAAAGCTCCGGCTCGATCAGACATCCGCGGACGCGGCAAACGATGATGCCAACACCACTGCAAAGCGAGCCGGCTGACGTCGATGGAGTCCGGGACTTAAGACGTCCGCTGGCCGACTGGCTGACTTCGAAGGACAACCGACTATTTTCGCGAAACATCGTCAACCGAATCTGGGGTTACTTCATGGGTACCGGACTGGTTGAGCCGATTGACGATCTGCGTGAGACGAATCCCGCTTCCGTGCCAGCTTTGTTAGACACGCTGGCGAACGACTTCGCGAATAACGGATTCGACCAACGGCGGCTGATGAGAAACATCATGACCAGCCGCGTTTATCAGCTTGTTTCCAGTCCGCTTGTGGAAAATGCGACGGACACCCGGTTCTACCTTCACTACAACGTCAAGCGGTTGCCGGCTGAGGTTCTTCTTGACGGAATCGACGACGCAGCCGGAACACAGGAACGCTTCACCGGTGTGCCGCTTGGAACTCGGGCGATCGAACTACCCGATTCCAATTTCCCTTCGTACTTTCTGGACACGACCGGGCGACCGAAACGTGTCATCACGTGTGAGTGTGAACGTACAAGCACTCCAAACCTCGCCGCCGTCCTGCACCTGGTAAACGGCGACGTCATCCAGCGAAAGCTCACAGACAAGACAAATCGGATCGCCGGTTTCATCAAGAACAAAATTCCGCCCGAAGACGCCGTCCGTGAACTGTACCTCGTCACGTTCAGTCGTCCGCCCTCTGACGCTGAAGTAGCGGCCGCCGTCTCACACGTCGAAACTGCCGAGTCGCCACAGCAGGGGTTTGAAGATATTCTTTGGGCGCTGATCAACAGCCGGGAGTTTCTCTTCAACCATTGAACGGCGATACATCCCTCGCTTGTTTACGAGGAGCAGGCCTCTGCCAAAGGCAGAGGTGATGGTTTATTTCAGGGAAAGGACATCATGTGTTTCTCAGGCTTACGTCAATTCTTTACTTTGCAATGCTGCCGTGTGGATGCCTGAAATTCGGTCCGGATGTGTCAACGACGACGCCAACATCCGCCGACGTAGCGAGATGCAGGACAGAAATGTATATCGATCCCGACATTCACATTCGACCCCAGGGATTTAAGCTAACCTCAGGTATTGATGATTCGATATGGTTCAAATTTGTTGCTGAAACTTCTGACATCACGGACGTGTTTGCTGTTCAAGTGGTGGACACATCCTCGTTCACAAAGAAGTTTACACTTCGTAGCGATTCGACGACATCATGGTGGGATGTGCCTGCTCATTCATTGACTGGCGGTCAAGTCTCGTTGCCCAATGCTCGCTTCATGAATGTAGGCTATCGTGATAATGCTGATGACACACTGACGGTGTACATCATGTGGCACGAGACCTGATAACATCTCCACTTGTGTAGATGAATTTTCGGCCGTTGCAGAGTTGACCGTACTGTTATCGATGCACTCAATCGGAATCCTGACCTGCCATGCGAATCGGAGTTTTCGCCGACGTTCATGACCACCTCGATAATCTTCGAGTGGCAGTCGAACGGTTTAACGACGAGCAGGTTGAAACTGTTCTATTTGCCGGCGATCTGGTATCGACATTTGCCGTGCCGCCATTGCGGAAGTTGAACTGCCCGTTTGTTGGTTGCTTTGGTGATAACGAGGGAAACAAAATCGGACTCTACGGAGGGATGACCATTATCGGAACAATTGGTGAGCCTCCCTTCTGTTACCGAGCGGCCGACGGAACCAGGATTCTGCTCACGCATGCGCTGGCCTGGACGAAGGGCTGCGAGGGCGAGTTTGACGTTCTGGTTTACGCGCACACTCACAAACCGAAGATTCAGAAAGATGAGCAGGGAAGGCTGTTCCTCAACCCTGGCGAGACAAGCGGCTGGAGCTACGGCAAACCGACGATTGCGATCCTCGACACCACAAGCATGCTCGCCGAAATTCTGCCGCTGTTTGAGCCTGCTCCGAACCTTTCATGAGTCTGTATATAAGGCAGGCTGGAACAAGCTCCGCGCGGTTCCGGCATGTCGAAACTCTGGTTCTGATGGTCGGAACCGCGCGGAACTTATTCCTGCCTACAGTTCAATTGTTAGCGACAGTCAATGCCTGATTCACCTCCGACCGTCATCGTCATCCACCCGCGTGAAAAACGCAGCAAGTGCAGCGTTGAGCCATTGCGAGGTAAGGACGATTTCATTTTCTGGAAATTTCCCGACCAAGGTTCGGAATCCATTGACGGGTATCTCCGTCTGGGGATGGGTGGGGCGGAGCTGTCGGCTGAGGATGCTCCCAAGGGGCTGCTTGTACTGGATGGAACATGGCGGCTGGCTCAGAAGATGGAGCCGTTTTACGAAGAGTTACCTGTTCGGACTCTTCCAGTCTGGCAGACTGCGTATCCGCGAGTGTCCAAAGTGTTCGACGATCCAATGGGTGGACTGGCAACGATTGAGGCGATTTTTGCGGCACACACGATCCTCAGAAAAGACACGACAGGGTTGCTGGATGACTACTACTGGGCTGAGCAGTTTCTCGAACTTAATCGGAATCGGTTACCGGTTTGAGGAATTCCGACGGTAGGTAGGTCCATCGGTTGCGACTGAGTCAGAGCGGCGGCATCATGGGCGCTTTGCGTCAAGTCTGGTGGTTCCGGTGACGATTTCAGATAAGTAAAGTCCGCTGCCTTCCCTGGTGCCCCCTTACCGCATCCCCCCCTAAGACTTCGATGAGGTCCCCAATGAAAACTCTTTGTACAACCATGCTCTGTGCCGCAGTTGCTTGCGTGGTGACCAGTCCTGCTCAGGCAGGAAAGAAGAATTGCCCTCAGCCGACGGCCTGTTATCAGTGCCAGGCAGGAACAACTCAGGCATCGCCGCAAATGGCCGGTTGCCGATTTCCGTTGTCGTACACCGATGCGCTCTCTCGAGCTGAAGACGCCACCAAAGCTGAAGCTGCCAATAAGCATTTGCTCGCTCAGTTGGCTGGTTTGAAAGCTGAACTGGCAGCTTCCAACGAGCAACGAGATGCCGCACTGGCATCGGCAAAGAAGTCAGCGGCTCAAGCAAAGCGAGCTCAGGCTGTTGCTGCAAAATCACAAGCCGATACAAAGTCGAGCAAGGCTGCCGCTGCCGCATCGAAAGCTGCTGCCGACAAGGCATTGGCTCAGGCTGCCGCCGCCAACAAAGCGAAAGCTGCTGCTGCTGCTGCTGCGCAAGCTGCGAAGGCTCAAGCCAATGCCGCAATCAAGCAGGCACAGACATCAGTCGCTCAGGCCAAAGCTGATAAGCAGGAAGCTGATAAGAAGACACTTCTTGCCGTAGTGAACGCTCAGAAAATAGCCAAACAGGCAAACAAGGCGACGACAGCCGCAACGACCGCTCAGACCGAAATTGCGAGTTTGAATAAGTCTCTGGCCGGTGTTCAGGCTGAACTTGCCTCAGCAAAGAAAACCGTCGCCGAGCAGGCTGCGAAGCTTGAAGCCGCCGCCGCAGTTCAGAAGGCGGCGACTGCAGAAAAGCCAGCACCAGCCGATGGCGATGCTCCGACTCCTGAGCCAACCGACGATTCCGATAAGCCGTCGAAGACCGAAGAAAACGCTGAGGTGACGACCGAGCAGTAAGGCAATCAGCCTTTCGAGATTCGCGATCGTAGAATTCAAACGGGGGCAGTCGTTCATTCGGCTGCCCCCGTTTTTAATTTATTAGTGAAAAGTTATGAAATACGGAAATCAGAGAACGACACTGAAGCCAGGTGGCAGTTCTTTTGTGTAACTCCAGTGTTTTTCGTGATCTTTATTTTTTTGAAATATCAGCCGGGCATGAACTACTTCTCGCACGCCATCCAGTTTCTCGACAGACCACTGTTTGCCATTTCTACCGGGCTGCCGGATATGCTGTCGGTAGCCGATCGGAAGGTACGGCTGCGGTCTCGGCGGATGGAGCCATTTCGGGAAACCGCATCACCGTTTGATGCGGAAGTCGCCGCGGGAGCGTTGCAGCATCTCGAAGACGACGCCTGGTTTCATAAGACTCGTGCGTTTCTGGAAACGAGCGCCGAATTGACGCGGCTGTTTCGAGAAGCCATCGGAGTCGGCGATGGGATGCGGTGTTCGTTTCTTGGGCATATTGTGACGGAACTGCAGCTGGACGGGGTGCTGGCTCAGCGGTATCCGGCGATGCTCGATCAGTATTACGAGCTGATGGGAGACGTCGATCCGGTGGCGATCCAGGATTGCGTCAACCGGATGGCAGCGAAACAGACCGAACGGCTGGCGATGCTGATTCCGAAGTTTCATCAGGAGCAATTTATGAGGGATTACGTAGATTCGTCCCGATTGAGATTTCGCCTGAATCAGGTCATGCTACGCGTCCGCCTGGACCAGCTTCCGGAAGTGATGGAAGAGGCTCTGGCGGAAAGCTGGCGGATTGTCGAATCTCGTGCCGAAGCGTTGCTTCCGCCCGAGCATTTCGAGTTTCCGAAACTCTGATCCTGTCAACGCGATTGTCTCATGCAGTCGTCGTTTGTTCTATTTTTGCTGACCCTGTTTGCGGGGGCGTCCCGGCGCCATCTGAGGAGAGATTTCACGATGAAGTACGGCTTCAATTTGCTGTTGTGGACGACCGACGTTCAGGAGTCGGATTTCGGAGCGTTGGAGAAGGTCAAAGAAATCGGGTACGACGGGGTCGAGCTGCCAATCTTCAACCTCGACGTCGAGAACTTCAAAAAGATCGGCGAGAAGTGTGACGAACTTGGTCTCGGCCGAACCGCAGTCACGGTCAGCACCGATGAAGAAAATCCCATTTCTCCGGATGCTGCTGTCCGAGCCGCCGCCGTCGATCGTTTGAAGATTGCCGTTGATTGTTGTGCTGCTGCTGGTGCGACTCATCTTTGCGGCCCGTTCCACTCGGCTTTGGGAGCGTTTCCTCCGTCGGAAGAACTGCTGGGTTTCCGCGAGTTCGCCGCTCGAGGTGTCGCTCGGACCGACGATGAATGGAACTGGTGCAAGGAAGTGCTCAGCGAAGTGGCCGACCACGCGCAGGCCAATAATGTCACGCTGACGCTTGAGTATCTCAACCGGTTTGAGTGCTACTTCGTCAACTCGGCCGCCGACACCGCTCGGTTCTGCCGCGAAGTCAATCATCCAAACCTGAAGATGATGTACGACACGTTCCATGCGAACATCGAAGAAAAGTGCATCCGGTCTGCCGTGCAGGAATGCAAAGACCAGACGGTCCATGTACACATTTCCGAAAACGATCGTTCAACGCCGGGTAAAGGCGGAGTTGATTGGGACACCAGCTTTGCCGCTCTGAAAGAATCCGGCTACGACGGCTGGATGGTTGTCGAAGCGTTCGGACTGGCTCTGCCGGACCTGGCCGCCGCCACCAAAATCTGGCGACGCATGTACGACACCGAAGAAGCTCTTTGCTCCGACGCCCTCGCGTTCATGAAGTCTCGCGTCGAAGGCTGATTCTGCTGCTCAAATATCCGCACCCCGGTCACTCAAATGGCCGGAACGTTTTGCTTCATACCTGCCCCACCTCATACAGGATATGACCGATGAATTGCCGAACTTCCGGTGTGAATTTTCTTTTGCTTGTGCTCGCGTTGTCGCCTTCAGCCGACGCCGCTGAAATTTCGACTCAGAAGCCTGAGTTTCAGGAAGCTGTTGTTCGAAATTCGGACGGCTCAGTTCACACTGTCGCCGTTGCAAAACCAAAGTCGAAATTCGACGTGGCGGCGGGACCGGAAGCGTTGTGGATCTGGAATCAGGGAGCGGCGGCTCAGGCATGCTTCATCAGAAAGGAGTTCAAGGTTGCTGATGTGAAGTCGGCCACGATGATCGCCACCTGCGACAACGGCATGGTTGTTCGAGTGAACGGAAAGAAAGTGGCGACCAGTAATGAATGGAGTCAGCCGGTTACCGTCAGCGTCGGCTCGGCATTGAAGGACGGTTTAAATGAAATCAGCGTTGACGCCAACAACGAAGGTGGGACGGGCGGTTTTGTTCTGAAGCTGGAAATGGTCCACGGTGGCGGCGGGAAATCGTACGTCGTGACGGACTCGTCCTGGACGATCGCGAAGGACAAAGAGTTCAAGAATCTCTACGACGTGAAGTCGATCGGAAAAATGGGCGTCGGCCCTTGGGGCAATGTCTTTGCTGATCCGAGCGGTGGCGGCAACAAACTATTGAAAAACCGTGTACCACGCGGAGTGTTCCAGGTTCCCGACGGATTTCAGGTCGAACTGCTTTACAACGTTCCGAAAGAAACTCAAGGGTCATGGGTCAGTATCACGTTTGATGGTAAAGGTCGTCTGATCGCCAGCGATCAGGGCGGAAAGGGGCTCTATCGAATTACTCCCGGCCCGGTCGACAGTGACAAGCCAACAGCTGTCGAAAAACTGGACGTTGCGATGACGTCGGCTCACGGAATGCTGTGGGCATTCGATTCGCTTTACATTTCGGCCAACGGCGGGCCTGGCAGCGGTCTTTACCGGGCGACCGACACCAACGGCGATGACCAGTTTGACAAAGTTGTCAAATTAAAAGCCCTGCGTGGCGGTGGAGAACACGGTCCGCATGCCTTGCGACTTTCCCCCGACGGCAAGTCGATCTACATGATCGCCGGAAACCACACCGACACGCCCGGAAATTTCGACTCCAGCCGCGTTCCGTCAAACTGGTCCGAAGATCATCTGCTGCCGCGGCAGTGGGATGCTCGCGGACACGCGCGAGGCAAACTGGCTCCTGGGGGCTGGATCGCAAAGACCGATCCCGAAGGCAAGACATGGGAAATCATCAGCATGGGTTACCGCAACCCGTACGATTTTGATTTCACTCCAGAAGGAGAACTGTTTGCTTACGATGCGGACATGGAGTGGGACATGGGCTCACCATGGTACCGCCCGACCCGCATCGTCCACGCCGTTAGCGGCAGCGAATTCGGCTGGCGAAGTGGCACGGGTAAATGGCCAACCTACTACGTCGACAGCCTTCCGCAGGTCGTCGACATCGGCCCGGGGTCTCCAGTGGGAGTTTCGTTCGGAACGGGAGCAAAGTTTCCGGCGAAGTATCAGAAAGCGTTGTACTGTTGCGACTGGACGTTCGGGACGATGTACGCCGTGCATCTGACACCACAGGGAGCATCTTACATCGGCGAGCGACAGGAATTTGTTTCCTGTACACCGCTTCCAATGACCGACGTGGCCATCGGTCCGGATGGGGCGATGTATTTTACAGTCGGTGGTCGAGGTGCTCAATCCGCGCTTTATCGAGTGACTTATGCCGGTGACGAATCAACGGCTCCCGTTCAGGCCGGCCAGGAGCCTGGCAATGTTGAACGATCCGTGCGTCGCCAACTGGAAACGTTGCACGAAGCCGGCAAATCCAGCGAACAGAACGTCGAGTTCATCTGGCGACATCTTGGCCACGACGATCGTTCGATTCGCTATGCAGCTCGCGTCGCGCTGGAGTTTCAAGAACCGGCTCTCTGGCAGAAACGCGTTCTCTCAGAAAGCTATCCGGAGCTACTAATCACGGCAGCGGTCGCGATGGCCCGCCAGGGTGATGCAGCCATGCAGCAAGACCTTGTCGATCGATTGCTGAAGATTCAGTTCAGTGGGCTGTCGGAATTTCAGAAACTCGAATGGTTGCGAGCGTTAAGTCTGGTATTTATCCGAATGGAAGCACCGACTGTCTTGCAGCAGCGTGCGGTTGCACAGATTCTCGAACCCGAGTTTCCGTCAAATCGGGAAATGCTTGATCGTGAACTGGCCGGAATGCTCGTTTACGTCAACTCGACAAAAGTGATTGATAAGACGCTGAAGCTGATGACTGAGACGCCGGACGCCGGTGGCGAGGCAGAAATTCCGGAAGTGCTGGCGAGAAATGCCGGTTACGGCGGTACGATCGCGAACATGCTGGCGAACATGCCGAATCTTAACCAGACGCACTACGCTTACGTGCTCCGTAATATGAAATACGGCTGGACGATCGAGCAGCGGCGGCAGTATCTAGACTGGTTCGCCAGAGCGTCGAAGAAAAGCGGTGGAGCCAGCTTCGGCGGATTCCTGAAGAATATCAAAGACGAATTTCTGGCCAACGCGACCGAAGCGGAACGCAAGGCACTGGAAAGCTCCATCGCTGCGGCCGCTCCGAAAGAAGCTGATCTTCCGAAACCAGAAGGTCCTGGCAAAGTGTGGACTCTCGAAGAACTGGTCAGCGCGACTGCAAAGGGGCTGTCTGGCCGCGATTTCAAAAATGGCAAACGGACTTATGCATCGTCGCGGTGCATCTCTTGTCATCGATATCTCGGAGAAGGCGGCAGCACAGGGCCAGACCTCTCCAGCGTTGCCGGTCGATTCAGCTATAAAGACATGCTGGAATCGATCATCGTTCCGAGCAAAGTGGTCTCAGACCAGTACCGGGCATCAATCGTGACCACGAATGCTGGCAAGGTTCACACGGGTCGAATTCTGAACGACGCGGATGGCAAGGTGACGATTCTGACTGACCCTGTTGATGCAACGAAAGTAGTGACGATCGAGAAGGACGACATCGACGAAATACTGCCGTCACCGACTTCGCTCATGCCGGCGAAATTGCTCAATCAGTTGAATCGCGAGGAAGTGCTTGACCTGCTGGCCTTTCTGATGTCGCGAGGAAACCCGGCAGACGCTGTCTTCGCAAAGTAACGTTCTGTAGTTTAATTTTAAGAATTGGAATTCGACGAATGGAACTGCAGGAAATTACGGACGCGTTATCAGCGCATTGCCCGGATGTCTTGCGTTGGTCGGGAGCGATTGCAAAGACTCTGCGGCAGTTTGATATTTCGCTCAGTGGAAAATCTTCAGGAAGCTCCAACACCGACGCGTTAACGCTTGCCGACCTGACCGTTCAGGAACTGGCTGTCGCGGCGCTGCGGGACAAGGCTCCGATTCTGAAGAACTGCCGGATCGAAGCGGAAGAAGAAACCGGAGATTTGGGAGCGTTTGCTACCGAGTCGGAGTATGTCATCTCGCTCGACCCGATTGACGGTACCAAGTATTTCCGAGATCGAATCGGCGATCAGTGGTGCGTGATGCTGCATCTTCGAACTCGCGACACTGTGCAC
>CALGTK010000484.1 GCA_937904325.1 uncultured Planctomyces sp.
GTAACAACGCGACACGGCCTTTTTCTATGCGCTGACATAAGCTGCGTTCGTGGAAAGTTGAATTGGTTCGTTTTGTGAACGGTCATTCAGACAAGGTGCTGCGAAACGATCGCGTTTGCTGATGAGATGTTTGTCAGGATATTCCTCTGTAGAATCGGGCAGAGTACGGTTCGTCGAGCGGAGAGTAGATAATCATTTGGCGGGTTTCGTTGGCTCCAGGAGGAACGTGGCATGATTAACTTGAAGGGGCGAACCGCGCTAATCACTGGCGGGACAATGGGGGTCGGCCAAGCCATTGCGAATTCACTAGCCGCGGGTGGTGCGAATGTTGTTCTGCACGGGCTTGTTGACGACGCAGCGGCGCGGGAGTCAGTCGAAGCAGTGAACGAGTTGGGTGTTGATTGCAAACTTGTTACTGCTGATTTGGCGGGTCCCACCCAGGATGCGGTTGCTGAGTTGTTTGAAGCTGCGACGTCAGCATGCGGCGAGATCGATATACTGATCAGTAACGCTGGTACCTATCGAGAGCCGGATTTTCTGGAGATTGATTATCCGGCATTCGAGCGGACGATGCGGTTAAATGTTGCCTCGCATTTCTTTTTGATTCAAAAGTTCGCACAACGCTGGGTGGAGCAGGGGACGGACGGCCGGGTTTTGCTGACCGGTTCGATCAATGGGCGGTTAGCCGAACAGGCCCACGCCGCGTATGACACATCGAAAGGGGCTGTCGAGGCGATGGTTCGAACACTTTGTGTCTCGCTGGCTCCACGCGGAATTCGAGTTAACGGGATGGCTCCAGGTTTAGTTCGTACTCCTTTGACGGCAGAGGCGCTGGATGGGGCAGGGGTGATGGAATGGATGAAACTTCACACTCCCAACCAGCAGGTTCCGGGGCCGGAAGTTTGTGGGCCAATGGCGGCGTTTCTGGTTAGTGATCTGGCTTCGCACGTGCACGGGCAAATGGTACTGGTGGATGGCGGCATGAGTGCCTGGCAACAACCCGATCCGCCAACAGCGTGAATGTCCGGGCATCGATGCTCTGTGGCATTTCGATCGACGATCAGTTTGAATTCTTGTCTCTGTAAGTTACGGCAACCGTGGCTGGCAATACTGAATCGCATACTCTGACAGATTGATCCAATCATGTTTTATCGGATTCCCATTTTGCTCTTTGTCGTTCTTTCGTTAACGAGTCTGGGTGAGATGGTTGCCGCTGCTGCCGAGTCTCTGAATGGGACCAGGCCGAACATCATTCTGATCATCACCGATGACCAGGGCTACGGGCCGGTCGGTCGGCACGGTCACCCGTGGATTCAGACGCCGAACCTGGATCATCTTTACGATACGAGCACTCGGTTTACCCGGTTTCTGGTTTCGCCGACTTGCTCGCCGACGCGAGCGGCTTTAATGACTGGTCGTCATCCGATGCGAAACGGCGTGACGCACACGATTCTTGAACGTGAGCGGCTGACGTTGAATGCGACGACGCTGCCTCAAGTTCTGAAAACCGCCGGCTACACGAGCGGTATCTTTGGGAAGTGGCACCTGGGTGATGAAGAGGATCGTCAGCCTCACAATCGAGGGTTCGACGAAACGTTCATTCACGGAGCAGGCGGGATTGGTCAGGCCTACGCGTGCAGCTGCGCAGACGCTCCTGGCAACAGGTATTTCGACCCGGCGATTCGACACAACGGTTCGTTCGTTAAGACGAAGGGATTTTGTACGGATATCTTCTTCACGGCAGCAATGGGCTGGATCAAGGAAAAGAAGGACGGTGACGCACCATTCTTTGCTTACATCACGACAAACGCTCCGCATGGACCGTTCATCGCCCCGCCCAGCAATCGAAAGCGGTTTACGGATCGAGGATTCAACGAAAAGCAGGCTGGCTTCTACGGCATGATTGAAAACATCGATGAGAACGTTGGTCGACTGCTGCGGAATCTCGAAAAGTGGAAAATGTTTGAAAAGACGGTCATCATTTTCATGTCGGATAATGGGATGACAGGCGGCGGTTCGGGCCGGCCGGGTCAGGTGCTTGGCAAGACGGCCGACGACATAGACATGGTCGGATACAACGCCGGAATGAAAGGGCAGAAGGGCAGTTCCGACGAAGGCGGAGTGCGAGTTCCCTTCTTCGTTCGATGGGACGGTAAGGTCACTCCGAATTGTGAGATTGATCGGATTGCTGCCCATCTTGACATTCTTCCGACGCTGGCTGGATTTGCGGGAGCAAAGATTCCAACGAAACAAGTCGAAGGACGTAATCTTCTGCCATTGATTGAGCAGAAGAAGGTCAATTGGGGTGACCGTTACCTGTTCACTCACAAAGGACGGTGGAAGACCGGAGCCGATCCGAATGAGAGTCAGTGGAAAAGTTTTGCTGTGCGAAATCAGCGACACCGCTTCGTCGATAACAACGCGTTGTACGACATGCAGGAAGATCCCGGACAGAGGTTCAACATCATCGAACAGCATCCGAAGATCGCCGAAGAGATGCGAGCGGTCTACGACGCCTGGTGGAAGAAGACAGTTCCAATGATGGACAATGAGTCGGCTCCCATGGCTCCGATGAGGCCGTTTCACGTACTCTTTGAAGAGCAGTCGAACTCGCCCAAGGGAATTCCCGCCTGGGTTCTGCCGCGTTTGTGAGAGTAGTCGTTTTGGGATTCCGGACTCTGCGCGTTCGTTTGTTGAGCTGCAGATTGAAGTTGCGACCGCGGAAATCAATATCTGGCACACGCAGGACGTCAGCCTGACACTGCATAGAGGGACAGCTCATGCTCAATTTTCCGAAACTCTTCGTCATCGCGGCGGTGTTGATGAATTTGCTTTCGGAGCGGCAGAGCGATTTATGTCACGCGGCTGATCAGAAACTCAACGTGTTGTTCTTGATTTGCGACGACCTGAACTGTGACCTCGGCTGTTACGGGCATTCCATGGTCGAGTCGCCAAACATCGACACTCTGGCGAAACGGGGAGTCCGATTTGAACGGGCCTACTGTCAGTACCCATTGTGTGGTCCCAGTCGAGCATCGTTTATGACGGGGCTCTATCCGGATCAAACGTTGATTCGCAGAAACGCAATTCTGCTGAGAGACCGGTTGCCTGAAGTGCAGAGTATGTCTCAGATGTTTCGCCGAGCCGGTTACACGGCGACACGAGTTGGAAAGATCTATCACTACAACGTGCCGGCTGACATCGGGAACGACGGACATGATGACCCCGAGTCGTGGTCGCGCAAGTTTAATCCGATTGGTCGAGACAAGACTGACGAGTCAAAGGTATTCAGTCTGCGGCCGGGAAGTTACGGTGGAACGCTGAGTTGGTTGGCTGCAGACGGGACCGATGACGAACAGACCGACGCGATCGGGGCCGACTACGCAATCAAATTGCTTGGCGAGCATGCCAAAGAAGAGACTCCGTTCTTCATGGCCGTAGGGCTGTACCGACCTCACACACCGTACGTCGCTCCGAAGAGCTATTTTGAGAAGTATCCACTGGAAAAGATCAGTGTTCCGAAGGTACCTGAGGGGTACTTCGATACTCTGCCTGCTCCGGCGGCGAAGTCGCTGACACGGAAAAAAGATCAACTGGATCTTGCTGAAGGACTCGCCAGGCAGGCAATTCAGGCTTACTTCGCATCGATTACGTTTGCTGATGCTCAGGTTGGACGGATTGTCAATGCGGTCGATCGCCTCGGCCTTGCTGATAACACTGTGATCGTCTTTACCTCTGACCATGGTTACCACATGGGCGAGCATGGTCACTGGCAGAAGACGACACTTTTTGAGAATGCCGCAAACGTACCGTTAATTATTGCGGCACCAGATTTACAAGGTGCAGGCCGATCTACTGAGTGTCCGGCCGAGATGATCGACTTTTATCCGACGCTTGCAGATCTTTGCGGTCTTGAAGCACCTTCGAATCTTTCTGGAGTCAGTCTGAAGCCAGCATTAAATGATCTTTCTGCCCGACCGAGAACTGACGCCCTTACTCAATACGACGTTGGTTACAGCTTGCGGACCGGGCAGTATCGGTACACGGAGTGGGGCGATAAAGGTTCACTCGGTGCCGAACTGTATGACCATGAATCGGATTCGGAAGAACTGGATAACCTCGTTGATAGCGTTTCATCTGAATCAATTGTCAGACGATTGTCCAGGCGACTTCGAAAACGAATCGCGGATGCGCGGCAGAAGCCAGTTGGCCTTTTGCAGAAACCGGCTCCCGCTAAGCAGCGGCGAAAAAAAAGATCAATTCCTATTGAGTGACGCCATTCAGGAAGGCAGGCGGAAACTCTGCCGCAGGACCCCGGTATCCCGATTTTGTATTTCGCTGAAGGGGAGCTTCTTCGCCTTGAAAGGTCTCAGTACGACCGCAATAGACGACTGTCGTAAAATGCGACTTGCCGTGGTGGCGGTATCCGTTGAGGCAAATTGTCAAGCAATTACGATTCATTGTTGCGTAATAATCAAGGCCTTATTTCGTGGTTTTATTTTCCGGGAAGAGCTGCGGATTGATCGGGCAGAATCGCGTTAAATCTCGGACTTCCTGCAACTGTGTGTCCGTAAAGATGGGCTAAGTGTTTGCCGCGTCCTGTAAAAGTGTTGACCTGATTTCTGAGTCATCTGTTCTTCCCAACGCAAGCCGGGGCCAAGCTGATCACGAATCAATGCTGTGTAGCAAATTAACACGGGATGTTCGTATCCGTTGTAAATTTTGAGCTTCCGGCCTTTGTGGATCAAATTCAAAAAACGTTGGTTTTTCTGGGATCAGGCGTCCTCTTAAGAACCATACTCGATCTCTGCTGGGGTACATGATCGCGCAGTAAGTGCCAGGTTCTGGGTGTGAGAACCCGTTTAGATGGGTGAACCGGTGTGACTGCCGGTTCCGGACGATGAACTGTTTCAGAGCACGTTGGCTTTCATCGCCGAAGCACTTTGTTACGGACGATCCGGATTGGTCTCAGCGGGTGGAACACAGAACGGTGTTCCACTGGGTCAGGGTGTTGGCAATGCCGCAAAGTCCCATGGCGAACACAGCGAGGAAAGACATTCGGCGGGACACGTGG
>CALGTK010000485.1 GCA_937904325.1 uncultured Planctomyces sp.
TCGGAAGGCGAGCCAGCATGTCCATCTGTCGAACGGGATCGCTGAACTGAAACTCACTGAGTTCGTCAGATTGATAGGTCTGCAGCCCGGCTGTCGGTTCGTCTTCCGACATATCCATGCCGGATGATTCCTGAGATTCAACTTCGCCGATCAGGCGAAAACTCGTGGCCCCGATCAGGAACTCGCCGCCGACGTCGATCTTCAACTCACGGAATGACTCACCGTTGATGATGACCGGATTGGTGGCATTCTCCATACAGCGAACCTGCAACTGACCGTCATGCCATCGCATCTGGGCGTGCTCGCGGGAAATCAACCGGTCCCAGTCGACAACCCAGTCGTTCTGTGATGCTCTTCCCAGTTGGAATACATCATTCGTTTCAAGAGACCTGACTGAGCATTGGCCGTCATCAACACCGAGCGCCTGAAGTTCTACCGTCATCGACTGTAACTCCCGAGAAGGGGCATTTCCTGGGCACACTGGCGGTACTGATGATTCCCGAAGCCGCAGGAACACATCGACCAGCAGATTTGTCGCGCGAAAGGCCGCGATGGACATCCCTGCCTGAAAGATAGGTCCGAGTCCGGCAGGCGGGCGGGTTATGCGTGTTGGAAATTCAGGATGCAGCGATTCCAGTCACAGCCGCCGACCTACGACCGGACAACAGGCAGAACCAGTCGCCTCAACATCAATATGAAGTTCGCTAAATCCCGAATTTTTAATCTGCATGGACGTCACTGAGTCAGTCCATTTCAATGCTTGTTATGATGGAAAGTCACAATTAACAGAGGCAAATCTGTCACGATCGAAAGATGCTAAAGGCACAACAGTGCAACTCGCAGGACTGATTCTGATTTGCGCGGCTTGTCCAGTGATTTCGGCGATGGCCGGTTCACTGGAAACCGTGCTGCTTGCATACACCGCAAGTATTCTTTCGACTTCATCATTAGTCCGGGAACGCCGCGCACAGGCGGTATGTGCAAGTAATTCGCATCAAAGCCGAATCAGTGGAATTACCGAGCATCCGAGTACTCGCCAGACCACTGATATTTTCAGTTTCCTGTGTGTTGCCACGGGAATGGCTTTCCTGGGAAGCCTCGTTGGCAGCTCATCTCTCGAAGTGATACGTCAAACTTTGCTGGAGAGTTATCGTGCTGAACGTGTGGATCTGCTTGTCGGGGAGGGCTCGATCCTTGGCGTCACCGCAATCGTCTTCCTCTTTGCAGGAGTCGCGGCATCATTCGGACTCTTCCCGTTGCACTCGACAGTTCAGAACACGTTCAACTCAGTACCAGGCGGTCTTGCCGTAATCACCACCGTGCTGCAACGAGTTCAAGCGGTAGTTGTTCTGTGGAGAGTCGTTCTCTCATCAATGCCAGGTTTTGAATCAACGATTCAACTGCTGTGCATTGCTTTGGGAGTCTCGTCGTGTATCGCCGGGGCAATTCTCATACGCCGAAGTGAATCGGTAAGAGGCCTCGCCAGCAATCTTTGGCTAACCTGGGGAGGCATCGCGTTGATCTCGGTCGCGACTGGATTGGCTGTCGAAACTCCGACAGATCATCAACCTGCCTGGCAACTTCCAACTGGACTGGCGACGGCTGCGTTCGCGCTCTCTATATCCACTGTCGCCGTTGGAATGTTGTTGGGCATCGAACGTTGGTTGTTTAAAAACAAACGGCCCATCGACTTTGCCGAAGAACTCACCGGTCTAGGCCAGCATGAGAAACTGCTAGCTCTGGCTGTTGCCTGCGTCCTGCTGACGATGTCTGCGATTCCACCTCTGCCGGGATTCTGGTGCGCGGCATTTATCGTGGGAAACGCTTTCCAGCCGGGAGTCGAATCTTCTTCCGGAGCGACACTTGTGCCGGGTAAGTCTGTGCTGACCGCAGTCGTCCTTCTTCTTATTTCACTATCGGCCCTGTCGGCTCAGTCTGTGCACTTTCTAAGTCTCATGTTTCACCGCGAGCCTATTCGTCGCTTTAAACTTCCCGACAACACATTTCCAGTTACGATCATTCTGGTGGGCACCAGCCTGCTTGTCTGGGTGGGGATGAACGCAGGCACAGTTCTGACCTGGCTTCATGAGTTGCCATTGTGAAGTCAACTACAAACCTTAATTCATCCACGCCATACCGTCTGTGAGTCCAGCGGATAAATCGGTCGACGAACGTGATGAAAATCAAACGCCGACAGATCTGGCCGATGTATTCCTGGGGTGTCAGCATCGAAAATCCGACTTGCGATCGGACCAAAGTCTGCTCGAAAATGTACCGCGCTCTTCAGGACAAGCAGCCTTAGGCCAGTTGGCTCAACGCCAGCGATTCGCAACATTTCCGCGTCGAAGCATTGTCGACGCTGCGACGAAACCACCACAGTCACACCGCCCACGACAAGCGTAGCAGTCAATCCAAGATTGTCCTGAACCCCCTGCATCATCGGTCCGCGATAGGTATATCTTCCATCAGAGAGAGCTCTCACGTAAGCGTCGCGTTCGATCGGCGTGCCATGCAGATCGTCTGTTTTCCCACCAAGACGGACAGGAATCGTTGCCCCAACTCCAGCACGATGTGCCTGCGCTGCAGTCTCCGAATCAAAGATGACGCCCACAGCACCGCCCTCAAAACCGGCATTGATCATCGCGTGAAGAGCGATCGTGCCGTCACACGGCGCCCCCCCCCCAGGGTTATCAGACCCGTCCGCAAAAATCACCAGCCCTGCGTCGCAATGATCGTTTACGTGAGCGATAACATCTTCGATCGTTGTGAGTTCAGGCTGAAGTTCATCGCGAAGTTCCCATAAACAGCCGGCAAGTTCGTCGGCTTTCTCGCGAGCAAGTTCAGCGTCACCATTCGTTGTGACAAGTATCGAAACTCCGGTGTCACAAATGTCTGCAAACGGGAATCCCATCGCGACTGTTGCGGTAACTACGTCTGGTTCCAGTTCCATTTCATGAACGCGAGCCATCAGTTCCTGCATCGGATCACGAAGCGTGCATTGCTTCGGTGGAAGAGTGATCAAAGGAAGCTGCCGAAACTCCTGAACTGGATCGACTTCCCTTCTTACAATTTTTGCGATCAACTCCGCCGCCTCGTGACCACGTTCCTGCATATCCACGTGCGGGTAAGTATCGAATCCGATGATTACGTCCGCCAATTCCGCCATGCGAGCCGTAATGTTGGCGTGAAGGTCGAGCGTCACGACGATCGGAATTTCAACCCCGACCGCTTCACGTACCGCAGCGATGAACGCTCCTTCTGCATCTTCGTACTGCTCGGACACCATCGCACCATGAAGGTCCAGTAGAACACCGTCGAACGGTTTTTCCCGATTCAGTCGCTCAAGAAACCAGCTAAGCATCCTGTCGAAGCATTTGGCCTCAACGAGGCCAGACGGCTGAGCACGAGCACACAACAATGGAACGAGTTCAAAATTCGAGGCCTCTGCCCCTGAGATATAGCCACCGTGAATCGAGCCTGTGCCGCGAAATCGATCAAAGATTGTTTCGCCACCCGCGAGTAATTCTCCACAATTACTGTCACGGACAAAGTCGGCAAGTGTGGTGAGAGTCTTTGAAAACGTATTCGTTTCGTGTTGAACGCCTCCACTGACAATTCGCATCTGAACGCTCCTTTGCCTGACTTTTTAACTAAGCTCGCAATCAGTTTGTGGCTTTCGATTCTTCGAGCAATCCCTGGAGCTTCAGCCAGTCGCCCAGTCTATGATGCCATGTTGAAATTGGCTTTTCGGACGGTCGGATTCCGTAACCGTGTCCGCCCTTCGAATAAATGTGCAACTCGGCCGAAACTTTCGCTTTTTTTAATTCGACGAAAAATAATGCAGCCTGGGCACCGCGATACGAATCGTCAGCGGTTACCGCCATGAAGGCCGGCGGAGTTCTTGCATCAACTGAGACCAGTGGCCCCAACTCAGCGACTCTGTCGTTGTAATCCGGTCCGAGGTATGCCGCATAAATCGGACACATGAAATCTGGTCGGCAACTCAAGTCGTCTGCTTCATCGACTCGGTCGTACGATGGCTTCCGCCAGTGCATTCCCGTCATGGCAGTCAGATGCCCGCCCGCCGAGAATCCCAGAATTCCAACACGCCCGGGATCGATCCCCCAGTCTTTCGCATGATTCCGAACCAGTCGAAGTGCACGTTGAGCGTCCTGCAGAGGCTCTACGTGAGGTGCTGCCGGGTCACGACGCGGGACTCGATACTTTAATACAACCGCTGTGACACCGATCGAGTTGAACCATTCAGCAACTTCCAGTCCTTCCTTGGGCCATGCAAGAATGTTGTAGCCCCCGCCCGGGCATACCACGACGCCACAACCATTGCCCGTATCCTTCGGAGCCTTGTAAACGGTGATTGACGGAGTATCGACGTAGTAAATTCGCTCTTCAGTCAGCTGACCTTTCAGTTCTTCGACGCGGGTTGCATCAATCGACTTGGCCCCTGCCGGCAACCCATCTGGCCAAAGAGCCATCTCCGGATGGTCAGCAGCTAAAGCGGAAAATTCGCAAGCGGCACAACCGGTAATCGTCATCATAATTGTGGCACGAAGAATCACGTTTCTCATCTGGTCTATCCCTGTCTGAATGTCAAGTTGTTCGGTCTTCAGGATATGAGCTGGGATCGCGAACCGGTGCATGAAGCTATCCCGGATAGCATGGTTCTGCAAAGGATGCTCGCTGATTAACAACTTCTCAGCAATAAAGACAGAAGACCTGCGGCTTTCAGGACGCAGGACAACATCGATGATGACAGCGGTGGCGGAAAGGTCTGTCTCTAAATTGAAAAAGGCTCGGTAGAGTGATTCCACCGAGCCTTTTCAGTTTTTTAAAATCGACTGAGAGTGTTAGAAGCCGCCACCA
>CALGTK010000486.1 GCA_937904325.1 uncultured Planctomyces sp.
AGAAAAGTACGTTCGTAACGATCGACCGTGGCCAGGGTAGCGGTGACTTCCGCATTTGCCTTCGGATCCTGCTAAACTGTCTCCTCAGTTACCGGTCACCATGTCGGTCATCGTTTCTGAGGGATAGTTCATGAGACCCGCTCGCAGCCGCACCTTGCACTTCCGTACTTTTTGTACTCGTGGTCCAGCACTCGGCATCGTGATTTTAGCGTGCCTCGGCGGCGCCAAAGGCCAGAACTCTGGCGACGTGTCCCGCAGCTCACGAGTCACATCAGGCCTTCAGATTCTCTATGACTTTGCATCGCCGAGCGGCGCCATTATCCAGGATCGTTCTGAAGTTGGCGAGCCGATCAACCTGAGCATTTCCGATGCGAAAGCCGTGCAACGTTCAGCGGGCAAGCTGGTAGTCATCGGCAAAACGACCATCCGCTCAATCAAGCCTGCAAAGAAATTGATCAATGCTGTGCGTCGTTCTGGAGCCCTCACGATCGAGGCATGGGTTCAGCCAGGGAATACCAAACAGGCTGGACCGGCAAGAATTGTCACCCTTTCAAAGAACAGTAGCGAACGAAATTTCACCCTTGGGCAGGTCGGTGACAAGTACGAAGTCCGGCTTCGAACAACTCGGACCAGCGCGAACGGCATTCCCGCCGTCGCGTCAATAGGTCGGACTGCCGGTACAAAGTTGACTCACATCGTTTATGCGTATGCAAAAGATGGCCAGGCTCGCCTCTTCGTAAACAGCAAGTCAGTCGCGACAAGCAAAGTGGGCGGCCTTCCTTCCAACTGGAACGGTTCATTTGAACTTGCCCTGGCCAACGAGCTTTCGAGCGATCGCCCGTGGCAAGGTACGCTGCATCTGGTCGCCCTTTACAACCGTACTCTGACACCGAAGGAGATCGCTCGAAACTTTGCGGCCGGCCCAGACGGAACTTCAGTAGTCGAGTTCAACGCAAAAAACGATCCAGGGCAAACGCTTTTCGAGACAAAAATTGCTCCGCTGTTCGCCAATCATTGTCTGGAATGTCACGACTCGGCATCGAAACAGGGCCTGCTGGACCTGTCTAAGAAGTCGCTGGCGATCGCCGGCGGCGAAAATGGCATACCATTCGTCCCGGGAAAATCCGCAGACAGTCTCCTCTGGAAGCTGGTCGAATCCGACGACATGCCCAGGCAGCGAGCCCCGCTTTCAACTGAAGAGAAGACGCTTCTGAAAAAATGGATCGACACCGGAGCGACGTGGTCACTCGACATGATTGACCCGGTTGTTTACGCACACGGCGGGCGGGCTCGGGAGACGCTTGTTCAACGACTCACCGTTCAGGAATACATCAACACGGTACGAGACGCCGTCGGTGTCGACATTTCGAAAGAAGCTCGCGAGTTACTGCCGCGTGATATCCGTGCCGACGGCTTCAGTAACACAGCCTACAACTTGAACGTCGACCTTAAACATGTGAATGCATTCTCACAGCTCGCCGAAATTATTGTCAGCCGTATGGACGTTCTGAAGTTTGTCCGTCGCTTCTCGAGAAACAACAAACTTACCGATAAGAGTATGGGCGACGTAATCGAAAAGGTCGGTCGCTGGCTGCTGCGAGGACCTCTGGACGAGCAGGAAGTCATCAGCTACCGCGGTATCTCAACCACCGTTGCCAGTGCCGGCGGCGAATTTCGGGAATCAACCAGCTTTATCATCGAGGCGATGCTGCAATCGCCGCGGTTCGTTTATCGAATTGAAAATCAGCCTGGTTACGACGGCGAGTGGCCAGTCAGTCAGTATGAACTCGCATCCAGAATCAGCTATATCGTCTGGGGTTGCCCGCCAGACGAAACGCTCAATAAAGTGGTCGATGCCGACAATCTGTACGGTGAAGAGCTGAGCAACCAGATCAAACGAATGCTAGACGGTGCGCAAGCCGTCGAACGGTCACTTCAGTTCACTTCTGACTGGTTGAATCTTGGTCGTCTGCACAACCTTAGTCCGAACCCGAAGATGTTTCCGAACTGGGACGCAGAGCTTGCCGAAGATATGCGGACAGAAACGCTCGCTTATTTTCGACACGTTGCCTGGGAGAAAAACCGGCCGTTGTCCGAACTTCTCAACTATCAGGCAACATTCGCTACGCCGCGCCTCGCTCGACACTACAAGCTGCCGGCCACAACAAGCAATGTTGATAAGGTGGGTACATCGCAGTACGACCTCAGCAGAGTCAAAAGTCGGGGCGGATTGCTGACTCATGCCAGCGTGCTGACCGTTGGCGGCGATGAAGCATCAATGGTTTCGCGAGGTTTATTTGTTCTGCACGACCTGATGCGAGGCATTGTGCGCGATCCGCCGCCGTGTGTTGACACGACTCCGATTCCGACTAAGCCCGGGCTCACTCAGCGAGCGATCGCGGAAGCACGCATCGCCAACCAATCCTGCCGCGGCTGCCATCTTCGTTTCGAACCGCTGGCTTACGGACTGGAAAAGTTTGACGGCATTGGAATGTTTCACGAAAAAGACGAACACGGCAACCTACTGCGTGAGGACGGTCAGATTCTAATTCCCGGCACGTCAGAATCCGTCCCGTATCAGACATCGGAAGAGCTGATGAATTTTCTGGCGGGTAGCGAGCGAATCCGCGAAACGATTACGTGGAAAATGACGCAGTTCGCTCTAGGGCGACCACTTGGTGCGGCCGACGCTGCGACGGTTGCCGATATTCATCAAGCCGGGCAGAAATCGGGCGGCACTTACAAAGACGTCATCACAGCGATCATCCTGAGCGATCTCGTTCAGAACGGCCACACAGTGAAGTCTCAGACGGAGTAAAACGATGACGAACCGACGAATCACTCGCCGCACGACGCTTAAAAGTCTGGGGGCCGTCGCAATCGGCCTGCCGTTTCTGGAAGAGATGGCGATCGCCGCCCCGGGTGCAAAAGCCGCAGCTCCCCCTGTCCGAGCTTTCAATGTTTTCTTCGGGCTGGGCATTCCGGCTCCACTACAGACAGAAGGATTCGACGGAGTTTTTGAACCACTCAAACCACTGGCGAACAAGCTGCTGATCATGCGGAACGTCGACCATGTCCGGTGCGACGAGTCGGGCATCAACGCGCACTTTGATGGAGCGTCCGGAGCGTTCACGGCTGAGCCTCCAAGCGGCGAAGCCAAAGCCGGAGGACCGTCGATTGATCAGGTCATTCGCAAGGCTCATTATCCAAAAGGCCTGCCGTCGGGAATGGTGCCGACGCTGGTCGGTGGGACGTTCTTCCGCAGAAGCCGCGTCAGCCGCTACGTGCATAGCTACAACCTGGATGGAACAGTCGCCGGCATCATGCAGGAACGACCTCGAGATCTCTTCGAGCGAGTATTCGGTACGGTCTCGACTGGCATTGGCTCCGACGCGCGTCGGCAGCGGCTCAAACGCAGTGCACTGGACGCCGTCGTCGATCAGTACAAATTCTACACCGGCGTCAATTCTCCACTCGGTAAGGCATCGAAGGCCCGTGTCGCCGATCATCTGGATCGAATTCGAGAGTACGAGCAACGAGCCTATGCGATGAAGCATGCTGCTAAGGATGCCCCGAAGTCGCCTCCGATTTCAAAACTCGCCCACGGAGGAAAAGCCGATCCAGGTGGAGAAGGCATCGACATGACGGTCGAAGACCTGACAACTGAATGGCGACTGATGGCTGATCTCTATGCGCTCGCCATTCAGACCGACTGCACACGCTTTGGATCGCTCACTTATCTCGCCGCCGGAGAACGCCTTCGCGTCAAAGGTGAATACAAGTACGACGGTCGGACGATCTACAACTTTGACGACGCGGCTGAACATAAGGCGTCCGGTTCGGCTGGCTGCAGCCACGAGTGGTGGCACAAGTTCAACCCGAATAAGAAGAACCAGCAACTGCGAGCTCACGCTCACATGACGCTGAACGAAGTCGCGTACTTCCTGAAAGCTCTCGACGGCGAAAACTCCGTCGAAGGCAACGGACGAACGATTCTTGAAAATTCGCTGATTACCGTCTCGACTGAATCCGGCGACGGGCGACACAATGACGTTAAACGAGAACTGTCCGGCATCTTTCACGCAACAACTGGAGTCAACGGTCGACTGAAAACTGGCCAGATCATGGACGTCGGAGCGGAGGGTATCGACGTCTACAACACCGTTCTCGACTCGATGGGCGTCCCGTCAAGACTCGGTCCACAGAAACACAACTCGGCGTCTGTAGACAGAATTCGGGCGTAGTCTTATCGCCGCGTCCGTCGCAATTGCGAAGACGTCAACACTGAAGGTCCGCGAGACGTGAATCAGAGGTCGTCGAAGTCGTCGTCCTCATCCAGGTCGTCGTCATCCAGGTCGTCGTCATCGTCCAGGTCGTCGTCGTCATCATCCAGGTCGTCGTCCTCGTCTTCAAAATCGTCATCGTCGTCGAGGTCTTCATCGTCGTCGTCGTCGAAGTCGTCATCCACACCGTCGTCATCCAAACCGTCGTCATCGTCGACCGACGCAACAGGTGCCACGCACAGACCGGCGTCTGAACCTGTGACGGGATCGCTGGACCAGATTTCATCGTTTAAGGAAATATGCATATCTGCGGCTCCGAATCAGAGGGATGCATTGCCAAAGGCAACATCAGGTGTGTTGACGAACCACCCTGCGATACATTTCGGGATGTGTTCAAGATATCGTGCAAGGTTCATGGAATCTCAAAAGCAAGTCGGCTACTCGCCGCAGAGTGCGCGATTGATAATTAGAGAGAAACTTCTTTGTCAAGTTCCTCTTGCCAACAAAGTTTTCGCTCACCAGACGACGATTTCTGCTCCGCTCAACGGAACCCTGACCAAACTTGGATTGTATCGGAATCAGATCAAAGCAGTCACACAACCGATGCCCGGTGGCAGGACTCCGGCTGACTTCCATCAGGTGTTTCTGTTGATTTGTCAGGATTTCGAAGATGAGCGGTCGTTTTCGGAATTGATTTTCGGCGACGACTCATGTTTTCATCTGTCTGAACGTTTAAAAGACTCCTGCGACGGCAAATTCCAACTCGTCTACCGACAGCACTGTGGCGCCAATTCCAGGTCCAATCATCCATCATTGGATGGCCTTGAGAGCACAAAAAAAAACCACTCCATCATTGATGAAGCAGGCTTCTGATTATCGCAGTGACCCGAAACCTTAAGTTCAGGCTTTCGGCTTTTTTGATCGGCCTTAGGCGTTGACATCCTTCAGCAACGGTGTCAGATAGGCGACTGTGCTGTCCATCGTGACGAGGTTTTCGTAGTCCTCTTCAGGAATCTGGACGCGGTACGCCTTGCGAAGTTCCATGACGATGTCCAGGAAATCCATACTGTCGAGTTCCATCTGATCGCGAAATGCGACCGCATCGTCGAGGTCCGACAAATCTTCATCCGGAGCAATCCGTGCGAGAATGTCGAGAACTACCTGTCTGATCTGCTCCGGTGCCATCCAACCTGTCTCCAGTTGTCGTCGCTGTCCTGTGTGGTAACGAACTGTTCAAAACAGTTTTTAAAATTGTAATCTTCTTGGAACCGGCCGTGTAAATTTCAAAAAAATGTCTCCGCACACGTCAATCAGAGCGGGAGAACCGCAGTGAAATCCGTATTGTGACCGCCAAGCATCCAGCGATCAGCGGAGAGAAGTTCAGTCCTGATACCGCTTCACAATCAGGACCGAATTGATACCCAGCATGCCAAACGAGTTGTTAAGAATGCAATCGATCGAGTCGAGTTGCCGGGGCTCGTTAGCAACGATCTGAGTCAGTGGAACATTCGGATCAAGATGATCGAGATTAATTGTAGCGTGGGCCATTCCATCGTCAAATGCGGGAATATTGCCAAGCAACTCGATCGCCCCTGCCGCACCCATCGCGTGGCCAATGAAGCTTTTTGTATTGTTAATTGCCACGTTTGGATGATCTTTGAAGATTTTTGCCAGGGCCGACGATTCTTCGATATCGCCCTGTTCTGTCGCCGTCGCGTGGCTGCTGACGATATCGATGTCCTGCGGCGTCATGCCAGCTCGTTTCAGAGCCAGTTCGACACATTGCGCCTGCCGGTTTCGATCAGGCAGCACAAAATCGGTCGCGTCAGAGTTCATCGCGTGGCCAACGATTTCGCCGTAAATCTTTGCACCACGGGCTAATGCGTCGGGCAGGCGTTCGAGCGTGCAGATTGCCCCGCCCTCAGCGACGACGATTCCAGTCCGGTCAGTATCGAACGGGCGACACGCTTTGGACGGTGTATCGTGATGGGCAAGGGCGTTCTGACTCTTGAAACTGGCGAAAATCCCGAACGTGTGAATGCTTTCAGAAACTCCGCCGGCGATGGCCATGTCGACTTCGCCGAGCCGCAGCATCTGCAGGCCCTGGATAAACCCGGCGTTTCCTGCCGCACAAGCTGCACCGACCGTCAGATGGGGGCCTGTCACGCCGAGACTTAGAGTCACTTCGCCGGCTGGGTTATTTGCAACCGTCCGAGGGTTGTGATGATGCGACCACACCGACGTATCGTAGCCAAACTTGCCGATCTCGAAGATTTCGTTCTCAGTTTCGACATTGCCGTGCTCGGTGATGCCCAGATAGACACCGACGCGGTCTTTTTCAACGTTTTCCCACTCTAAACCGGTATCGTTAACGGCTTCATTCGCACAGTAAACGGCGATCGAGCCGGCACGCGTTCCGCGGCGAACTTCCTTGCGTTTCTGGTGACGGAGAGCGTCAAAATTACACACGCCAGCCAGAACAGGCGGCATGTATCGAGTTTCGAATCTGGTCACACCTGACTTACCGGCCAACAGATTTGCACGTAAATCGGGCAACGAGTTGCCAATTGGACTGGTAAGTCCAACGCCCGTGATCACGATCCGGCTGTTGTACATTTCCGCATTTGTCATCGAGCTGCGGGTCCCGTCGATTCTGTACAGTACTCCGCGCAGAAATTAACGTTCAGTCGCGGTTGGCAGCGCAGATTAGCGGCTGTTAAAGATGTCGGCAAGCAGTGCGACACCCACCAAATGCCGGGTTTACCCGGCCCCATAATGCTGCTTTTGCCAGTGGTTACGATGACTGATGGCATAGATATTCATGCAGATGACGTTCTTCGTAGCATTTTTACTTGAGGGACTTGCTGCAGGGGGGCGTCGTTTTTTTTGGGGGGGCTTGTAATGGTACGGGGACAGTCAGGGGATTACGTTCGATACTTGCGGGTTAATGACTTCTCAATTATGGACGATTGGCACCGGCGGTTTCTAAGGCTGAGCCATTTTCCATCATCAGAAGACGCTCTTTGAGACCGACCCCACCGGGAGCTGTAAAACCGCCGAGACCACCTGCGCTGCCGACAACGCGATGGCATGGCACGACGAATGGAAAACGGTTTGACGACATGGCTGTTCCCACCGCGCGAGCGGCTGCTGGCGAGCCAGCTCGCTTGGCAACTTCGCCGTAAGTCAGCGTGTTTCCCCATGAGATTCGCCGCGTTTCTGAGATTACTCGTTTTCGAAAACGAGTCAGAGGTTTTGGCCAGGTGAGCTGGACATGATCGAAACTGATCGGATCTCCGTCAGTGAATCGAGTCAACTTTTCGCGCAGGTCGCGATTCCAGTTTCCGATCTCGATATGGGCATCGCTCAGACCTTCTTCAACGATGAACGCCCGCAATGCCAGGTCTTCCGATGGATGTCCGATTTTGATACTTGTCAGAACTCCATCTTTTCCTGCGATGGCAAGCCAGCCCATTTTGGTTTCAAAGACCGAAATTGCGAAGCCATCCATCACTGGGGTGACGTTTGGCTCAAGCTGATTTTGAGATTTGCTGATCGACATGGCTCAAATTTCCTGCTGGAAAGTCCTGCGTGTGGACTCTTTGACCGTCATTCAGGGCACCGATACACTACGCCGCCACGGATGGAACGTGAACTCAATCGGCAATTTCGTTTGAGCGTTGGCGGATGGGCAGCATTAACAATGACCACTCGGGCTCGGCCTGATTTCACTGAGGCGATTGATGAATCTGTACGCCGACCTGTCGGACGATTACTACTGCAACATGAATCTCAGCACTGAGATGGCCTTACCCAACGGTCGAGAAACTGTGCTGGGATTTCTTGAACGTGTGCAGAAAAGCTACCCGTCGCTGCGTAATTTCTTTCAGCGTGAAAATGGCGACTTTGTCCTTGAACAAGACAAAGAGAGCGGTCAGCAGCGGTGGATTTCGATCGAGCCGCGGCGTATTTGCAGCGGAGCTTTAAACCAGACATCGATTGACGACGCCGTCGGGCAGCACGAGTTGGTGCTTGAGCTGATTCCTTACATGCTTTCGGTCAGCCAACTCGACTGCGAAGCCCTGGACTACATGATGGGTTTCGATTTTCTCTATCGAGGAAATCACGATCAGCTTGTTGCAGATGCTCTCGGGGCCAGCCCATCGTACGATGCGTTTTCGGCCATCCCCGGAGCTCAAGTTCTGAATTTCGAACCAAGCGTCACACTTGCACTCGAAGGTTCATGTAGACGGCAGGCTCGACTGTTGATTGAAACTCGAACGAACGCTTACCAGGTCCGCCGTGACGAATTCCCGGAAGAGCCGCTCAGTGTTTACTTCACAGTGCGTCAGTACGGAAGTCTGGGGCCGGACACGTCGTTTCTTGACTCCCTTGCCGCCTTGCGTGCGAACAGCGAAGAGCTTCTTGAGCAGCATGTCATCGAGCAGGTGTTGCGTCCCATCGCGCAGACAATTGCTTCCCGTTAAGCGAGATGAAGATCGGTAGCTGGTTTTCCAATGGCCGACATTGTCCTCGCCACATTCAATGCCAGGTACTGGCACTCGGCCTTCGGGCTGCGTTACCTGATGGCGAACCTGGCGGAGTTGCAGTCCAGGGCGGCGATGCTCGAATTTGGCATGAGTGAGAACACATCCGATGTTCTCGCAAAAATTCTTGCCGAAGAACCAAGGATCGTTGGTCTCGGCGTTTACATCTGGAACGTCGAACCCACAACAAAACTTGTCGCGGATCTGAAGCGGATTCGGCCAGACATCACGGTTGTGATCGGCGGTCCGGAAGTCAGCTACGAGACTGACGGAGAACGCATCGTCGAACTGGCGGATTACGTCATCGCTGGAGAGGGAGACCGTGCGCTTCCGGAATTGTGTCGCAAGCTTCTGAATCGAACGCCGCCACTCGAAAAGATCGTCCACGCTCTGCCGCCGCAGTTTGATCAGCTCAAGCTGCCGTACGATCTCTACACGGACGAAGATATTCGCCATCGTGTGATTTATGTTGAGGCGTCGCGCGGTTGCCCATTTACTTGTGAATTCTGCTTGTCGGCTCTCGAAATTCCTGTCCGACAGGCGGCTCTCGAAACGTTTCTGTCAGCGATGCAGTCGCTGTTCGATCGCGGTGTTCGGCAATTCAAATTCGTTGATCGTACCTTCAATCTCAACGTAAGAGTTAGTCAGGCCATCCTCGACTTCTTCTTTGAGCGGTACGAGCCCGGACTCTTTCTGCACTTCGAGATGGTTCCCGATCGACTACCGGAGTCTCTTCGTTATTCAATTGCACGATTCCCGCCCGGGGTGTTGCAGCTCGAAATTGGCGTCCAGACTTTCAACGAGGAAGTCGGGGAGCTGATCAGCAGGCAGCAGGACAACAAAAAACTGGTCGAGAACTTTCGGTTCCTGCACGAAGAAACCGGAGTCCACATTCACGCAGATCTGATCGTTGGCCTGCCAGGTGAATCGATTGAAAGCTTCGGCGCTGGCTTCGACAAACTTGTTCGCCTCGAGCCGCAGGAGATTCAGGTCGGTATTCTGAAACGTCTCCGTGGCACGCCGATCACGCGACACGATGCCGAGTGGAGAATGGTCTACAGTGCGGCTCCGCCGTACGAGATTCTCAGTAACCGGCTCATCAACTTCTCTACAATGCACCGCTTGCGGCGTTTCGCCAGGTTCTGGGATCTGATCGCGAACAGCGGAAATTTCGTTGAGTCTCGTGACCTGATCTGGCAGGAGTCTGGATCACCATTCACGAGTTTCCTTGCCCTGAGCGATTGGCTATTTGACTGTGAACAACGTGCTCATGGAATCCCGCTGGTTAAACTTTCGCATCGCCTGTTTGAGTTTCTGACCACGGTCAATGGCCTCGAAAAGGAAGTCGTGGCACAGCTGATTTGGCGAGACTACGTCCGTGGCGGCCGGAGAGATCGTCCGGCATTTTTGCGACCGTTCGACCTTCCGCAGCCCGATCAGGCAATCCGTTTGGCGGAGCCTGCACAACGCAGGCAAGCTCTCCATGCCAAGTCCTGAATTTCAGAACGGGACGTTGTCTTCGTCGAAGTCATTTTCTTTAGACGGGTCGAACATTGGGGCTTCGTTGTCTTCGGTGGCGACTGGTTCGCTGCCGATGACTCGAAAGCTGCTGGCCTGGGCGTTCAGGAAGTATTTCACTTCGCTCGCGGCGTCGCGCTGCCATTTCCGGCCGGTTAGCTGGAAAGTGATTTCAGCTTCGTCGCCGACATTTAAAGAGTCGACCGAGTCGCAGCTTTCCTGAATGAATTCGACTGGGATGTAGTTGGTAAAGCGACCGCTGTCCTGCTCCAGCACGACGACTCGCTTGCGGAAGCCGTTCTGACCGAACGTTTTTGTGTCGTCGATGAAGTGGACCTTGCCGCTAACTTTGCCGTCACTCATTGCCGGAACCTTCTGAGTCAAAATTCTTGCTGCCGGTAAGACGTGGGCTTTCACCCGATGGGTCGCATGTTAGCGGACCAGTCGTCAGCGTCGAGTCCCCGGGACGCAAATCAGGTCATGCGATAATTGGGGACATGCCGGCGCAGGCGGGTATCCAGTATTGAAATGACGCATTCCCAATGTTCTCTGGGTGTTCACTTGCGAGGGGATCACGAAACTTCACACGCAGGTGCGTTAGCCCCGGCCGACCAGCGGCATTTTCGTCGCCATGACAGTGATGGTCAGAACATTCGAATCAAGGGAGAGGCCTGACATGTAGACGATGGCGCTGGCGACATCGTTGACGTTCATGCGTGGTTCGATTGCGGTCGAGCCGTCGGCCTGAGGAACGCCGTCGGCCATCCTTTCGGTCATCTCTGTGGCGGCGTTGCCAATGTCGATCTGTCCGCAGGCAATGTTGTAGCGACGACCGTCGAGCGACGTTGATTTCGTCAGGCCCGTAATTGCGTGTTTGGTTGCAGTGTAAGGTGCGGAATGTGGCCGCGGCGTCTGGGCGGAGATTGACCCGTTGTTGATGATTCTTCCGCCCATCGGCTCCTGACTTTTCATGGCTCGGAACGCTTCTTGAGTGCAGAGGAACGAGCCTGTCAAGTTGACGTCGATGACTCCCTGCCATTGCTCAGGCGTCAGGTCTTCCAGCGGGATTGCCGGTGCACCGGTCCCGGCATTGTTAAAGAGGACGTCGACTCGGCCGAATTGTTTGACCGCCTTCGCGAACAGGTTGGCGACAGAAGGGGGGTCGCAGACGTTCGTCGGCACGGCGAGGACTCGGGCTGAGGCGTCTCCTGCAAGCTCGACAGTCTCCTGCAAAGCGTCTTCCCGGCGGCCGGCGATCACAACGGAATAACCCTCTTCAAGTAGTGCGAGTGCTGATGCCCGTCCTACTCCTGAACCTGCTCCGGTGATAATCGCGACTTTGTTTTCTGTGGGCATGCTTATGGTCAATCTTTAGGGCGGAGGCCAGTGAAGTTTGGGTGCAAATGCACCAAATACGTCACAGAGTTGTTGAGCCTTTTCTCTGAGAACTCTGTGTCTGTTCTAGCTTAAAATCCGGTCAAATGGTTTGACGAAAGAAGTTGTATCTTTTGCTTCCAGCCGATACGTGGTAATGGGGCGGCGTTCCCATATCAGAAAACTCTGATCAATCTTGCTCAGGATTCCGATAAGTGATAAATGGTCGTCGTGTTTTGGGGAACATTCAATCATCACTTCTTCGGTTTTCGCGAAGCATACTCAGTAACGTCTGCACGGTCCCCCTTTCGCACAATCAACTCACAAACAATTTCGACTACCGGTCAGCGGTGATCACCGCGAAAGGATCGGTCTGTGAACATTCATTGATCACAGTTCGATGCTGGCTGACGTTGGCTTGAATTCCACAACTCCCTTTTTATTGCATACACCAGTTCCGCTTCTGATTGCTGACACACTTGTGTTTTCAATCAGAAACTGGTTTCGGATGGAAATCTGTGTTCGAGGGGCCAGGACGGTCACTCCTCAGAATTCTGTGCGAACCAATGGGCCTTTGACCGAAGGTGCAGCCTGTTCATGGTGGCTCGTTGTAAAGCGAGCTGGTTTGGAATGCTGACGCTCTCCGTCCAGCTCTGTTGGGCAACTGGTGATGCGGCCTGTCCTCCATACATGGATAGTGGGAGTTGCCAGTGGGAACTGTACCGTTTGCGTCGGCTCGCGATTTTTCTGATTCGCCGTTTCCGGTGAAACCAGTCTTTGGAGCTAAAACTGCTCCCTGGCATGATTCTTATCCGGCTGGAATTCCTCCGCGGATCGAGTACACGCCTCGCCGAGTTGAGCAACTCTTTCAGTCTGCTGTCGAGAGATATCCCGACCGAGTCGCGATCCGGTACTTTCGGACGAGCCACACTTACCAGGAACTCCTTGACCGGATCAGGCAAACGGCTGGGGCTTTAAGAGAGCTTGGAATCGGCACTGGCGACCGAGTGATGCTTGTTCTGCCGAACTGTCCCGAGTTCGCAATTACCTGGTTCGCTCTGCACTGGCTGGGTGCGGAAGTCGTTCCTGCGAATCCTCTGATGTCGGCTGCCGAGCTGACCGGACTGGCTCGGAAATGCAGCATTCAGGCGGTGCTCGGCCTCGACGTCCGAATGAAACCCGTTGCTGAAATGGCGTGCGAAGTTGCACTGAAAGCCGTGATCGTAACTAGCCTTGCGCCGCACCTGCCGCTTGCGTATCGGCTGCCGTATCAGTTGCAGAAGCTGGTCTACGGCAAGCCCGTTGCAAAGAGGGCGGCGAAACAGTTGACTTTTAAAGAGCTGGCTGGACTTGGCGAGTCGGTTGCTAAACCGGTGCTCGACGACCCGAAGCTACCGGCCGTTCTACAGCCGACGGGCGGTACGACGGGCTCGCCGAAGGTTGCCGTGCTGACTCATGAGAACCTCTGCGCAAACGTCGCACAGCTTCACGTCTGGAGCGGATTGGAGCCTGGCTGTGAGACTTTTCTCTCCGTACTGCCATTCTTCCATGTGTACGGAGCGACGTGCGCGATGCTCTCGCCGCTGGTCGGTGGTTCAACGCTCATTCTTCAGGCTCGGTTTCATCCAACGCGAACGCTCAAGCTGATGGACAAGTATCAGCCGGGAATCGCGTTGTTGGTTCCGTTCATGATCGCCTCGTTGAACGACGAAATGCGAAAACGCGGCAAAGCTCTGAAGGGGTTGCGACTTTGCATGTCGGGAGCCTCGGCGATGTCGGGTGAAGTTGGCCGAGAGTTCGAACACCTCACCGGCGCGACCATTATCGAAGGGTTCGGGCTTTCAGAAGCCTCGCCGGTGACGCATTCAAACCCGTCCGACGGCACGGCTCGAATCGGGAGTATCGGACTTCCGCTGCCGAATACTGATGTACGGCTGGTTGACCTTGAAACAGGCTTGAGGGAAGTGGCTCCGGGTGAAATTGGTGAGCTGACTATCAAAGGTGCGCAGGTCATGCAGGGCTACCTTGACGACACTGAAGAGACGGCAATGGCGATGCGAGACGGCTGGCTGTTTACCGGCGATCTGGCCACGGCGACGCACGACGGCTTCTTCGAAATTGTCGATCGAAAGAAAGATATGATCATTTCGGGCGGTCTCAACGTATACCCAAGTGAAGTGGAAGAGATTATTCGCGAGCACTCATCGGTCGAAACCTGCGCAGTAGTGGGCGTTCCGGATCGTAAGTATGGGGAACTTGTTTGTGCGTGGATCGTTCCGGCGGTGGGCGGTCCACCAAATATCGAAGAGTTGAAATTGTTCTGCCGCGAGCAACTGTCCGGGTACAAAGTTCCTCGTGAATTCAGAGTTTGCGACGCCTTGCCGGAGAACTTTCTGGGCAAGGTGCGAAGGATCGAGTTACGAAAACGAGCCGCTTGAAACGAGCCGCTTGAACTGTCACTGAGAACCGGTGTTCCTCCAGAGCCTCAAACGAAAGACAATGACGAGGTGACAAGCGGCGACAGGCTGAAAATTTTCATGACGAAGGAATAATGTCATGGCAGAAGCAGTAATTGTTGGTGGAGTGCGGACCCCGTTTGTTAAAGCAGGGGCCGATCTGATCGGCACTCCCGCTCCGGAACTTGGCCGGCTGGTCGTTCAGGAATTGCTTTACCGATGCGGCGTTTTACCTGAAAATATCGATGAGCTGATTGCCGGGAACGTGGCGTCACCGGTCGATGCGGCCAACGTTGCTCGCGTTATCGCGCTGCGAGCCAACATTCCGAAAGACCGCATCGCTCATACGGTCAACCGGAATTGCGCGAGCGGTATGGAAAGTGTGACTCAGGCTGTGGCGAGAATTACCAGCGGCGCTGTTAAGTCAGTCGTCGCGGTTGGCGTCGACTCGATGAGCAACGTTCCGCTGCTGTTTCGAAAGCGGTTCGGCGAAAAGCTTCTGAAGCTTTCGAAAGCAAAGACCGCCGGGCAGAAGCTGTCGGGGATCGCGAAGTTTCGCCCGAGCGATTTCGCGCCATTGATTGGTTTGAAGCTGGGCCTGACAGATCCGGTTTCCGATCTCATGATGGGCGACACGGCCGAGAAGCTGGCTCGCGAGTACGGGATCTCGCGAGATGATCAGGACCAGTTCGCAGTTCGGAGCCATGCGAAAGCCGTCAAAGCGTGGAAGGAAGGGCGTCTTTCTGACGAGACGATGACGCTGTATCCGCAGCCGAAATCGGAAGCTCTTGGGCAGGATATCGGGCCACGAGACGGTCAAAGCATGGAAGCACTCGGCAGGATGAAGCCGTACTTTGATCGAAAATGGGGCACCGTAACGGTTGGGAATTCGTGCGGTGTTACCGATGGAGCGGCGGCTCTACTGCTGATGGAAGCTGACTATGCAGACTCGCTTGGTCTGCAGCCAATTGGTCGAATTCGCTCGGCTGAGTTTGCAGGGTGTGATCCTTCAAGGATGGGGCTTGGGCCGGTTTACTCGTCGGCGAAGGCTCTTAAATCGGCTGGAATGACGATGGAAGATGTCGACCTCGTCGAGCTGAACGAAGCGTTTGCGGCCCAGGTACTGGCCTGTCTGAAGGGATTCGAAAGTCCGCCTGAAGACTGCGTGGATTCGGACGCCGCTTCACGACTGCGACCGATCGACGAAGACAAGCTGAACGTTAACGGCGGGGCGATCGCGATTGGTCATCCTGTGGGAGCAACCGGAGCACGGTTAATTCTCACTCTGCTCGGCGAGTTGGGAAGACGCGATCAGAATGTCGGTCTGGCAACGTTATGCATCGGCGGAGGGCAGGGCGGTGCGGCTATCGTTGAACGAACGGCGGCGTAAGTCAGGCACCGCCTGAATAAATCAACACGAGCGGCACTTTCAGAATCAGTATCGAGGACGAATTTATGACTGACATGTGGCATTCAGAAAAATCAGACGACGGAATCCTGCGAGTCACGATCGACCGTAAAGATCGACCGGTGAATGCTCTGTCGCGATCAATCATGGAAGAGCTGCGCGAACTGGTTCAATCAATTCGCAGCGATTCATCAATTCGGGGCGTTCTGTTTCAAAGTGGCAAGCCCGGCGTCTTCAT
>CALGTK010000487.1 GCA_937904325.1 uncultured Planctomyces sp.
CGCGTTTCAGAAGAAGAAACTGTTCGCTCAGGCAGCTGTGCGCTGGACGCAGTTTCTACAGAAGCATTCGAAAGACAAACGGCTCCCGGCCGCACATCTTAACCTCGGAGTCTGCCGGTTCGGCGATCACAAGTTCCCTGAGGCGGCGGCGGTGTTTCGAGACGTGCTGGCGAAGTACGGCGAGTTCGAGCAACGTGACCGCGCGCAGTTCAATCTGGGCATGTGCTATTATAACATGTCGCTCGCGATGCAGGATAAAGCGGACGCGGCGAAGACCGAGGCAGAACACAAGACTGCTCAGGCCGCTGCGGCCGTTGAATTTCGTAAAGCAGCCGTCGAATTCGACAAACTCGTCAAAGGTTTCGCCAAAAGCGTGCAGCTGGTCGACGCTCTGTTTTATCAGGCGGAGTGTCTGTCGCTAGCGGGGGACCTCGCAGCAGCCGTTTCGGTTTACGATCGGATCGTGAAGCAGCACGCGCAGGCTCCGCAGACAGTTGACGCGTACTACGGGCTCGGCATTGCGTACGCAGAACTTGCGCAGCACGAGAACGCGGCGAAGACGTTCGACGAGTTTGTCAAAAAGTTCCCCAAGGACGAACGCCTCGATGAGTGCCGACTTCGAAACGGCGCGGCACTGACCGGGCTGGAGCGTCATGCCGACGCCGAAAAGCTGTATCAGCAGGTGCAGAGCGTCGCCACTTCGCCGTACGCCGAGTACGCATTATATCAACTGGCGTTGTGCGTGCAGGCTCAGGATAAGCTGCCGCAGGCGGCGGATCTGTTCGAGTCTCTGCCGAAGCGTTTTCCGAAGGGATCGTATTTCGGACCGGCGTTGCTCTCGGCTGGGAAATGTCGGTTTCGCGCCGAACAGTTCCCTCAGGCGGCAACTGACTTCACGCAAGTCATCGCAAGAAAAGACGCAGGTGCCGACGAGGCTGCCTGGTTGCTGGGACGCTCGCTCATGCGACAGGCCAATCCGGCCGCAGCGGTCAAAGTTCTGGACCTGGGAATTGCAGCAAATCCGCAGAGCACGTTTCTGCCGGACATGCGGTTCAGCCGGCTCGAAGGACTGGCCTCTCAGCCGGAATCTCGCAAGACGGCGCCCACGCAGTTCGTCGCGTTCGCTCAGCAGAACGCAGATCATCCGCGAGCCGCAGACGCCATGTACCGCGCGGGCTTCATCGCTCTCGAACTGGCTGACTATCCAAATGCGCGAACATACTCGGATTCGTTCCTCGCGAATGCGAAATTTGCGAAGCACAAGTTGACGCCTGAAGTTCTGTTCATCGGTGCGGAGAGTTACCTGCTGGCCGAAACGCCCGACGTTCCCAAAGCTGAAGCGTTCTATCGACGGCTGATCGCTGAGTACGCCGACTCGACGCAAGTGCCGCTCGCTCAGGTGCGGATTGGCTTTTGTCTCTATTCTCAGAAGAAGCTGGCTCAGGCCATCATGCATCTGACGCCGCACGCGCCGAAGCTGACGAACCCTGAACACAAGGCCGAAGCGTATCTGTTGATCGGCCGAGCTCAGACGGACGCCGATGCGATCGTGCCGGCGATCGTCGCCTTCCGAGCGGCTGTCGCTGCCAGTCCAAAGTGGGAACGCGGCGACGAAGTGCTCTTCCTGCTGGGGACGCAGTTGCGCGTTATGGGAGATCTGGATGGGGCGAAAGTTGAACTTACGAAGCTGGACCTGCAGTTCATGACCAGTCCTTATCGAGACCGCGTCTGGTTTCAGCTTGGCGAAATCGCTCTTGATCAGAAGCAGCCGGCTCCAGCTATGACCGCGTTCCGCAAAGTCGTGAGCGACTTCCCGCAGAGCGAACAGGCACCGCGGGCACTCTACAATTCTGCCACCGTACTCATGACGAAGCCCGATCTGAATGCTGCTACGGCTGAGCTTTCGAAACTACTGACGACTTATCCGAATTCAGACATCACCAACGACGCGCGGTACTTGCGGGGCGACTGTCAGTTTCGTCAGAAGACGTTCCCGCAGGCCGCCGTCGACTTCCAGGAATTTCTGGCGGTGCCGCCGACCGAGAAAACCGAAGCCGCGATAAAGCAGACGTACGCCGCCAGGTATCGGCTTTCGCTGTGTCAACTCGAACAGAAACAGCTGCCCCAGGGGATCGCCGGGCTAGAGTCGTTGCTGAAGGACGCGTCAAATTTTGAAGACGCCGACCGGGCGTGGTACGAACTGGGTTTCGCATACCTCGATGCGAAGCGTGACAAGGACGCGGGCACGGCGTTTCAGACCCTGGCCACGACGTTTGCCGCAAGCCCGCACGGAGCCGAAGCCTGGTTCCGCGTTGGCGAGCTACAGTCTGCGGCGGATCAGAAGGTCGAAGCCGTCAAGTCGTTCAGTAACGGTCTGGCAAAAAAGAATACACCAGCCGAACTGCGTGAAACGCTGTTCTATCGGCTCGGAGAAACGCAGTTCGAGCTGGAACAGTTCGAACCGGCAACGGCGACATTCCTCGCGCAGGTCAAAGATTTCCCGACCGGCCCGCTGCTGATACCCGCTCGCTTTCGAGCTGCCGAGTGTCTTTATCGACAGAGCAAATTCGCGGACGCGTACGCTCATTACGACGCCGTCGTGAAATCCAAAGACGAGAGATACGTCCCGAACGCGTTGTACCGCGGCGGTGATTCGGCAGGTGCCCTCAAACGCTGGCCGGACAGTCAGAAAATGTACGAAGCGTTGATTACCGGCTTCGCCAGTTTCTACGCGATCAACGAAGCGCGTTTCGGACTGGGACTCGCTCTGCAGAATCAGAATCAGCTTGACAAAGCACTGCAGGTTTACGAAGCAGTCACAAAAACGACGTCTAGTCCGACGGCCGCAAAGTGCCGCTTCATGATGGGCGAAATCGTGTTCAGCCGGAAGAAGTACGCAGAAGCGTCCGCGCACTTCCTGGAAGTCGTCGTCGGCTATCCAGCCAAAGAACAGTACGCCGAGTGGCAGGCGCTGGCTCACCTGGAAGCCGGCCGCTGTTTCATCGAGCTGAAGAATTACGAACAGGCTCGTGAGGAGTTGCAGACGATGGTGCAGAAGTTCGCGACGCACGCTCGAGTGAAAGATGCACAGGCTCTGCTGGCAGGTATCAAGACAAAATGAATGGCCCAACCGGGCGCTCCTAATTTGAAACACGGAATTGAAGTTCTGTCATACAAGGCGAACGATGAACCTGACTCGAAAAATAAATCGCGGCGCGATGTGGATCGCGGCCATCGGATTAATGAGTGTCGTCCCCGCCGTCATGGCACAGCCCCCTGGGGTGCCGCCGGTTGCAGACGCCCCGGCTGAAGCCAGACAGGTCGCGGAGCCCGTACCGACGACAGAAGCTGTCGGCGAGCAGGACGACTCCATCATGGGGATGGTTCTCAACAGCGGAACGACCGGTCTGGCTTTTATGGGGGTGATGATTCTGTTCTCACTCGCCGCCGTGACGGTCGGCCTGGAACGAGCAGTGAATACTCAGCGCAGTCGAATTCTGCCGACAGCGTTCATGGCCGAATTGAAAGCTCTGATGAGTCGCACGGACGCTGCTGCTGACGACCTTCGCCAACTCTGCGAAGGGGTAACTTCACCGGTCGCGAAGATCCTGCACGCAGGGTTGCTGCGAAGCGGTCGGCCGGTCAACGAAGTTGAAAAGTCGATGGAAGACGCTGCCGCTCGTGAAATGGCGGCCATTCGGGGAGGCATCAAACCGCTTAGCGTTGTCGGCAGTGTTGCACCGCTGGTCGGTCTACTCGGAACAGTCCTTGGCATGATAATCGCGTTTCGAACTGCCAGTCAGGAAGGACTCGGTCGCGGCGAGCTGATGGCCCAGGGCATTTACATGGCTCTGCTGACTACGGCCGCCGGGTTGACGATCGCCATTCCGTGTCTGCTGCTGGCAGCTTTGTACAACGCACGCGTCGAACGCTACTTCCGCGAAATTGATGAGTCGTTAATGGACACCATGCCCTGCTTCGCCCGGATGGAGCAGTCCGAATGAAACTTCCTGTCAACACTGACGACTCCGATGGCCCTAATCTGACTCCAGTCATCGACGTCGTTTTTCTGCTTCTGATCTTCTTTCTGGTGGCCACCGAGTACCACCAGGCCGAACGCGAGCTGGACATCGACCTGCCCGAGGTCGCCCAGGCTCAGCCACTGTCAATGACGCCGGAGCTGATCGTAAATATCAGCAGCGAGGGACAATACAAGGTTGCGGCTCAGGAGTATTCCGAGGTCGAAATCGCCGCGTTGATCGCTCAGGCCAAGAAGAGCAATCCTCAACAGACGACTCTGATCCGCGGTGACGGCGACAGTTCACTCCGCCACGCCGTCCGAGTGATGGGTTTTTGCAACAAAGTTGAGATGAAATATCGAATCGCAGCCCTGCAGGAGTGATACCGTACGGCGGTTAAACGAGTTGATCGATGAGTGTGGGAGCAGCCGATGAGTATTCGACGCGGTAACCCGACTTCTTTTCTGTGGAACTCGTCGCGGGCGCAGGTTGTTCTCGGAGTCGCACTGCTGCTTGTGCTGGTCGTGTGGTTGTTGCCTCGGCCAGTCGAACAGGTGGTCACGATCGGCGGCGATGGCCTCTGGCGGGCCGACGCGGCGCCCGGAATTCGAGAGATCGTCTGGCAGGCTCCTGCCGAGATGACGGGTGTTCGCAACGCGGGTGACCCGGCGGAGCCATTCGTGACGCCGCATCTCACGGACAACGGGGCGACGATGTATTTCGCTCGCCGACTTCCCAGCGGGCAGACGGACATCTTTCGCTCACGATTGATCGATGGAGACTGGCAAAACGCGACGCCGCTGGACGTGGTGAATTCGCCGTTCGATGACTTGGGGCCCGTGCTCAGCCACGATGGGCGGGAACTGTATTTCTATTCGAACCGGCCTGGTGGAGCGGGCAGGTCAGATATCTACGTGTCGCGTCGAGATGGCAACGGCTGGTCGAAGCCACAGAACGTCGGCGACAGTGTCAACTCGTCGGCCGATGAGTTTGACCCGGCTCCGGTTCCCGGCGGTCGCTCGTTGATCTTCTCCTCGAACCGAAACGACGAACCGGTTCCCGACAGCAGAATGGCACTTGGCGAAATGCCGCCCTGGCAGACGACGCTGCGAGCGAAGCAGGATCTCATCACGTTTGACCTGTACCGAACTCAGCGAAACAGCAAGGGCGACGCATGGGCCGATGCCGCGCCGCTTGAAGCGTTGAATGAAGCCGGATCATCGGAAGGCGCCGCGTTCGTCACGAACGACGGAGCATTTCTCTACTTCGCCTCGGATCGTCACTGGCGTGACAGCGAAGATCGGAATCTCGATATTTATCGTGCGCAACTGAACGGCGATGTGATCGGCGAGCCGCACAACCTGGGCGTTGGCATCAACACGCCTGCCGACGAAACGGAACCGGCACTTTCGCCGGAAGGTTTCACGCTGGTATTTTCAAGCAACCGCGACGGAGTCGACCGTATCTACGGAAGTCGAGCAAGCGAGGTCATGCGACGCACCACCTGGGACACGTCGCACCTTGCCCCCTTCCGGAACGCCTGGGTTTTCATGCTGGCCGTGGTGATGGCCGTGCTGCTGGCGCTGCTCGTCTGGCAGAGGCAGCAGGTCGTGGATCGTGTCTGGCCAGCGAGGTTCTTCCTGGGCAGCGTGACAATTAACTGTGTCCTGATGCTGCTCCTGGCGATGTGGAAGTTCCCCGAAGTGCTGGACTCCGTCGTTAAGACGTTTGAGGACTCACTGCCAGCTCCCGAGATGCTTGATGAAAACGAACATCAGTCGCACGAAGACGGCCGCGAGGCTTATGAAAAGGTTGCGGACCTGAAGTCAGTCGAAGCGGTCCCGATTCCGGAAGTCGTCCGCCGCGTCACCGAAGCGACGAGCATGCCCGAACGTACCGAACGTCTGGTGCCGACGATTCCGTCCGACATTGCTCGATCACTACCGCCCGAACACGTTCTGTTTATTTCCCCGACCGAAGTCGTCGTGAAATCGGCGACGACGGATTCGCCGTTAAAGCGTCGACGAACGCCGAGACGTGCAGAAATGGCTGCCGTCGTCGACCTGCCGAACGCTGATCTTCCCTTCGAAGATGCGCCGGCGGAACAGCTGGTTAAACCCGAAACCAGCGTCACCGCCAGAGAGACGATTATGGCCGCCGCCGCCCCTACGCCAAAGTCGGCGGTTGATCGCGCAGAGCTGCCGGCGCCCGCTGCCGCAACCATCCTGGAAGTTGCAACGCCCAGGACCATGCCCGCGGAACCGGTCGCACTTCCGAATCGACCTTTTGAGCGGCGTCCTCGCGTACAGTCTGTGGCGCTCGTTGCGGCGCTCGACCCGAACCTTTCCGACTTTCCCGCTGGTGTGGAATCCGCGGTGGACGCCCCTTTGGATTCCGCTGCCGCTGCCGTTGGGCGAGTTGAACCGACTGAAGCCACATCGCCTCTGACAGCCATCGTTGCGTCAGCGAAACCGGAGCAGCTGATGCGAGCCCGACAGGTCAATATCGCCGCCGCGAAAGTCGCCCCTGCAGAACTAACTCCGACGGCCCGCCCGGTCGACAGCCCGCTGGTTCAACGCTCGAGAACTCCGCGAGTGAGCACTGCCGTCGCGTCGCTCGACGCAAGTCTTACCGAAGTTGCCGCCGCGACTGAAATCCCAGCAGAGCAGACGGTTGCCGGCACGCGTCCTCAACCGGCTCGGTCCTCGGCGGCAACAACGCCTGTTGCCGCATCAGCTGCGCCGACAATCGCGGCGAGCGATGCACCGGTCGCCGTGATTGTTCGGCCAGCAAGTTTAGAACCGGCCGCAGTTGCACGGAAGGACGACGTTGCAATGCTGGTCGCCGCGATGGCCAATAACCCACTATCGCGCCGCAGCCCCGCGGGACGTCGAACAGATTCAGTTCTCGTTGCAGAAGTCGACCTCAACGAGACCAGCGTCAACGACGGAGATGCCGTTCCGGATGCCGCGTCGGTCGCCGCCGTGACCGCATTGCTGCAGAAGAATTCTGACGGGCCGATGAATGACGGAGCGGCTCAACCGGAATCAGTTGCTGAGGCCGGCGCGTTGCCCGAACTTCGCGCAACCGGTCTGAAGCCAACGGAAGCCGTACGAAGTGCGACGGACGAAATCCTGGTGGCGATGGTGACGCTGCCGACCGACCCGTTGCGCAGACGCCGCTCACGCACGCCGCGAGAGGCATTCAGTTCCGCCCTGGATGATGCGATCGACACGCCGGATGCACCGATCGAAGGCAACGCGTCTGAGGCTGAAGCCGTCGCGATAACGGATGCGACCGTCAGCCGCGCGACTCAACAGCTGGTTTCGAAAGACGTCCCCACTCAGAAGGAATTGGCTGGACCTTCAAGTGTCGAGAATCGGATCATTGTCGGAGAACTCAGCGAGATTTCGAGCGACGTAGCGCCGGCCTTCAGTCCCATCGCGTCGCGTCTAAATCGCAAGCGGGCTCGCGCGATGAAAGTCGCGCTGGCGATGGACAATATTGGTCTGCAGGCGTTGTTCACGCTGCGTCAGGGTGACACGCGGAAGCAGCACATCAAATTACTCGGCGGTTCGGATGAATCGGAACTGGCCGTGAACCTGGGTCTTGAATGGCTCGCGAAGAGTCAGGAAGAAAACGGAAGCTGGGACCTGCAGAAACATCAGGGTCAGACGCGATCGTTCACCGCCGGAACGGGCCTGGGTGTGCTTCCGTTCCTCGCGGCCGGTTACACGCACAACCAAACCGGCAAGTATCAGGAAAACGTCGCCCTCGCGGTGAAGCGGCTGGTCGATAACCAGAAAGAAACTGGCGAACTGACGGCGGACGGCGATGCTCAGAGGATGTACAGCCACGGAATTGCCGCCATCGCTCTGTGTGAAGCATTCGCGATGTCACAGGATGAAGAGCTGAAAGAACCCGCTCAAAGGGCGCTCAATTTTATTGTCAGCGCTCAACACAAACCGTCCGGCGGTTGGCGCTACAACCCTAACGAGCAGGCAGATACGTCTGTCGTTGGCTGGCAGATGATGGCTCTCAAGAGTGGAGAGATGGCCGGGCTGAGCGTCTCCACAGAAAGCTACCAGCTGGTCCAGAAATGGCTGAAATCGGTCGAGGTTAATCAGGCCCCCGGTGGCAGATTCGGTTACGTCAACCGCGGAGCGACGCCGGCCATGACTGCCGAAGGGTTGCTCTGTCTGCAGTTCATGGGTGAAAGCCGCAACAGCCCAAGGATGCGGTCAGGTGCCGACTACGTCCTTAAGAACCTGCCCGAAGCAAACCAAAGGAACACCTCTTACTACTGGTACTACGCAACGCAGGCCATGTACCATATGCAGGGTGAGTACTGGGACAGGTGGAACGAAAAGACTCGCGAGTTGCTGGTCAAAACTCAGCACAAATCCGGCGCCAACGCCGGTACATGGGACGCAAAAGACAACTGGGAAAAATCCGGCGGCCGCGTCTACGCAACGTCCATCAAACTATTGATGCTGGAAGTCTACTACCGCCACCTCCCGCTTTACGATCAGCTCGAGTTCTGAGTGAAGTATTGGTTCGAAAGTGTAGATACCGGTTATGAACTGCCCCTGTGAATGACTCCATTTTTTTGTGGCAGTCTGGTTGGTCATGACGGCTTCCGGTGTAGGTTTTTTCTAGCCCTGAGAGCTTTGTAGCCTGACTGTGTTGTAGTGAATTTTCCAGCCTTCTTTCAGTCGCTTTGCCTGATCTGTGTGAATTCTTCCGCACCCCTGACTCGTGATAGTCAAGGACGATAAAGGCGAAATCCCTTTTGTCTGAACCTGAGCTGAAATCAGCTACATTGCACTTCAGATGTGAATGCGTCCTGAGAAAGAAGAACCTCAGCTTCTCGAAGCCTCTGACTAATCTCTTCTGTCTTGAATTTCTTACGTGGCATGCTAAAGCACCCCCATCTGAGACCAAACTCATGAGTTTACCAGTCAAAAGGCGGTCGCGGTAAATGGGGCAGGTCAGCAGGACGAAGTGCGCCGGTCACAACGCATCCAGCGGATCCACCGCATCGCCCGCAGTATGGGCAAGCCGGTTCACTTCTACGATCCCGAAAGAGCACGAGCCGAGATCACACCTGACGCAATCTAATTCGATTGGATTGGTCTGTCCTTCGGAGATACAGCCGTACCAGCTAGTCTGTCATGCAGCGTCTGTTTTCTTTCACCAGAAGAAGTCTGGCAGCGATACGTGCAGCACTGACGCCGACTCGGGCAGAAAGCCGGAGAAGTCAAGCCTCTCGTCCTGGAGTCATCCGACTGGCTTGACGTTTTCCCGGCGTAAAACGACGTCGCTATAATGCAGGCAACGGTTGGCCGCCAGGATAATGTCATTCAGTCGCCATTTGCGTCGTGCTATCATCAATTGGAGCCTGGCGAGTCATTCATGATGGCTCAGAGCAAACGCGGATCCGGTTCAAAAACGACATTCAGGAGCTGGACAGGTTTGAAGATCGTGGCGAGTGTAGGCAGTTCACCGAACGGAACGTGTTTTTTATGACGAAGACGACCAATCGTTTACGGAGTTTCGGGCTCTGGCTGACAGCGGCCAATGCAGTCGTGACCCTGGGGTGCATGGTTGTCGCGTTTGTGACCACGGTCTTCATTGGCCCTGCCGCGACCAACATTCTGCCGGGCTTACTGCTGACGGTTGCCCTGATCGTTTGGACTGAAAGTGCCTACTTGCTCTTTGTGTGGCTGCTTCGCCGCGATCGATCTCGCGTGCGGTCAACAATCGCATCGATCGGAAGTATCGTCGTCGTGGGATCGAGCGCCGTCGTTCTGATGGACGCCTTCTGGTTTCGTCCCGATCCACAGAGCGCTCTGGTCCTACTGCTTCTCCCGTTTCTGCAATTGATCGGTTTCGCGATCACACTGATGGCGGACGCTGTGGCCACTCACATCAAATCGCGTAAAGAAACACCCACGCGTCGGTCAGTCTTGAAGATGCGGCTGTTGCAGTGCTTCCTTTCCGTCGCGGTCGTGTTTGTCGGATGGTGGCTGATTCAACGTCCGTCCAACGAGCGCGAATGGGTGTCGAATCTGGCGAAGCTGCCGCAAATTACATTCGACGGAAACACAGTATCGATTCAATCTATTCGTAACACCAGATACCGTTCTGCCGACGATTACACCCCCACCTACTACGATCGCACGTTTGATCTAAACCGCGTTCAGTCTGTCGACTTCGTTGTTGTGCCGTTCCAGAGTGTGAAGGCTCTAGCCCACACATTCCTGATTTTCGGGTTTGAAGGCGGCGAACGTTTGGCGATTTCTGTGGAAGTGCGGCGTGAACGCGACGAATCGTATTCGCCTCTGAAGGGGCTGCTGCGGCAATGCGAATTGATGTACGTCATTGCCGATGAGCGTGATGTGATCCTGTTGCGCACAAAGCTTCGAAGCGACAGAGTGTACCTCTATCCAATTATTACGTCGCCGGAGAATGTCCGCGAGATGTTCCTGTCGATGCTGCGCCGCACGAACCAGCTTCGCAATCAGCCGGAGTTCTACAACACGTTGACCAACAATTGTACGAGTAACATCCTGCAGCACTTCAACCAGGTAAACGACAGAAAGTTGCCGGCCAACTTGAAGGTGCTGTTTCCCGGCTATTCCGACCAGTTGGTATATGATCTGGGACTGATCGGGAGTCACCCTTCTTTCAAGAGCCTGCAGCAAATCAGCGAAATCACCGAGAAGGCTAATCGCTTCGCGGAGGATGCCGATTTTTCGCAACGCATCAGGGAATAGCCGTAACGCTCTGCAAGGTTACTCGGCCGGAGCCAATCAGGATGCGACGGAAGTGCCATAAGTTAACACGTATCATGAAAAGTCCAGTTGTTCTACTGTTTTTCTAATCGGCACCGTACGATCCGTCGCTCAGCTGACCTGCTCCGGTCTGATCGCCCGGCAGCACATAGAAGCAGTCCAACATATCGCTCTCGACTGACATCGGATCGACGGCGCCGTCGCGTACGGATTTCGTTCCTTTTGTGATCAACTTTCGCCGCGTCGGTCGACAAAATCGGATGTAGTTGCGGGGTGCTCGTTAACAATCGTGCTCGATCGTCGGATCCTGTTAAGTTGGATCAGTTCAAAGATCGCGTTTCGGCATGTTGGTACGGTTTCTGTGTGGCTGTTCACCTTGAGTCTGACTAATTTCAGTCGCAATCGCATGCCGAAGTTGAAGCGGAGTCCAAGCCGGAACATTGGCCCTTGCACATGCTCGCTGCACACACTGCCGATAGGTGTAAGTAGTGTAGCTGTCGCGTTGACTGTCGCGATTTCTCAGCGTCTTCGCCTTCTACCGATCCAGCCGTTTCGTCTCACACGGGTACTGCGGCGTCGTGCGTTTTGAGTTCAGTCGCTTCTGTGCGTATGCTCATTCGGAGGGCTCGCGCGGATCGAAACGGTTGGCGTCGCCTGGCCGATCCAGAAACGGAGCCAGAATGTCCTGTGATTCTTCGGGAATCGCCTTGATGAGCGACTGCCCGCGATTCGAGTTTTTGTGTTTCGAAGGCCGGTAGAGCCAGAGCT
>CALGTK010000488.1 GCA_937904325.1 uncultured Planctomyces sp.
GGATTGCGAACAGGGAAGCCATTCGTCGCCTTGATCTCCGTTGGCACTGTCGGTCTCACTAGCGGCTTCAATGACCACAACACTGGTGGTTCGAGCACGACTGATTCAGGCCAGGTAGCACCTTCGGCAATCCACCGCCGAATCGTTGCGATTTCCTTTGTCGAAAGTGCAGGCTTACCTTTAGGCATTTCGGCGACGCCATCAGTAGGCTTCAGCAGGTTCAGTAAATAGCTCGATCCAGCATCTCGTGCCTCGATGACCGTGCCGCTCTCGCCGCCTGCGTTCATCATTTTCGCAGACTGCAGAGAAAGCCCGCCGCGGCGATCCCGTCCGTTGTGACAGCTCAAGCATCGTTTCTGGAGAATCGGGGCTACTTCACGCTGAAAATCGACAGGCTCTGCACTAACTGCAAGATGGTTCCAGGCAAGCAGCCCGCCAAGTAAAAGTGTAGTAACGATTGTTCTTTGGTGCTGATGATTCATTTCACTGTTTCAATATTTGCATCTGAGGGACACAACATGACTTTCGTTTGCCGCTTCACCTGATCTTCCTTTAGCCATGAGAGCATACCCTGAGAACGTCAGCCCGTCAGTGGCAACGCAGTTGCTGGACGAACTGTTGTTCGTCCAGCACACTTATTTGAAAGTCGAGATCGTCCTGCAAACGTGACAAGAACCTGCTTAAAGCAGTTGATCGTCACGTGAGAACATTGAGCTTTGGCCCGTGCGGGTGCGGAACAGTAGAATGTGACGTTAAAACTCTGAACTGGTCAACTTCCAGAGAATCAAAGGATCGCCTCATGAGCCCACGTAACAATCTTACTACGTCGTTCGTTGCAACCTTGTTTGTACTGCTTCTGATGGCGACGACTGTGTTCAGTGGAGAGCCCATCGACATCGGAAGTCGACTTGAGTTGTTCGTCGACAATCATCTGATTGACGAAATCAAAGGCGATATTCATCGCCAGTTGATCAAGCCAGAACCGAAGGAAGTCGTTTTTGAAACTGGTGAACTGTGGGAAGGTAACACGAGCGGCTATTACACAGTCTTTCAGGACGGCGACTTGTATCGCATGATTTATCGAGGCTGGCAGCACGACGAGAAGATGAAGGCTGCTCATAAAGAGGTGACCTGCTATGCCGAGAGCAAGGACGGGATCCATTGGGAAAAGCCAAAACTGAGACTGTTCAATTGGAACGGCTCGAAGGAAAACAACATTGTCTGGCTGAGCCCCGGCACACATAACTTCACAGCGTTTCGAGATGACAACCCAAAGGCTCCAGCCGAGTCGCGGTACAAGGCGTTCGGTGGTGTCGGTAGTTTCGGTGGCGGACTGGTGCCGTTCCAATCGCCTGATTGTACGCATTGGAAGCTGACTCAAAAGAAGCCGGTGATTACGAACGGTGCATTCGACTCGCAGAACCTTGCTTTCTGGGACACCGACAGAAAAGAGTACCGAGCGTACTGGCGATATTTCGGTAACGGAGTTCGCGCGATTCGCACGGCGACGTCCAAAGATTTTATTCACTGGGAAAATGAAGCCGACCTGACATATCACGAGGGAACGCCAACGGAGCACCTCTACACGAATGCCATCCAGAAATACTTCCGCGCGCCACATCTGTTCATCGGATTTCCCACGCGATATGAACCGAAGAGTCAGCAGGTCGAGCCGATTCTGATGACCAGTCGCGATGGAACGCTTTTTTATCGATATGCCGATCCCGTCATTCCCAGATCCGCTCCCAGAGACCGCAATCACAATCGCAGTAATTACATGGTCTGGGGAATGTTTCAGTTACCCGATAAGCCCAACGAGATATCTGTTTACGGTACGGAAAATTACTACGAACGCACGCCGGGGCGAGTTCGTCGCTTCGCTTACCGAGTCGATGGATTCGTCGCACTGCGAGGTGGAGCAGAGGGCGGTCAGATGACAACCAGACCCCTGCAATTCAAAGGGCAACAACTCCTGTTGAACTATGTTGTGAATCCGGGCGGCACTTTGACGGTCGAAGCATTCGACAAAACCGGCAACGTGATCGGCAAGTCAAAACCATTAAGTGGTGACGCCGTCGATGCTCCGATCAGTTGGAGTCAAAAACCCGACTTGAGCACCGGCAACATTCAGTTGCGATTCAACGTGAAGAATGCTGACGTGTACTCACTCCGGTTCAAGTAGTACCTCGCGATGGACACCAGAAATTGTTGTCCACCTCGTTCTGCTGACGACTAAACCAGCCGCAAGCCCGTCAGCAGTGACTCACCAGATACCAGGCGTAATTAGGCTCCATCCTGTGTGCCCGTTGCGTCAGTTAATCAACTTGTAGTTTCCGAGAGCACTACTGATCGCACGGGGTGGATTATTCGACTGCAGGCACCACTTTTCATTGCAGTAGTGCCTGCCAAGGATGCTGATGGCCCGTCGCAAGAAGGTTTTCTGGCGATGCTTTGGATCGCACAGACCGTCCGCCGACGAATAGATATGGTAATGCTTGACACCATCTTGAGACGATCATCCACCTAGTCAGTGCAGACATCTGGTTGGCTGCATAGAGCAACATAGTCTTCCTCGTTGGATCAGGGGCGATCTCTTACTCTGTTAAAGCCTGGTTTCAAGGCCATACTTTTCTGACGTCGCGTTGAACTTGGCGCGGACGATTTCGCCGAGATCGATTCCCAAATCCATCGCGATCAGGTCGACGCAGATCAGGACGTCTGCCAGTTCTTCGCAAAGTCCTGATAGATCGTCTTTGCCGCCTCGAAGGCCAAGATCTTTGCGGGCAAGCTTCTTGATCTCGTTGCATGCTTCGCCGACTTCGCCAGCGAGTTCGACACCGCGGAATGACAGAGGTAAGGACTCGCCGTTGGCCCATTCGGTATGACGCTGCTCGTTGGCCTTCCGTAGTTCATCAAAATCCATCCTGAAAGTTCCTTTTCCACCGGGTTGCTTATCCTGCAAACCGTTGGCGATGGCCTCGGGCTTTGAATAAGTTGTAGCCGGATCGCCCATGACTGGCGCCGTTCGATCATTGATTCAGGAAGTTATTTCAGACAAACGCATCAGAGAAAGCAAAGACATGGCTGTAACGACGACTCGTGGCTGGATGTGGATAATAATTCTGGCCGTTGGGTCAAGTGTCTCAGCGGATGACTGGACTGAATGGCGAGGTAAAGACCGGCTGGCTGTCTGGCATGAAGACGGCATTGTTGATCATTTCCCAGAGAACGGGCTCAAGACGGCGTGGCGGATCTCGATCGGGTCGGGGTACTCCGGGCCGGTCGTCTCGAACGGTCGCATCGTGACGATGGACTATCGTCCGAAACCTGACACGGAAACGGTCGAGGCAATTGAGCGAGTCATTTGCCTCGATGAAACGACAGGCAAGCTGTTGTGGAAGGACGAGTGGCAAACACATTACCGGGAGCTGATGGGGTCTTATCGAACCGGGCCCAGAGCTACCCCGACCATCGACGGAGACCGGGTTTACGCAGTCGGAGCGGCCGGGCACATTCGGTGTGTCCGCCTTGAAGATGGAAAGCTGCTCTGGTCGAAGGACTCCCGGAAGGAATTCGAAGCACTGCTGCCAGTATGGGGAATCTCAACTTCACCGATCGTTGACGGTGATCTGGTGATCTTCGCGACCGGAGGAAAAAACAGCGAACAAGTAAGAGCCTTCAATAAAATGACTGGCCACGAAGTCTGGAAAGCAGTGCCCAGCAATGACGAACTGGGCTACTCGCAGTTTGTGATTTACAATCACGCCGGCGTGCGGCAATTGATTTACTGGGATCCAGCAGCACTGCAATCTCTGAACCCGCAGACCGGCGAAATCTATTGGAAAATTCCGATGAGCGTTCGTCACCACATGACAATTGCAACTCCGGTGAAGAGCGGTTCACGGCTGCTGGTTTCATCGTTCTACAGCGGGTCGATGCTGGTCGAAATGGACAACAATCGGCCGACCGCAAAGAAGCTCTGGCATATTCAGGGAAAAAGCGAGCGGCCAAACGATACTAAGGGGCTGCACTCAGTGATCACGACTCCGATTGTCCAAGGTGATCACTTTTTCGGAACGTGCAGCTACGGCGAACTGCGCGGGCTGGAACTGGCGACTGGGAAACGCGTCTGGGAGAACAAAGAGCTGACTCGCCAGGGGCGGTGGGGATCCGCCTACTTCATCAAAAATGGAGACCGGTACTTCATGGTGACCGACGAAGGCGAGCTATTGATTGTTCGATTCTCTACGCAAGGTGTCGAAGTGATCGATCGAACGTTGCTGATCAAGCCTGACACCGAGTCTGGCTTTGGCCCTCGCCGTTTTGCAAACAGCATCGTCAATTGGGTACAGCCCGCGTTTGCCAATGGCCACGTGATCATCCGCAACGATCACGAGATGGTGCGCGTGTCCCTCTACAAGTAGACGGTTCGGTCATTTTCATGGTTCCTGTTCACGAGCGTGAAAACAGGCACTACTCCCGGCTATGCCGTGGGGCGAATCGCCATCGCGCACTTATGTAATGAGGTCGTCAATCAAGTGCCCATGAACGTCGGTCAGGCGTCGATCGATTCCGTTATGGCGAACGATAAGTTTCCGATGGTCAATGCCGAGCAGGTGAAGAATCGTCGCATGGATGTCGTAAACCTGTGTCGGATTTTCGCGGTCCAGCGGTTTGTAGCCCCATTGATCCGAAGGCCCGTACGTCGTTCCACCCTTGATGCCGCCTCCGCACAACCAGTTCGTGAAAACGTACGGGTTGTGATCACGGCCTTTGCTGCCTTGCGTGCTCGGCATTCGCCCGAATTCGGTCGTCCAAAGAACGATCGTGTCTTCCAGCATGCCTCGTTGCTTAAGGTCTTTGATCAGCGCAGCCGCTCCGTGTGACATGCCCATTGCGAGTGGTCCGTGGTCGCGTTTGATGTCCTCATGCGAGTCCCAGTTGCGTCGCGGAAATCCGTTGTCGTTGCCCGACCAGATTTGGACAAACCGCACACCTCGTTCCAGCAACCGCCGGGCGACCAGGCACTTGCGTCCGAAGTAGTCAGTTTCCTCGACTGGATTGATCTCCTTACTGAACTCTTTCTGACCATCGCTAAGCCCGTACATGTCGATGATGTGTTTGGGTTCTCCGCTGATGTCCAGCGCTTCGGGTGCGCTCAATTGCATCTTCGCCGCCAGTTCGTAGCTTCGAATGCGAGCTTCCAGCCGCGAGTCGCCTGGTCGAGATGCCTGGTGTTCGCGATTGAGCTTTGTCAGAAGCTGCAACGCTCGCGCATCACCGACCTTACTGACATACTTTGCCCTCGGAATTAGATCAGCGATCGGATTTTCCGTGCCGGGTCGAATAATCGTGCCCTGATGATGAGTCGGCAGAAACGCCGCTCCCCAGTTCTTGGGACCGTTCGACGCAAATCCACGCCGATCGGGAAGCACGACGAAAGTGGGCAGGTTCTCATTCATGTTGCCCAGCGCGTAACTGATCCAACTGCCCATCCCTGGAAACCCGGGGGTATCAAACCCAGTCGACTGAAGATAGGTCGCCTGGCTGTGGACACCAGTCCTGCCAACCATATTATGAACAAATGCCATCTCGTCGGCGACATCGCCCAACGGGGCGACAACTTCACTGAGATGTTTCCCGCACTCTCCGTATTGACGAAACGAGAACGGCGATTTCATCCACGGACCAAGCCCATTCTGAAACGCTTCGACATGCTCGCCAAAGTCTGACTTTTCTCCGTGATGTTTTTCCAGAGACGGCTTGTAATCGAACAGGTCGAGATGACTTGCCGCTCCGCCCATGAAGAGTTGCACGACTCGTTTGGCTTTTGGTGGATGATGCAGCACTTCGACGGCACCGCCAATTCCCGGTGAAGCCGTTGCGGCCAGCAGTCCGTCGGTCTGGAGCATACCTGCTAGAGCGAGGCCGCCAAATCCACTTCCAAGCTGATCGAGAAACTGTCTTCGTTTCATGTGAATACTGCCCTGCAGGTTAATCGACAAAGACAAATTCGTTCAGATTAAAAATCAACCGGCAAAGGTTCGCTGTACCGAATTCGCTGGCGTATTCCTTAAGAGCAACCGTCTGCTCGACGGTCGGATCTCGTCCCGTCGCCAGTTGAAAGGCTCGTCTGATATGTTCTGTTGAAGTGTTCGATTCTACATGCAACCGATCGCTAAAATGCTCGGCCATACGGAGCATGAACTTATTGTTCAAAAGCGAAAGCGCCTGCAAAGCCGTGACCGTTTCGTCGCGGCGAGGAACGCTCTGCGATGAGTCAGCACAATCAAGTGTCATCATGAACGGGTCAGGCTGACTGCGACCGATGAACCGGTAAACGCTGCGGCGATGTGATGCTGGATCGTCGGGATCGTGTTTGTGATATTCGTAGTGTGGTGAGTGTTGAGGGTGCTCCAGCACAAACAAACGGAAGCCGGGACCGTACATCGTTCGGTCCAGCTTGCCGCTGACGAACAGGACCGAGTCGCGAACTTCCTCGGCAGTGAGCCGCCGTCGATTCATTCGCCAGAGATAGGCATTGCCGCTGTCGATCTGGCTGTTCGTGCCAGCGTAAGTTGACGCCTGGCGGTAGACCGAGCTTGTCACAATCAGCCGGTGCAGCGTTTTGAGTGACTGCCCGCCGTCGCGAAGCTCGACGGCAAGCCAGTCGAGTAATTCCGGATGTGATGGCAATTGCCCCATCCGGCCAAGGTCGTTGGGCGAGGCAACGATGCCTCGTCCAAAGTGATACTGCCAGACTCGATTGACGATCGACCGCCACGTCAGCGGGTTGTCGCGACGAACGATCCACTCGGCTAATGCGACGCGTCGATCAGCCTCGTTGTGAGTCTCGGCTAGCTGAAATTGCCAGTCGACGTTCGAGATAACCGGGATTGTCCCTGGTCTGACAATGTCCCGTGGCTGTTGAACGTTGCCGCGGTGCAGGACGTTGATGACTCTCGGTTTCCCACCATTGGCCCCCGTTCCGACAAAGTTTCCTTTTCCGTGATGAATCATTCCAGCGTAGACTTTACTCTGAGCAGGTAAAGCATTGATCGCAATGCCCGTTGCCTTGATCGCGGATTCGTTTTCTGCCATCTGCGAGTTCAGCTTGTCGCCCAGCACGCTGGCAAGAATTACTGTCCGTTCATTCATCAACTCCGCAATTCTGTCCTGAATATCCGAAGACGCGGTCACACCAAAGTAGTACCCATCGACAAGGTTCTTACGCTGCCACCGGACTGGTGCCTGAATCGAATCAAGCGATGTGACGCGTTTACCTGAAGCCGCGTTGCTGCCGTCCGGAGTCAAAACGCTGAGTTCCGCCAGAGCGAAGATGAAATCGTTTTGCCGAGGCGCCAGCTTCGTTGCGGTGACCCGAACAAAGCGAGCCTTCAATTCAGCCGGCGCGATCTGTGACAGAGGATTCGTCCCCGGATTAGGAACGTCGGCCTGCGTGTGATCAGCAAGCGTCGTTACGCCGGATTTGAACGACTCGTCGTCGGATGCTTCAATGCGATACCGCAAAGGAAAACCGAATCCGTGTCCGATTCCGTTGAATGTATCGTGGCAGCCGACGTAATGAACTGAAGTGACTGGTGTCGGCTTCCCAAGGTCAACCTGAACCCATTTGACCGTGGTCTGGCTCTTCGCAATGTTGCTGTGATAACCAAACTCCAGCTTCGCCCCTCCGGCTGCTGCCTTTTGCTTTTGCAGTTCCGTTAACTTTGCGTTAATCGGGGCCAGTCTTTCGCCGGCTCTTTCAGCAACGACGGCGTCCAGTCGGGTCTTCTCCTTCACGAGAGATTCTTTACGAGCCACCAGTTCCCGACGACGAGCCGCAGTCTGGGGATCAGCATCGTACGTTCGATCCGCTCGATCAAGTGCAGCGAACACGGACTGCAGACTGTAGTAGTGCTCCTGCATAATCGGATCGAACTTGTGATTGTGGCATCTCGCACACTGCACGGTCACGCTGCAGAACGTGTTCATGGTCGACGTGACCATATCGTCACGATCCATGTTTCGAGCAACTTTCCCGTCGATCTTTGACTCGGGAACTTCAGCATGACCAATGTAGTCCCACGGCCCGGCTGAGATAAATCCGGTGGCCGTAATTCCGTCGACCGTGTCCGGCCACAACACGTCGCCGGCAATCTGTTCACGTACAAATCGTCCGTACGGCTTGTCGTCGTTAAACGAGCGAATCACGTAGTCACGATACGGCCAGGCGTTCGGCCGCAGCTTGTCCTTGTCGTAACCGTGGGTGTCTGCGTAATGCACAACGTCCAACCAGTGTCGTGCCCAGCGTTCTCCGAACCCGCTTGAATCAAGAAGGTGATCCACCAGTCGCTCGTAGGCCCTGGGCTGCTCGTCCGAAACGAAGGCTTCGATTTGTCCGGGCGTGGGCGGAAGTCCGATCAGGTCAAAGTACAGCCTTCGAATGAGCGTTCGTCGGGCTGCTTCCGGAGAAGCCTGCAGTCCCTTCTTCGTCAAAGTGTCCTGAATAAACGCGTCGACTTCAGTTCTGAGTTGCAGCCGGCTGGGATGTTTTGCCGAAACCGAGTCATTGATTTTCTTGCGAGCGTTCCAAATGTCAGGCACAGCCGGACGCTTCAGCGGTTGCAGTGACCACCAATTGAGATCGGCAACTGATGGTTCCGTCAGCTTCAACTCGACAGGCCACTCGGCGCCAGCATCGATCCATTTCCTGATAGCAGCTACATCCCCAGGCGAAAGCGGGTCAGCATTCTTCGGCATTTTCGACTTGCCGTCGACCGGCGTGATCAACTCGACAAGGTGACTCGCCGCAGCATCGCCAGCCTCGACGTATCCGTCTTGAAATGCGGACGCCGACGATTGAAGAGAAAAGTCGCCTTTGTGCTCTGCGTCGTTGTGGCAGCGCAGACACTGCTCCTGAAAAATCGTGGCCACTCGATTTCTAAAGAACTCATCATCCGCGGCCGACTCGGATGAAGAAACAAGAACGACCAACGGTATCACAGGAAGCACAAATCTGATGGCGAATTGTTGCACGAGTGAGATCTCACAATGCACAGGATGAACGCTTCTAAGTGTACTTATTACAGTGCTGAAAAACCGCCGCATCCCCAATTTCTGCTGGCGATCAGTCGTCAACCCGAGGACGAACTGAAAACGTAAACGGTACTGCTGGTGAATGCTTCAAACCGGGGCCTCTTAAAACATACTCCAGATTATTTTCCCCAAGCGTCTGAAAGTCAAACTGTACGATGGAGTCTGAATCGACCATGCAAAAGTTGAGTCCAACATAATCCTGACGGTTCCTGAAGACAAAACGCCGTTCGCCTTTCCTGCAAAGTATTTCCAGCTATCCACTTTTCGAGGATCGAGCCCAACTGGTCGCATAAATATAATCTAAACATTAAGCACACGGATGGTCCCCCAAAACTGCACAGGCTTTCGGCCGGTGCTTCGCAGATGGCAGTGGATCTGATCGCACTAAAAATAAAACGCGTACCGAGTCCATTCAGAATTTCTGTCGGTAATCCGTTTGAATCTAGTTCTGTGGGAACAGGTACAAAGTTGTGGTCCTGCTCGATGTGAATACGACTGTCGCATTCTTCATAAACGTTTCGCACAAGTGCTTCAAAACCGACGGTAAAGGAAACTTGAGGATTCGCCGCGATGCCGACTGGCGGCTCCGTCAGGTCGCTGACATGGAGTTTTCCTTTGAAGAGTCTCAGCTAAACAACTCCGTGTTTCTTTTTAAGCAGGCTTCGGCTGATGATGACCTTGCCATTGCAGTCAAGGATCCGAAATCATGCTTGTAGCCCACGATCGCTGACAACTTCCAGGTGTCGAGACGTGATGAACTGGCGAATTGCGACGGCAGGTTCCGTTTCAATCTTCCACTGAGGGTCCTTTCCGAACCATTCCAGACGCTTCCCTGCAATTTCACGACTGCTGACTTTCGCCTCACCGTGAATTGGGTCCGTGCCGGATCACCATTCCGCTGAAAGGCCTTCGGGCATCCGGTCGTCTTTCCAGGGCAACTCCGTGCCGACACGCAGTTCGGGACGACAGCCTGGTATTGCCTGACGCGAAAAACGGTGGCCGTCAACCAAGGTACCACACTCAATGCGAGTCTCATGACGCGGTTCTTCAACTGTGCAGCTAGCGGGAGCCAGGTTCAACACCCATCAGATGTCGGACGAAGAAATCGCGGCGGCGGCGTTTTCCGTAGGCGGACTCGCCAATTCCGTGGCCTCCTCCGGGAACGACAAGTAAGTCGAAATCTCTGTCTGCTTTGATCAAGGCGTCAACGACCTGCATGGTTGAGGCCGGATCAACATTACGGTCCAACTCGCCGACGGTCAGAAACAGTTTACCGGTCAGTCGATGAGCGTTCGTGACGTTTGATTGTTCTTCGTAATGCCGCCCAACAGGCCAACCCATCCAGAGTTCATTCCACCAGATCTTATCCATACGGTTGTCGTGGCACCCGCAATCGGAAACGGCCACAGTGTAAAAATCTCCGAAAGCCAGCACGGCTCGAGTCGAACTCTGTCCGCCGGCCGAGCCGCCATAGATACCGACTCCGTGGCTCAAATCCATGAATTGATGCTCTTTCGCCGCGGCTTTGATCCATTTGATCCGATCCGGAAATCCTGAGTCCCCGAGATTCTTTGCACAGACATCGTGAAAGGATTTCGATCGATTCGACGTGCCCATCCCATCGATCTGCACGACGATGAAGCCGAGTTCGGCAATCGCTTGCGCCGAGAAATATTCCGAGAACGACTTAGGCACGAACGAACTGTGAGGTCCCGCATAAATTTTCTCAATCACCGGGTACTTCCTGGAATCGTCAAAGTTAGTCGGTCGATAAATGACACCGTAAATATCGGTCTTACCGTCCCGCCCTTTGGCGACGAATCGTTCTGGAATCTGCCACTGAGTCCTTAGCAACCGCGACCAGTCGGCGCGTTCGAGTTCGCTGATCAACTCGCCGGTTTCGGCATTGCGGAGTTCAGTGATCGGCGGCTGATCGACGCGAGAGTACGTGTCGACCAGAAACTTTCGGTCCGGTGACCAGGAAACAGAGTGGGTACCATCGCCGTCGGTCAGAAACGTCAGACCGGAGCCGTCAAAGTTTACTCTGCAGTGGTGGATGTAGTATGGATCCTGAGCTTCGTAGATCCCGCCGGCCTGAAACCAAATCTGTCGATTCTCAACATCAACACGCTCAACTCTGCGAATAACCCATTCACCCTTTGTGATCTGATTCTTAACTTCGCCGGTCGAGAGATCGTAAAGGTAAAAGATGGTTCCAGCCGTCACGTTCGGACATCCAGATCAGCTCGCCCGTACCGTGCAGGATTCGCAAATACTGCTTGTAGGCATAGTCGATAAACGTTTCGCTTTGCTCATCGACAATGGCTCTTGCTTCGCCGGATGCGGCGTCGACGGAGATGAATCGCAGAACCTGATGGCCTCGTTGATTGTAGGTAAAGAAGAATCGACTTGAGTCAGGAGACCACTCGATCCGCGGAGTCGACATCCACGGATTTGAGAACAGGTCATTGTTGACCGCAATCTCTATCTTCGACTCAATATCGAACAGGTGTGGCATGGATTGCGGAATTCGATCGCCCGGTTTCAGGTACTGATGCGTGTGCAGTTTCGGCTGAAGCTGATCCTTCGGCGCCGACTCGACGAAACTGACGTCGTGCTGCTGCCCCTGCCTGGTTCGCAACGCGACAACCGTCTTCATATCCGGCGACCACGAAATGTGGCGATCGCTGTACCAGTCGTCGCCTGACCCTGCTTTGCCCAGTTTCACTTCTGCCACGTCTTCTGAATCTGCCGACTTCACATACAGATCGTGATTTTTTTCAAAAACATCCCACTTTCCATCGGGCGATTTACGGCCATCCTGCGACTTTCGATGTTCCTGGCTGTTATCTCGTTCCTGTCCTGTATTTTTCTTGTTGCCTTTCTGATTTGCTGACTCAGCGTTACGAAGCCGCGTGAGCTCCTTGTTACTGCGGTTGTACTTCCAGACACCAGAAAACGCTGAGAATTCAATGGCGTCTTCCTTGTCGACAATCGTCAAACGTTGAAACGGTAAATGTATGGCATTAACCGTTTTCTTCGTCGCATCGGCCAGTTTTTTTGCAAGCTCGCCGTTGTCAAAAGCCGGCTCGCGCGTACCTGCCACGACGTCAGCAATCATGAATCCGAACTCCCTCGGCGCAACTTCGATCCGATACCAGAGTCGCTTGCCATCGGGCGCCCAGTTTGGCTCGACCTTACGCCGGAACACGGTGTTGCGAGTCAATTCTCGCAGCGAGTTCGCTCGGTCGTAGTCAGCTTGCGTACCCTGCGCTAAGCCGATTGCCGGCAGAATTGTCAGCAGAAGAAAACAGGTAATACGTATCGGACGGTGCATGTGCGGAAATCTTCTGAAAATGTGAAAGCAATTGGAACAACGTCGTAAAGGATATGACTCGCAGTTCCGTCAGGCTAACGGACATGATTGTTCGGTTCTAACCAGTCCGAGCTACTCGTCGCGGCTATTATCACGAATCAATGCGAGACTTGATCCGATCCGCAGCGGTGAGCAACGGACGGCAGACTCGTTGACGGTCAAATTGGGCACTCATAGAATCATGAGCCATCCAGTCAGGTTTTCGGTGAGGCTGTTCACAGAAAGATTTTGATCGGCGAGCAAAGCTTCTCGAATCAGTGCTCTGGTGATTGCCGGAGCTTTCTCTTTCAAATTCGCTGCAGTAACGGAGTGACTCACGTGACAGCTATCTCGGCAAAGATTGCCTCCGATTCCACAACTTCTGATGCACCACTCAATGTTGAAGAGGCGGTTCGAGACAGATACAGCGCCGCCGCTCAGGAAAAAGAAGCGGCGCTCTGCTGCCCGGTCGAATACGACCGCAAGTACCTCGAAGCGATTCCCGAAGAGATCATCGAACGCGATTACGGTTGCGGCGACCCGTCTCAGTATGTGAACCCCGGCGACACGGTCCTGGACCTCGGGTCTGGCGGTGGCAAGATCTGCTATATCGCAGCCCAGGTGGTCGGTGCCGAAGGAAAAGTCATCGGCGTCGACTGCAACGATGACATGCTCGGATTGGCACGGCAGTACCAGTCGGAGATGTCTCAGAAACTCGGATATGGCAACGTCGTTTTCCGAAAAGGAAAGATCCAGGACCTGAAGCTGAATCTCGAACTCCTGGACGAGCAGCTTGTGGATCGACCGGTTAAAACCAGTACGGACTGGCTGGAGATGGAAACTAGTGCTCAGAACCTGCGAGATACCAAACCACTGGTCGAGTCCGACAGTGTCGACGTGGTCGTCTCGAACTGCGTTTTGAACCTTGTTCGCGAGGAAGACCGTCGGCAGTTGTTTTCTGAGATGTTCCGCACGTTGCGTCGCGGTGGCCGAGCCGTCATCAGCGATATCGTTTCGGACGAGGACGTGCCCGAAGAACTGCGAAACGACGCGAGACTCTGGAGCGGCTGCATGAGCGGTGCGTTTCGCGAAGACATTTTCCTGAAAGCCTTCGAAGACGCCGGCTTCTATGGTCTCGAGATCCTCAAGCGTCAGGAAGAACCCTGGGCCGTCGTCGACGGCATCGAATTCCGCAGCATGACTGTCCGCGCGTGGAAGGGTAAAGATGGCCCGTGTCTCGAAGGTAAGCAAGCCGTTGTTTACAACGGTCCATGGAAGGCGGTTATCGACGACGACGGACATCGTCTCAACCGCGGCGAACGGATGGCCGTCTGTGATAAGACGTTTCACATGTATTCGCGCGAGCCATACGGCAGGCAGATAACCGCACTTCCGCCTGCCGAATCAGTTCCTCTGGAGGGAGCGGCCAGCTTCGATTGTAAACGCGTCACGATTCGCGATCCCAAAGAAACCAAAGAAATCAAAGGCGGCCTGGCAAGTCTCACGATGCTTCCATCCGAAGATTGCTGCAGCCCTGGCGGCGATTGCTGTTAATCGCTAAGGCATCCGGATTTCCGATGACTCTCGCAAAGGTTCGCTGCATGTTTCACTCAGCGAGGTGGTTCGTCGTTTGTGTTCTGGCGTTTTCGATCACTGCTCGAGTTTCGTACGGGCAGATTGAACAACTGAAGTGGCCGCCGCGGCTTCCCGGCGGTCAGTCGATGGCTTCGGTCGAATCGAAGGACCTGTTGAAACCGCAACCGGGTCTCAAATCAGACGTCAGGATCGCGAAGACGCCCCCACGCGTTGAACTACTTTACTACCCGCAGCAAACCTATCCCGGGCACCCGTGGAGTGTCTGGGGCGACGGTCTTGCCATCGGCTCAAAGTATTACTCCGCGATCGGCGACCATCTCGCGCCGCAGGGCAACGCCTTTGTCTTCGAGTTTGACAGCCAGACTCGCCAATTTCGAACTCTGTCCAGCACGTCGAAGGTGATCAACCTGCCCGAAGGTCATTATATGCCAGGCAAGATTCACAGTCGGATTGACCTGGGAAAGGACGGTTGGCTCTATTATTCGACGCATCGCGGATCAACGCGTGTGACGACAGACGAGTATCACTACAAGGGCGACTGGATTCTGCGGACGCATCCTGAATCGGGAAAAACTGAGGTCGTCACTCAGGGCCCCGTTCCAAAGGCCTGTATTCCAACAAGTGTGCTTGACCCGGACCGCATGATATTTTACGGCGGGACGTCTGCAGGAGACCGTACCGACAAAACAGTCACATTCTTCGCGTACGACATCGCTCGGCAAAAGATTCTGCATACGGCGAACGATGGCCCCACCCGGTACCTGATCTTTGCACGATCGACCGGACTGGTTTACTACATGAACGAAGTGACCGGAAAACTCATGCGGTACGACCCGGCGGCCGGAACACCGCCTCAGCCAGTTCCTGGCTCCATCGGTTTGCGAGCGGCGACACAGGAAACGCCCGACGGATCGGTTTACACCGTCGGTAAGTCGGATGGCCATCTCTGGAAGTTCGACACGGAAACTGTAGCGATTTCGGATCTCGGCGAGCTGGCCGTCGCCTCGCAAACCTACACGACGACCATCGATGCTGATCCAACAGGTCGATATCTCTACTACATTCCGGGGGCCCACGGCGGCAGTCAGAAAGACGGAACACCGATCATCCAGTTCGACACGCAGAAGCAATCCCGAAAAGTGATCGCCTTCCTGCAGCCAATACTTCAAAAACAGTTCGGCTACGTGACGCTGGGCACGTTCAGCTCAGCAGTCAGTCCTGACGGGTCGAAACTCTACATTACGTGGAACGGAAACCGCAGCGGCGCCGACAAGCGTGGGCGGTTTCCGTTTGATACGTGTGCTCTGACTGTGATCCACATTCCTGAATCGGAACGACTAACGAATTAGCCGGGGAGTTCATGAAAGCTGAAAGTGCCAGCTCGAAAGGGCATGCCTGAGTCGACATGGCTCCTGAGGCAATCGAACAGCGGCTGGACATGGTCAGCACCTTGTATGATCCCGGCAAGCATCTTCAGACAGCACGTTCCGTTGACGCACTAATCAATCAGACTGGTAACGCGCGTGCGGGTGAAACGGCACAGGAGCGGCAGCTCGCTTAATCACTTTGCGGAGTGTGTTCTCGTTTCATGATGTCGGCCATTTCGGCGACGATTTCAGGGTGTGAAGTCGCGACGTTGGTCTGTTCACTCTTATCTTTGGACAAATCGAAAAGCTCGATCGGGGAGTTTGGGTTTGCGACCCAGTTAACTCGGACGGCCTTCCAATTGTCTTTCAGAACCGCCTGTTTACCGCCCTGTTCGAGGAATTCCCAGTAGAGATATGGATGCGGCCTCTGCTTTCCTTTCCCGATGAGCGTTGACCGAAGCGAGATTCCGTCATGAGCTTCCGCGTCGACGCCGGCAAGATCGCTGAATGTGGCGAACCAGTCCTGGAATCCCGAGCGCAAATCGCTTGTCGAATCAGCAGCTACGTGACCAGGCCAGCGAACGATTGTGGGTACTCTGATTCCCCCTTCGTAGAGATCGCGTTTCTTCCCACGAAGACCGCCGTTTGAATTGAAGTAATCCGCTTTGTGTCCGCCTTCCTGGTGAGGCCCGTTGTCGCTGGTAAAAATGACGATTGTGTTTTCTTCCAGCCCGAACTGCTTGAGTTGCCCCAGCATCTTACCGACGTCTGTGTCGATGTTCCGAATCATCGATGCGAATCCTTTTTCGGGCTCTGGCCACCCGGTCTTTCCGAACTCGCCCCAGCTCGGAACTTCCATGCCCTTGTTCCGGCCTTCGTTGTTGGCGTGAGGGACGTTCATCGCCCAATAAAGAAAGAACGGTCCGTCTTTGTGCTTCCCGACGAAATCCAAAGCATCCCTGGTGATCATGTCCGGGGCGTAGTCAACTTTCTTCGTGGCCACTCCGCGCCCGTCACCAGCCTTCCAGCGCTCCGGTACTTCATTGCGAAGTGGCGATTTCTTTCCATTGCGAATCAGAAACTCTGGATAGAAGTTGTGGGCGTGCCACATGCTCACGTAACCATAGAAATGGTCGAAGCCATGCTGGTTCGGATCGTCGAGCGGCGGAGGGTTTCCGACGCCCCACTTGCCCGAACAACCGGTCGCGTACCCTGCCCTCTTCAGAACATCTGAAATCAGAATGTCATCCGAGCCAAGAATTCCCGGCCCGTTTCCTCGAACCGTTCCATGTCCTGCATGCTTGCCTGTCAGAAATACACACCGGGATGGAGCACACACGGTCGAGCCGGCATAATGCCGCGTCAGCCTCATCCCCTCACCGGCCATCCGGTCGAGATTCGGCGTCTTGAGTGTGCCTTGTCCGAAACAGCTCAAATCTCCATAACCGAGGTCATCAGCAAGAATAAACACAATGTTCGGCGGCCGATCAGCAGCGGCAGTGTTAAAAACAACGGACGACAAAACGATCAAGACAGTGAGAAGTAACCTTTGAAACATGGTTCCTCAGCCTTTGCTCGAAACACAATCCGGATGATGATCTGCCGGAGCGCTGATAAACGCTGACCGGTCCTGATGACCGACGTGACAGTTGCTGGAGTGCCAACCTCTTTAGCGTTGATAAGCGGCTATCAGGGTTCCAAATCTTTGATCCTGCCAGCACGACTTCTGACCTGCGTCTACGCGATCAGGTCGTGGACGACGTCACCGTGGACATCGGTCAGGCGGTAATCGCGACCCTGAAAACGGTACGTCGTTTTCTCGTGATCCATGCCGAGCAGGTGAAGAATGGTGGCCTGCAGATCGTGGATATGAACCTTGTTCTCAACAACTCCAAAACCCAGTTCATCAGTCTGGCCGTATTCGAATCCGCCTTTAACTCCACCACCTGCCATCCACATCGTGAAACAGTCGGGGTAGTGGTCCCGGCCGAGAACCTTTCCCTTGGCCGTGCGGCCTTCGCGAAATGGAGTCCGACCAAATTCGCCGCCCCACACGATCAGCGTGTCTTCCAGCATTCCTCGTTGTTTAAGATCGGCGATTAGCGCGGAGACAGGTTTGTCCATAGTCGCACACTTGTTTGTCAGGCCTGACGTCAAGCCGGTACCGGCGCCGGTACCGTGGAAGTCCCACCCCCAGTCGAAGAGCTGCACGAAACGGACTCCCTGCTCAACCAGTCTTCGAGCAAGCAGGCAGTTGTTGGCAAGGCTGGATGCTCCCGGCTGTGCCCCGTATGCATCGAGGACGTGTTTCGGTTCTTTGGTAATGTCCATGACTTCCGGAACCGAAACCTGCATTCGATAAGCAAGCTCGTACTGCGCGATCCTCGTCAGCGTTTCCGGATGCCCTAACTTATCGGCCTGGACTTCGTTGAGGTCTCGCAACGCGTCGAGACTCAGACGTCGCATTTCACGGTCCATGCCTTTCGGATCGGATGCATAAAGAACCGGGTCGCCTTTCGAGCGGCACTGCACCCCCTGATAAACGCTGGGCAGAAAGCCACTGCCGAACGAGTTCTTCCCGCCGTTGGGCTGAACGCCGCTGGAAATCAAAACGACGAATCCTGGCAGATCCTCATTCTCAGATCCGAGTCCGTACGTCGCCCAGGCGCCCATCGAAGGGCGGCCTGATCGGGGCGAACCAGTGTAAATCAGCAATTCGGCCGGCGCGTGGTTGAACTGGTCAGTGTTCATCGAGTGAACCAGGCACATCTCATCGGCGACTTTGTGCAGATTCGGAACGGCGTCCGACATCCGCAGTCCCGCTTTTCCAACCTGCGGAAACTTACGGGGAGTTCCCAGCAGCTTTGGCACGCCCGAAGTGAATGCGAAACGGCGACCTTCCAGAAATTCATTCGGGCAATCTTCGCCGGTCCGTTGAATGAGTTCCGGCTTGTAATCCCACAGGTCGAGGTTCGGCGGCGAACCCGTCATGTGCAGATAGATAACTCGCTTCGCTTTGGGCTCGTGATGAGTCTTCTTTGGCTCAAGCGGGTTGATGACCTTGGGTCTGGCACTCACACTGGTGCCGGCCATCGCGGACAGAGCCATACCACCCAAAGCGATATTCGAGTCTCGCAGAAAGTGGCGTCTTGTCAGGTTTTGAATTCGCTGAGTAAACGGGTTCATGGCTGAGTCCGATATTGATCACGTACAGAGTAGATTTGTTCGAGTCGTGGTTGACTCACCGTTTCATAAACATTTCGTCAAGATTAAGCAGGACGTTTCCAACGACGGTCCAGGCTGCCAGGTCGACCACATCTGCTCCTTCAGGAACAGGGCCGAGCGGCATCGTGGCAAGCAACGTCGCGGCTTCAGAATCATCGGCATATCTTGCTCGAACGGCTTCGAAGAGTTTGGTGAGTCGAGTTTTCTCAAACGGCTCCGGCGGCCGAGCAGTTGCCAGCCGAAATCCGAATACTACCTGATCATCAGTTGAGCCGTCATGCTCCGCGATTCGTCTTGCCAACGCCTGAGCGGCTTCGACGTAGACTGGGTCGTTGAGCGTGACCAGTGCCTGCAGCGGAGTGTTGGTCCGGTCTCGACGAACGGTGCAGACTTCACGGTTCACCGCGTCAAACGCCATCATTGATGGATAAGGATTTGAGCGGCGCCAGGTGGTGTAAAGACCTCTTCGAAATTTGTCATCACCTTCACTGGTTTTCCAGTCAATGGCGCTTCCGAATGCGGCGCTCACACCCTGGTTGGGTTGAAGTGGCCTGACCGGTGGCCCGAACAGTTTGTTAGCCAGCAGCCCGCTGACGCTAAGTGCCTGATCACGAATCATCTCGGCCGAGAGCCGAAAGCGAGGACCGCGTGCCAGCAGGCGGTTCTGCGGATCACGAGCAATCAGAGCTTCGGTAACTCGCGATGATTGTCGATAGGCGGCAGAAGTGACCAGCAGCTTGACGAGGTGCTTGATGTTCCATTTACTGGCGACGAGTTCCGTTGCCAGCCAGTCAAGCAGTTCTGGATGAACAGGTAACTCTCCTTGCGAACCGAATTCCTCGCTCGTACTGACAATTCCAATGCCGAAGATGATTTCCCAATACCGGTTAGCGACGACACGCGCTGTCAGCGGGTTCCGGGAATCAACCAGCCACTTCGCCAGGGCAAGTCGGTTCGGTGGTAAATCATCAGGCAACGGGTGAAATGCGGCAGGAACGCCTGCGGTGACTTCATCGCTCGTTTGCTGGAAGTTTCCGCGTATCTGGATTTTCGTCACACGCCGTTTGTCAGCGGGCAGATCTTTCATGACAGGCACAGACGTCGCCGGTTTGAGGTCCGTGAGCTGCTTCTTTCGCTGCGCAAGCAAATCGCGATCGGGCTTCAGTGCCGCAGCGATCTTCTCCAGGAAGTAATTCGTCAGCGTCGTCGACTGTTTTTCCGAGCGTTTGTCGACCGGCGTCTTCAGGATGGCAAGGTGATCTGCTGGTGTCTTTGTAAACTCAACGATTGCTGGTTCAGACGTCGTCGCAATCCGGAACTGACTGATCGTGTGATTCTTCGACTGAGAATTCTGCTCAATCGTCAGCGACAGCTTTGAGCCAACTGGCACCTCAACCGCTGATTTGGGAATAAGTGTCAGTTGGTGCGGCAACTGCTGAGCCCCACCAACAGCCCACCCCTTCGTTTTGACATCCGGGTTGTTGATCACGTACGAAGACAGGAAACCGCTTTGTTCGAAGTCCGCAAACGCAGCAGCAAACGAAATGCCACGAGCGGAACTCAGTGAGTACTCACCGTCGTTCTGCGGAGCCTTTGCGATCTTCTGTTCCCAGATGGGCTCTCGTTTGTCGTTGAGTACTTTGAGAATGAAGCCATCAAGGCGCGATTGAAGATTACTATCCGTGCGGTTCCAGATGACGATGCGATCAACCGGCTGCGTCGCTTTCAGATCAACTTCCCACCACGGGTTGTCGGATACTGCCGTGTGAGTCACCGACTTCCCTTCGGTGTAGTGGCCATTCGTGTTGCCATCGACCGCCAGCTTCGCTGGTCCGCCGAAGTCGGTCGTGCTCTGCTTTGCTTCGCCCTTAAGAGCGATGTTTTCCGATCCGCTGAAGACCTGAACTTCGGCGAGCGACACCATCTTGCCTTTGCCGGGAAGTTCAACACGGATAAATCGACCGTCCAGCCGAGAGCCATTCGGTGGAAGCAGGGAGCCCAGTACGCTGGACACGACAAAGGCGTTTCCAGGCAATGTTTGCAGCTGGATCGCTGTCAGTTTCTCACCTTTCCCGACGACAGGCAGGGGAAACTCCAGCGAATAAGTGTCAGTCACCGCCTGCCCTGCTACTTTGATCGTGCCGTCTTCCGCGGCTTCCAGTTTTCGGCCGGACTTCGCACTGAATGTCCCGGTGGTCAGCGTCTGACATG